>NZ_CP006821.1:0-327585 GCF_000600085.1 Helicobacter pylori oki112
TCAATTCAAGGGTTTTTGAGCGAGCTTTCTGCTCAAAGAATCCAAGATAGCGTTTAAAAATTTAGGGGTGTTAGGATCAGCGTAGAGTTTGCCAAGCTCTATGCATTCGTTGATGATGATAGGGTTTTGTGTGGGCGTGAAGCCAATTTCATACGCTCCTAAGCGTAAAATCGCCTTTTCCATGCTCCCTAATCGCTTGAAATCCCAGTCTTTTAAATGCGGCTCAATGAGGGCGTCAATTTCATTGATTCTTTCTAACACGCCATTAAAAAGGCTTAAGGCGAAAGTGAGCTGGTTGTTTTTAATCTTTTTTTCTTCTAACATGCTGGAAGCGATTTTTTTAATTTCTTCATTACCGCTCTCAAACGCATACAACAATTCAACCACAGCCCCCCTGGCTTGAGTTCGTGTCGCCATTTTAACCCTTGAGAGTTTGGCACAAGCTTAACAATTCAATGAGGGTGCTCATCGCTTCAAAGCCCTTATTACCGGCTTTACTGCCCGCTCTTTCAATCGCTTGTTCAATATTGTCTGTGGTCAGCACGCCAAAGCTTACCGGCATGCTGTATTTGAGCATCGCACTAGCAATGCCCTTAGTCGCTTCCGCGCTCACATAGTCAAAATGCGGAGTCCCCCCTCTAATAATGGCTCCTAAAACGCACACGCCATCGTATTTTTCACTCTCTAACAATTTGTCTAAAATCAAAGGCAATTCATAAGCCCCAGGCACCAGCACGAGATCTAAAAGATTCTCATCGCCCCCATGCCTTTTAAAGCAATCCATCGCCCCTTCTTTTAATCTGTCTGTGATGATATGATTGAAGCGCGATGTTAAAATAGCGACTCTTTCATTCCCTTGTAATTGCAATTTCCCTTCTATGATTTGCATGAAATTCCTTTAAAATAAATTTTGAATTTTTAACATGTCGGTTACTAAAAATTCCAGTTCATCAGGTTTTAGCATGTTCGCTCCGTCGCTTAGGGCGTTTTTAGGATCAATGTGTGTTTCAGCGAACAACCCATCAATCCCCACCGCAGCCGCAGCTCTCGCTAAAATAGGGGCAAAAGAGCTGTCTCCTGAACTTTTTCCGTTCGCTCCCCCTGGCATTTGCACGCTATGAGTAGCGTCAAAAATCACAGGGGCAAACTCTCGCATGATTTTTAAAGAGCGCATATCCACCACTAAATTCCCATACCCAAAGCTGCTCCCCCTTTCACACAGCCACACGCCATTTTTTAACGCCGTTTCATAAGTGGGGCTTTGAATGCTTTTATCTCTTGTTTTAAGGGCTTTTAAGACAGAATATTGCATGTCTTTTGGGTTCATGAATTGCCCTTTTTTGATATTGACAATAGCGTTAGTTTGGCTCACTTCTACAATCAGATCCGTTTGGCGGCACAAAAACGCCGGGATTTGTAAAATATCCGCCACTTTGGCCGCTGCGCTTACTTGATAGCTCTCATGCACATCGGTTAAAATTTTATAGCCAAATTCATCTTTGATGGTTTGTAACATTTCTAAGCCTTTTTCTAAACCAGGCCCTCTGTAACTCTCTAAACTCGTGCGATTCGCCTTATCAAAACTCGCTTTAAAATAAAAATCCAATCGCTCGTTGCTGGCTAGGGGTTGTAATTTAGTAGCGATACTTCTTAGATTTTCTAAGCTCTCAATGACGCATGGGCCAGCGATTAAAACGGATTTAGGGAGTTTTGTTTCAGAAGTTTTCATGACTTTTCCTTTGTTTAATGGTTTCTTCAATCGGCTCAAAAAAATGGCTTTCAAAATTATAATTATAAATCCTGCCTATTTCTATGATATAGCGCCAACCAAAAATTTTTAATTCGTTATTTATCACTCTTTCTTGAATGAAATCATAGCTTAAGAGGTTGTTGAGTTGCAAGCGCACATTCAAACGCTCTGTAAGCCATGAACGCTTGGCGAAGTGGTTGCTGAATTGCGGGTGGTTTTTTAATTCTTCTTTAATAGGCTCTAAGAATTGTATCCAGTCTGCAATGTAAGGGGTTTTAGCTTTGGTGGTTTCATCATCAATTAAATGAATGCTCCCACAAGCCCCACAATCGCTATGCCCGCAAATAATTAAATTTTGAACGCCCACATGCACAATAGCGTATTCAATGCTCGCAATGGTAGAAAGGGATTCTTTATAGCTTGTTTTAGGGGGGATCACATTGCCCATGTTGCGGATCACATACAATTCGCCCGGTTTAGTGCCGGTGATTAAATTAGGCACGACTCGTGAATCCACGCAAGAAATGAACAAAGTGTGGGGCTTTTGCTTGGTTTTTAAGCTCTCATAAAGCTCTTTAAGCTCTTCATATTCATTCTCTTGAAACTCTAACGCTCCTAAAAACGCTTTCACTCTTTAACCCTTAAATCTCATTTTTTTAAACTTGGTTTTCATTTTAAAACGCTTATCATAGCTAAAAATCTTGCATTTCTTTTTGTTATAATGGCGTTATTTTACACTTTAAAGGGCTTTCATGCAATTATGTGTCGCATTGGATTTAGAAAAAAAAGAGGACAATCTTTCTTTATTACAAGAATTAAAAGGCTTAGATTTATGGGCTAAGGTGGGGCTTAGATCTTTTATAAGAGATGGGGCTAGTTTTTTAGATGAAATCAGAAAGATTGATGGGAATTTTAAGATTTTTTTGGATTTGAAGCTCTATGATATTCCTTATACGATGGCAAATGCCGCACTAGAATGCACGAAATTAGAAATTGATATGCTCACCGTGCATTTGAGCAGTGCTAAAAGCGCGCTAACCATTTTAATGCAACGCCTAAACGCTCTTAAAAAACGCCCCTTAATCATGGGCGTGAGCGCTTTAACGAGCTTTAGCGAAGAGGAATTTTTGAGCGTGTATAACGCCCCTTTAAAAACTCAAGCGATTAAATTAAGCACTATGGGTAAAGAGAGTGGGATTGATGGGGTGGTGTGTTCGGTGTTTGAAAGTTTGGCGGTTAAAGAGGCTTTGGGTAAGGATTTTTTAACTTTAACCCCTGGCATAAGGCTGAATAAAAACGATAAAGAAGATCAAGAAAGGGTAGCGAACGCTAAAGAGGCCAAACAAAATTTAAGCGATTTTATCGTGGTGGGCCGCCCCATTTATCAGGCTAAAGAGCCTAGAGAAGTGGTTTTAGAGCTTTTAAAGGATTGTTAAATGCGAGTGTTAGAAACGGTTGCTGCTTTAAGAGAATATCGTAAAAGTTTGAAAGAAAGCGTGGGGTTTGTGCCGACTATGGGGGCTTTACACAAAGGGCATCAAAGCTTGATGGAAAGAAGTTTGAAAGAAAATTCCCACACGATAGTGAGCGTTTTTGTCAATCCCACGCAATTTGGGCCTAACGAAGATTTTAACGCTTACCCTCGCCCTTTAGAAAAGGATTTGGCTTTGTGTGAAGGATTGGGCGTTAGCGCGGTGTTTTTGCCTAAAATTAGCGAAATGTATCCCTATGAAATAGAGCAACGCCTAAAACTCTACGCCCCTACATTTTTATCCCGCTCTTTAGAGGGAGCAATGCGTGAGGGGCATTTTGATGGGGTTGTTCAGGTCGTGTTAAGATTGTTCCATCTTGTTAATCCCACTAGAGCATATTTTGGTAAAAAGGACGCCCAACAGCTTTTAATCATCCAGCATTTAGTCAAAGATTTGCTTTTAGACATTGAAATAGCGCCATGCGAGATCGTGCGTGATAGCGATAATCTGGCTTTAAGCTCTAGGAATGTGTATTTGGATGCAACACAAAGAAAACAAGCCTTAGCCATTCCAAAAGCTTTAGAAAATATTAAGCAAGCCATAGATAAGGGCGAAAAAGCGTGCGAAAAGCTTAAAAAACTAGGGCTTGAAATTTTAGAAACCTTGGAAGTGGATTATTTGGAATTTTGCAACCACAAGCTAGAGCCTTTAAAAACCATAGAGCCAGCTAACACGCTGGTTTTAGTGGCGGCTCGTGTGGGTAAAACCAGGCTTTTAGATAATTTATGGGTGTAGTTTGGAATTTTTGTGGCGACCCTTGGAAGATTTGAACTTCCGTTTCCACCGTGAAAGGGTGGTATCCTTGGCCACTAGATGAAAGGGTCATTTTTAACGATTGACTATTATATTGGAAATAAAGCGTAGGGAATGATTTAAAAAGCGCTTGGTGGCGGAGCGGACGGGACTCGAACCCGCGACCCCCTGCGTGACAGGCAGATATTCTAACCAGCTGAACTACCGCTCCCTATCCAAACTCCATAGCCTAAAAATGCATGCTTTAGTCATGGTGGTCGCTATAAGACTCGAACTTATGACATCTACCTTGTAAGGGTAGCGCTCTACCAACTGAGCTAAGCGACCAAAATATTGAGATAAAATCCAACTAAACCCGTATAAAAGAGTGGTGACTCCTAGGGGATTTGAACCCCTGTAACCACCGTGAAAGGGTGGTATCCTAACCACTAGATGAAGGAGCCACGATGCTCATGGTGACCCGTGTTGGATTTGAACCAACGGCCCATTCCTTAAAAGGGAATTGCTCTACCAGCTGAGCTAACGGGTCTCACAAAAATATAATGATACAATTTTTTTAAACGCTTGTCAAGAATAATTGAAAAATATTGCGGTTTTCAAAGAAATGACACGCTCTTAAAACGGCATAACAGCTTTTTGCTTCAATAAAAAACTTGGTTGCGCTTTAATGCTATAAGGATCACAATAGATGCGTTTTTGTTATTGGTTAGTATTGTTTTTGGGGCTTTAAAAAAGCTTTATCAAGATCTAACAAATCTTATTAGGATTTAATGCTTTTTTGTTTAAAAAATTTCATTTTTAAAAAATGGGGTTTTGTTCTATTGTTTTAGATCTTATTTTGTTGTAAAACGCATTTTCTTTTATTTTATTTTCTTAAAGGGATAGGGGTGAATTTTACGCTTGACCCCCAAAAGAAAGGGTTCAAAAGAAACCCCTCAAAAAGAGAGTTTCACAAAGGGTTTAATGCAAGCTTTTAATACGCAAACACATAATTCAAATACACGCTATAGAGTCTGCGGTATTGGAGTTGAGTGCCTAGCAAAGAATAGTAATTCGTGTTGATCGTGGGGATCTTCACGCCCAATTCCACGCCATGCTGAGCTACATGATCGCTCGCTTTTTTCTTATTTTTAGCGAGGTTCATTCTCAAGCCCAAGTTGAATAAGAATTGGAAATTCGCCACATTCATTTTAGCGCTATAGAAATTATTGAAGGTCGCTAAATTCACGTATTGAGAATTCAGCCACGAAGTTCCCGCTAAGGCGATACCGCCAAACACCCCAAAAGAAATCTTATTGTTTTTGGTGGCTTTATCGTTGATGAAGTTATAGAGGACATCTGTTCCTACCCCATAAGTGAACACATCAGAGGCGGAGTTGAAAAAGCTGGATTTGATATAAGCATGGTTATAGTCAAAAAAGCCGTAATACCTTAACCCCCACCTTCTCTTTTCACCAAAAAATTGTTTGTAGCCCACTTGCACACCGATCCCATTCATCGCGCCGTTGTTGGTTTGAGAGCTGATTAATCCAACGCGTCTGAAAGGGTTATGCCCTAATTCTTGCGTGGCGCTTAATAATTGCGAATAAGCGCTTTGGTTGAGTTGATAAACGGTCTTTAAGCCTTCGGGGTTATTAGAGTTAGTGGATTGGCTTATCAAATTTTTAAGGAATGGGGAATTAGGCGTGTTTGAAGCGATCGTGGTGATGCTGTTATAAGTGTTGTTTAAATGGCTAAGGCTGCCTCTAAAATCAAGTATAGTGCGTGCAAGCAACTCAGACTGCTTGATTTGCTGTTCTTGAGTGCCAAAATGCGCAAAGCTGTTATTTAAAGCCGTTATCGTCTCTTGCACATACGCGCAACCAGCTCCCCAAGTGTTGTTAGTAACCCCTTGATTAGGTAATGTGCCACCCCCATTTCTGCAAGCTGCCAAGTAATCTGTGACAAATTGGTTTGGGATAGTGCCAAGGTCTTTTTTCATTTGATCGGCTAGTTCAAGCATCTTGGCTTGCGCTTGCGCGCGATTGAGCATGTTTTGAGCGAAAGCCCTATCAGAAGAGGTGTAAGGATTGAAATCTTGTGGCGCGTTTTGATCGTTTTTCTGGTTAGCGTTAAGGGTTTGAGCTTGCGTTACGATTTCTTGAGCGTTTTTGATCATGCTAGTAACCGCGCTAAATTCTTGTTGGAAGACTTGGCATGCGTTCCCATTCTTGTCAATATTCCACGGTTGGCCGCCCCCTGGAGCGTTTTCGTTACTTATGGAGCGTATCAGCGGGCATTGCGTGTTAAGGACATTCATGATGTTGCTCGCTTGAGCTAAAAGCTCTTGAGTGCTATTGGTGGTGTCAAACTTGACGGTGGCTTTATTATTATTATGATAGGTAGTGGTGATCGTTACGCCGTCTTGCATGGTCGTGGTCGTGCTACTACCATTACCATTACTACTGCTACTAGAGTTTTTAGCTTGACAGAATTGTTTCACACCGCCGTTGATTTCGCTAATCTGCTTACATTCATATTCATATGTTACGCTTACTTTTTGGCCATTGCTGCCTAAATCAGGAAACCCGTTTCCTTGCTTTAAAGCTTGTTGGATGATTTGATAAGCTTCATTGAGTTTCTTGAATTCATCAATAGACATGGATTTACCAGGACCAGTCGATTCGAAGCGGTTGCAAGTAATACTCGTTGTTTTGCTTCCTGGTTGGTTATTAAAGACCACGCTGCCAGGCCCACTCCCTGTGCCGTCCCCATTCCCACACATTACCGCATAGCCGATGACATTCCACAGCCCCACTGTGGCGTTTAATGCTAAAGAGACGGCTTGATACGCTGGGGAATTGGTTTTTTCGTTCAATAAACCCTGCGTGTTTGCTTTTAAATTATCGATCGCAGCATTGATTGCTGAAGGGCTGTTCGCGTTCGTTACCGCCTGATTGAGATTGTTAAAATTGTTTAAAAGATTGCTCAAATTTTCATAAGTGTCTGAAAGCCTTTTCAATTCGCCGGTGTTTTTCACCATTTGAGCGGCTTCACCGATCTGATAGCCTGTGCTTATAAAAAAGCCGTTGTCTTCAGCGTTTAAAAGCGATGAAGCGAGAGAGAGAGAGAGAGAGTAAAAGGGTTTTTTTCATAAATATCCTTTGAAATCAAATTGAGTGATTGAGATTTTATACATTAAGAACATATTAATGTATTTGAGATTATTGTAGCATAAAATCGTTTTTTTTTTTTTTTGTCATTTGGAGAAAATTTTAGAATTTTTGCATTTTTTACGCTTTTGTTTGGGTGGTAAAGAGTTTTTAAATTTTGTTTTAATGGAGCGCTAATGATAAAAGCTTGATTTTAACAGAGATTTTTTGTTGTGCGTTTTATTTTTAGAGTGAGCGGTTTTGGCAAATAAAAGCCCCCAAAAAGAGGGCTTTTATCAAGAAAAGCAAGGGGGCTTACATCATGCCGCCCATGCCTCCCATACCACCCATGCCACCCATATCAGGCATTGCTGGGGTTGCTTTTTCTTCTTTGATTTCATGCACGGTGGCTTCTGTGGTTAAAAGCAAGCTTGAAACCGAAACCGCATTTTGTAAAGCGATCCTTTCTACTTTTAGGGGGTCAATAATGCCTTCTTTAAACATGTCCACATACTTGCCATTGCTAGCGTTAAAACCAAAATGCCCTTCGTGTTTTTGCACTTCATTCACGACCACACCGCCATCATAACCGGCATTGATAGCGATTTGAGCTAATGGGGCTTTAATGGCGCGCATGATGATTTCATAGCCCACTTTTTCATCATCGTGTAAATTCAAATGCACTTTTTGAGCCGCGCGAATGAGAGCCGCACCGCCGCCAATAACAATGCCTTCTTCAACAGCCGCTTTAGTCGCGCTCAACGCGTCATCAACCCGGTCTTTTTTCTCTTTCATTTCCACTTCACTCGCAGCGCCCACTTTAATCACAGCCACACCGCCAGAGAGTTTGGCCAATCTTTCTTGCAATTTTTCTTTGTCATAATCGCTTGTCGTGCTTGCAATTTGGGTTTTGATTTGCGCGACTCTGTCTTTGACATCATGGCTATGGCCTTTGCCATCTACGATCGTGGTGTTGTCTTTGTCAATCACAATCCTTCCGGCTTTGCCTAAAAACTCCACTTCAGCGTTTTCTAGACTCAAGCCCAATTCTTCGCTAATGACTTGACCGCCGGTTAAAACAGCGATGTCTTTGAGCATTTCTTTTCTTCTGTCCCCAAAGCCTGGAGCTTTAACCGCTGCGATATTCAACACGCCTCTTAATTTATTCACCACTAGAGTCGTTAAAGCTTCGCCCTCAATGTCTTCAGCGATGATTAAAAGCGGTTTGCCCTCTTTCATGGTTTTTTCTAGTAGCGGGAGAATGTCTTTCATGCTAGAGATTTTTTTATCCGTTAAAAGGATGTAAGCGTTATCCAATTGAGCGGTCATTTTCTCAGCATTTGTTACAAAGTAAGGGGAGAGGTAGCCTCTATCAAATTGCATGCCCTCTACGACATCTAATTCATCTTCAATGCCCTTAGCTTCTTCAACGGTGATCACGCCGTCTTTACCCACTTTTTCCATAGCGTCAGCGATGAGTTTCCCAATATTGTGATCGGAGTTTGCAGAAATGGTCGCTACTTGGGTGATTTCTTCTTTACCGCCCACTTTTTTGCTCGCTTTTTTAAGCTCATTAATAATGGCTTCAGCGGCTTTATCCATGCCTCGTTTCACTTCAATAGGGTTAGCCCCAGCTGTGATATTCCTCAAGCCCTCTTTAAAGATGCTATAAGCAAGCACGGTCGCTGTGGTCGTGCCATCGCCGGCAGCATCAGCGGTTTTGCTCGCTACTTCTTTAACGAGTTGAGCGCCCATGTTAGCCACCGGGCAACTTAATTCAATCTCTTTAGCCACGCTCACGCCGTCTTTGGTGATGCTTGGAGCGCCATAGCTTTTTTGGATCAACACATTCCTGCCTCTTGGCCCCATGGTTACTTTGACAGCGTCATGGAGTTGTCTCACGCCTTCAAATAAAAGGTTTCTTGCGCTATCTGAAAATTTGATTTCTTTTGCCATTTTGTATCCTTAATAATAATGTTTTTAGTGTTTTTTGTGATCATGACAGCAAGCTTCATGCTCTTTAGCATGTTTATGGTCATGACTATTTGTATGACAACAAGAGCCTGAGCCCACAATACCTAGAATGTCTTCTAGTTCTAGCACCATGTATTCAACGCCGTCTAAAACGATTTCTGCACCTTTGTATTTGCCAAAAGCGATCACATCGCCTTCTTTAACGCATTTGCAACCCTCGCTGATTTTATGGCTAACCGCTTTGACTACGCCCATTAAAGGCTTTTCTTTAGCGTTATCAGGAATGATGATGCCTGAACTAGTTTTGTTCTCTTCTTCAAGTCTTTCTACTAAGACCCTTTCTCCTAATGGCTGAAACTTCATATTAGTTCTCCTAAGTTTTGATAAATAAAATAGAAATTTAGCGCTTATTGTTATTAAGCGACATAACTATAGCGCATTTTTAGGGATAAGTCAAGCCATAAAAACAAAGCTAATAATATAACTATAAGGATTATTAAGTCTATTTATATAAAGTTTCATTAGTTTAAAAATATAGGGATTAGAAAAAAGGGGTGTTATTAACAAACCTTTTTAAGATTTTATTTATTGAGTATAATTCATTCAAACAGCTTAAAACAAGAAAGCAAGATGAAGAAAGCATGAAAAATGATTCTTAAAAGTTCCATTGATCGCCTTTTGCAAACGATAGATATTGTAGAAGTCATTAGCTCCTATGTGGATTTGAGGAAGTCAGGTTCTAGTTACATGGCTTGTTGCCCTTTTCATGAAGAAAGGAGCGCGAGTTTTAGCGTCAATCCAATTAAAGGGTTTTACCATTGCTTTGGGTGTGGGGCGAGCGGGGATAGCATTAAATTTGTGATGGAATTTGAAAAACTTTCGTTTGTGGAAGCGTTAGAGAAATTAGCCTGCCGATTCAATATAGTTTTAGAGTATGATAAAGGCGTTTATTACGATCATAAAGAAGACTACCACCTTTTAGAAATGGTGAGCTCGTTGTATCAAGAAGAGCTTTTTAACGCCCCGTTTTTTTTGAATTACTTGCAAAAAAGAGGGCTTAGCCTAGAGAGTATCAAAGCGTTTAAATTAGGCTTATGCACGAATAGAATTAATTATGGCATTGAAAATAAAGGCTTGAATAAAGACAAGCTCATTGAATTAGGCGTGTTAGGCAAGAGCGATAAAGAGGATAAAACCTACTTGCGCTTTTTGGATCGCATCATGTTCCCTATTTATAGCCCTAGCGCTCAAGTGGTGGGTTTTGGAGGGCGCACCTTAAAAGAAAAAGCGGCTAAGTATATCAATTCGCCCCAAAGTAAGCTTTTTGATAAATCCAGTTTGCTCTATGGCTATCATTTGGCTAAAGAACACATCTATAAACAAAAGCAAGTCATTGTAACAGAGGGGTATTTGGATGTGATTTTATTGCACCAGGCGGGTTTTAAAAACGCCATAGCCACGCTTGGGACAGCTTTAACGCCATCGCATTTGCCCTTGCTTAAAAAAGGCGAGCCAGAAATCCTCTTAAGCTATGATGGGGATAAGGCAGGGCGGAATGCGGCTTATAAAGCGAGCTTGATGTTGGCTAAAGAGCAAAGGAGGGGGGGGGTGGTTTTATTTGAAAACAACCTAGACCCAGCGGATATGATCGCTAATGGCCAGATTGAAACAGTAAAAAATTGGCTATCGCGCCCCATGGCTTTTATTGAATTTGTTTTAAGGCGCATGGCGGGTTCTTATGTTTTAGACGATCCTTTAGAAAAAGATAAGGCTCTTAAAGAAATGTTAGGGTTTTTAAAAAACTTTTCCTTGCTTTTACAAAGCGAATACAAGCCCTTAATCGCTACGCTTTTGCAAGCGCCTTTGCATGTTTTAGGGATTAGAGAGAGAGCCTCTTTTCAGCCTTTTTACCCCAAAACAGAAAAACCTAATCATATTCAAAAGTTGGTTAATGCTCCTAGCACGCTCAGTTTGGAATTTTTAGAAAAATTAGTGATCCGCTATCTTTTAGAAGACAGAAGCTTATTGGATTTAGCGGTGGGTTACATCCATAGTGGGGTATTCTTGCATAAAAAGCAAGAATTTGACGCTTTGTGTCAAGAAAAATTGGACGACCCTAAATTAGTTGCGTTATTATTAGATGCGAATTTACCCCTAAAAAAAGGGGGTTTTGAAAAGGAATTGCGTTTGTTGATTTTGCGCTATTTTGAGCGGCAACTCAAAGAAATCCCTAAAAGCTCGCTCCCTTTTAGCGAAAAAATGATCTTTTTAAAAAAGGCTCGCCAGGCCATTATGAAATTAAAACAAGGAGAATTAGTCGCCATATGAAACCAATAAAAGCTTTAGCCTTATTTAGTGGGGGGTTGGATAGTTTGTTGTCTATGAAATTGCTTATTGATCAAGGCATTGAAGTGAGCGCTTTACACTTCAATATAGGGTTTGGGGGGAATAAAGACAAAAGAGAGTATTTTGAAAACGCCACCGCGCAAATCGGGGCTAAGCTCTTGGTGTGCGATATTAGAGAGCAATTTTTTAACGATGTGTTGTTCAAGCCTAAATACGGCTATGGGAAATATTTCAACCCTTGCATTGATTGCCATGCCAACATGTTTAGGAACGCTTTTTATAAAATGCTTGAATTGAACGCGGATTTTGTTTTGAGCGGGGAAGTGTTGGGGCAACGCCCTAAATCCCAAAGGAAAGAAGCGCTAAATCAGGTGAGGAAATTAGTCAGAGAAGTGGGCGAAGAGGCGCGTTTTGATCCCATTTTAGACCGAACACAAGCAGGCGGTGAAAAACCGCAATTTTTAGATGAATTGCTCTTAAGGCCCATGAGCGCGAAACTCTTAGAGCCTACTTTCATGGAAAAAAAGGGCTGGGTTGATAGAGAAAAACTTTTAGATGTGAGCGGCAGGGGGCGAAGCAGGCAATTGCAAATGATTAAAGATTACGGCTTGAAATATTATGAAAAGCCAGGTGGGGGGTGCTTGCTTACGGACATTCAAGTGAGCAATAAGATTAAGAATTTGAAAGAATACAGAGAAATGGTGTTTGAAGACAGCGTGATTGTCAAAAACGGGCGTTATTTTGTCTTACCCAATAACGCTCGTTTGGTGGTGGCAAGGAATGAAGAAGAAAACCACAAGCTAGACATTGAGCACCCCTTAATGGATAAGATTGAATTGCTAGGCTGTAAAGGCCCTTTGAGTTTAGTGGATAAAAACGCCAGCAAAGAAGATAAAGAATTGGCCGGCCGTATCGCTTTAGGCTATGCTAAGACTTCAAAAGAGCAGGCTTATCTCATTCAAATAGGGGATGAAAAGCACGAGCTTTACCCTTTGGATAAAGAGAGTGCTAGAGAGTATTTGTTCGCTTGAAAGGGAGTTTTTGAGAGTTTTAGGGATTTTCTTTTATGCTATAATGAAAAAAGCTCTAATCAGCGTTAGGCTGTTTTTTAGGAGGTTTGTATGCAAGAGTTTTTAGGTTTTGGTGTGGTGGGGAATTTTGCAGGGCATTTGGAGCAAGCAGGAGAGAGTCATAGTTTTATTAACATGAAAAGCGAAGAAAAGGACGCCCCTAAGGGGTTATTCCCTTTTTATATCCCGTATGAGAATTGCTATTTGGGGCGTTGTTGTATTGATAACCATAAGATTATTTTGCCTAGTGATCCAGATTTAAGGGTGCAAGCAGAGCCAGAAATCGCTTTAGAATGCGATGTTAAATACGATGAAAAGCATTTGGTAACCAAGCTCGTGCCTAATTTTTTCATGGCGTTTAATGACGCTTCTGTGCGTAATTTAGACGCCGCAAAACTCTCTCAAAAAAAGAATTTTTCACCAGCTTCTAAAGGCATAGGGCAGAAATTGCCCATTGACAGGTTTGTTTATGGGGGGGTGTGCAACAATTTCTCTATCGCGTCTTTTTTGAAATACGATAATGTTTGGCACATTTATGGGGAAAACAGCAAATTGCTCAAATACGAGTTTTTTTATCAAAAGCTTTTAGATTGGATTAAAGATCAATTAAACCACCAACAAGATGGCGACTCTTTAGAGGCTCTAAGACCTTTTTTAGAGCGCCATAATTTTCCTACTAAAATGATTTTTGCGATTGGGGCTACCCCTTATATGCCTTTTGCACAAGAGCATTTTTTACAAAAAGGCGATGAGGTGGTGATTGTTGCTTACAACCATTTACAATATAGTTTTGAAAAGATTCAAAACCTCTTAGAAGAAGACGCCCTACAAGCCAAAGAACACACCAATCTTTCTTATGTCTATCAGATCGTAGAGTAGTAAGGCTTTTACCTCTTCAGCTTTGCTTTTTTACCCTTTTAAAGATTAAATGCACCCCTTTTAACCCCCTTTTAGAGGATTTTTATGGTTTTTTTGAGATAATAAAGCGTTATAAAGTTAATTAAAATTAAACAAAAGGGTTTTGATGTCCGCTCATTTTTTAAAAATCGTTTTTTTAGTAGGCATGTGCGTTTCAAGTTTGTTCGCTGAAGGTTTAGAGGGGTTTTTTAACGCCCTAGAAGCCCAGCTCAAAAGCCCCATCGCTAAGGGGATTTTAATGGTGATTTTCATAGGGATCGCTATTTATGTGTGGAGGAATTTGGACCGGTGGAAAGAGATTTTATTCACGATCCTTGGCGTGGTGTTTGGGATTTTTTTATTCTTTAAGGCCCCGAGTCTAGCGAATTGGTTTATGGGAATTTTTTAATGATTATCCTGTCAGCGAGCGTGAAGAATTTGCGTGAAATTTCGGTTAAAGAAAAATTTTTATGGCTGAACGCTAAGTCTTATTTGATTTCTGTTTTTGCGCCTTTTATTTTGCTCCCTTGGATTGATTTGTTGAGCGCTTTTTTATTGTATTTAGGGTTTTTAGTGCTCTTTAGCGTGCTGGAATTTTTTGATGAAGATATTGCAGATATTATTGTGGCTAAAAGCAAAATAAAGACTAAAACCAAATGTTATAGAGCGTAGGATGTTAGAAAAGCTTTTAGGCGCTATCAAACAAAAAGTTTCAAACTATTTTTTAGGTGTTTTGCCTAAAAGCTATTCTATGAGCGAAGAAAACAACATTTTAGGCTTGTATGATGAGCATTTTTTACTCACTAAAAACGAAAACTTAGTGGGTATCCTCCGTTTAGAGGGGGTGAGTTACACCCATTTAAGCACAGAGCAATTGCAAGATCTTTTCACCGAGCGCCAAATGGCGTTGGATTCTTTAGAAAAAGTCGTGGCGCGCCTTGTGGTTAAAAGGCGTAAAATGGATCACCAACAAAACATTCAATCTGACTCTAAATACTTGCAAGCGATTTTGAATCAATTTGAAAATAAAGAAGTGTATGAGAATCAGTATTTTTTAGTTTTAGAAAGCACTCACTCTTTACAGGGCGTTTTAGAACATAAGAAAAAATCTTTCATGCATGCCAATAGGGAAAATTTTAAGGATATTCTCTCTTATAAAGCGCATTTTTTGCAAGAAACTTTAAAAAGCCTAGAAATCCAGCTCAAAAATTATGCCCCCAAACTCTTAGGCTCTAAAGAGGTTTTGAATTTTTACGCAGAATACATTAACGGGTTTGATCTCCCTTTAAAGCCCCTAGTAGGGGGGTATTTGAGCGATAGCTATATCGCTAGTTCTATCACTTTTGAAAAAGATTATTTCATTCAAGAAAGCTTTAATCAAAAAACCTATAACCGCTTGATTGGCATTAAAGCTTATGAGAGCGAACGCATCACTTCTATAGCGGTGGGAGCGCTTTTATACCAAGAGACGCCACTAGATATTATCTTTTCTATAGAGCCTATGAGTGTCAATAAAACGCTGAGTTTTTTAAAAGAGAGAGCCAAGTTTAGCATGTCTAATCTCGTTAAAAACGAGCTGTTAGAATACCAAGAATTAGTCAAAACCAAACGCCTATCCATGCAAAAATTCGCCCTAAACATTCTTATCAAAGCCCCCAGTTTAGAGGATTTAGACGCTCAAACCAGCTTAATTTTAGGGCTTTTATTTAAAGAAAACTTAGTGGGCGTTATAGAAACTTTTGGCTTGAAAGGGGGGTATTTTTCCTTTTTCCCTGAACGCATTCATTTAAACCACCGCTTGCGTTTTTTAACCTCTAAAGCCCTAGCGTGTTTGATGGTGTTTGAAAGGCAAAATTTAGGCTTTAAGGCTAATTCATGGGGGAATAGCCCTTTGAGCGTGTTTAAAAATTTGGATTATTCCCCTTTTTTATTCAATTTCCACAACCAAGAAGTGAGCCACAACAACGCTAAAGAAACCGCCAGAGTGAACGGGCATACTTTAATCATAGGGGCTACCGGGAGCGGTAAAAGCACGCTGATTAGTTTTTTAATGATGAGCGCTTTGAAATACCAAAACATGCGCCTTTTAGCTTTTGACAGGATGCAAGGGCTGTATTCTTTCACAAAATTTTTTAAAGGGCATTACCATGACGGCCAATCTTTTAGCATTAATCCCTTTTGTTTAGAGCCTAATTTACAGAATCTAGAATTTTTGCAATCCTTCTTTTTGAGCATGTTTGATCTTGCCCCTTCAAGGGATAAAGAAGCCTTGGAAGATATGAATGCGATTTTTAGCGCGATTAAGAGCCTTTATGAGACTTTATACCCTAAAGCCTTTAGTTTGCTAGATTTTAAAGAAACGCTTAAAAGAACCTCATCTAACCAACTAAGCTTGAGCTTGGAGCCGTATTTGAATAACCCCCTTTTTAACGCTTTGAATGACGCGTTCAATTCCAACGCTTTTTTAAATGTAATCAACTTAGACGCTATCACCCAAAACCCTAAAGACTTAGGGCTTTTAGCCTATTATTTGTTTTATAAAATCTTAGAAGAATCCAGGAAAAACGACAGCGGTTTTTTGGTTTTTTTAGACGAGTTTAAATCCTATGTGGAAAACGATTTATTGAACGCTAAAATTAACGCTTTAATCACGCAAGCCAGAAAAGCTAATGGCGTGGTGGTGTTGGCTTTGCAAGATATTTACCAATTAAGCGGGGTTAAAAACGCTCATAGTTTTTTAAGCAACATGGGGACTCTTATTTTGTACCCGCAAAAAAACGCTAGGGAGTTGAAACACCATTTCAATGTGCCTTTGAGCGAAACTGAAATTTCTTTTTTAGAAAACACCCCTTTGTATGCCAGGCAGGTTTTAGTCAAAAATCTGGGTAATGGGAATTCTAACATGATTGATGTGAGCTTGGAAAGTTTAGGGCGTTATTTGAAAATCTTTAATTCAGACTCTAGTCATGTCAATAAAGTGAAAGCGTTACAAAAAGACTACCCTACAGAGTGGCGTGAGAAACTTTTGAAGAGTTAGTTTTAAAAAGTTAATATTATTTTGAAGCACTCCTATTCAGATGGCTAAGGTACACAAGAAATTAGGGGACTCTGCTGTATTCCTACCCTGAAGCGTTACCCTAAAATCCTATTGCATAGGTCTAAATAAGAGCTTGGGGATCATTTTAGCCATAAAAAGCTTATGTTTTCATTAAAAATGTTATGATACGCTCAAATAGTCAAGCAAAAAAATGTCAATTAAAAGGGTTAGATTGAAAATATTCGTTCTGTTGATGTCGGTAATTTTAGGAATATCATTAACAGGTTGCATAGGCTATCGTATGGACTTAGAACATTTTAACACGCTCTATTATGAAGAAAGCCCTAAAAAAGCTTATGAATATTCCAAACAATTCACTAAGAAAAAAAAGAACGCTCTTTTATGGGACTTGCAAAACGGCTTGAGCGCTTTATACGCCAGAGATTACGAGACTTCTTTAGGGGTGTTAGATCAAGCCGAGCAACGCTTTGATAAAACCCAAAGCGCTTTCACAAGAGGGGCTGGTTATGTGGGCGCTACCATGATTAATGATAACGTGCGCGCTTATGGGGGGAATATTTATGAGGGCGTTTTAATCAATTATTACAAAGCGATAGACTACATGCTTTTAAACGATAGCGCGAAAGCTAGGGTGCAATTCAACCGCGCGAACGAACGCCAGCGCAGGGCTAAAGAATTTTATTATGAGGAAGTGCAAAAAGCCATTAAAGAAATCGATTCTAGCAAAAAGCACAATATCAATATGGAACGCTCTAGGGTAGAAGTGAGCGAGATTTTAAACAACACCTATTCTAATTTAGACAAATACGAAGCTTATCAAGGCTTGCTTAACCCAGCGGTTTCGTATCTTTCAGGGTTGTTTTACGCTTTAAATGGGGATAAGAATAAGGGGTTAGGCTATCTTAATGAAGCCTATGGGATCAGTCAAAGCCCTTTTGTAGCCCAAGACTTGGTTTTTTTCAAAAACCCTAACAGGAGTCATTTCACTTGGATCATCATTGAAGATGGCAAAGAGCCGCAAAAAAGCGAATTTAAAATTGATGTGCCTATTTTTATGATCGATTCGGTTTATAACGTGAGTATAGCCTTGCCCAAGCTAGAAAAAGGGGAAGCGTTTTATCAAAATTTCACTTTAAAAGACGGCGAAAAAGTAACACCCTTTGAGACTTTAGCCTCAATAGATGCGGTGGTTTCTAGCGAGTTTAGGAAGCAATTGCCCTACATTATTACCAGAGCCATTTTATCGGCTACTTTTAAGGTGGGCATGCAAGCGGTAGCGAATTATTATTTGGGGTTTGTTGGAGGGCTAGTAACTTCGTTGTATTCAGGTGTGAGCACCTTTGCAGACACTAGAAACACGAGCATTTTTGCCCATAAAATCTATCTTATGCGTATCAAAAATAAGGCTTTTGAAAATTATGAAGTTCAAGCTGATTCTATTGACGCTTTTTCGTTTTCCTTAAAGCCTTGTAAAAGATCGCTTGAAAACCCTAAAGTCATTGACGCTAGGGAATTGCTTTCTGGGTTTGTAACAGCCCCACAAATCTTTTGCTCTAACCGCCATAATATTTTATACATCCGCAGTTTTAAAAACGGGTTTGTTTTGAGTCATTTAAAATGATTTAAAAAACCCCCAAAGTTTTAAGTGTCGTTGGCATTAAACACAAACACGATATAATTATAAAACGATACGAAAACCTAAATTAAGGGGAAGTCATGGCTGATAGTTTAGCGGGCATTGATCAAGTTACGAGTTTGCATAAAAATAACGAGTTGCAATTGTTGTGTTTCAGGCTGGGTAAAAACAAGGATTTGTATGCGGTCAATGTCTTTAAGATCCGTGAAGTGGTGAAATACCATGGCAATCTCACTATCATCAGCCACGAAAACAATTCGCTCGTTGAGGGGCTAATCATTATAAGAGAGCTCACCATTCCCTTGATTGATATGAAAAAATGGTTTTATTATGACAGCCAAAACAAAAACAAGGATTTACGCCCTTATAGGATAGAAAAAGAAAAAGGCGAAGACGATATTATCATGATCTGTGAGTTTTCTCGTTGGACCATAGGGGTTAGGATCTATGAAGCGGATAGGATTTTGAGCAAGAAATGGACTGAAATGGAGCAAAGCGCTGGGCTAGGGGGATCTGCTGGGAATAACAAACTCGTGAGCCGCACGCGCTATTTTGACGGGCGCTTGGTGCAAGTGGTGGATATTGAAAAAATGCTTATAGATGTGTTCCCTTGGATTGAAGATGAAAAACACAGCGATTTAGAAACGCTCTCTAAAATCCATTCTAACCAATGCGTTTTGCTTGCTGATGACTCCCCAAGCGTTTTGAAAACCATGCAAATGATTTTAGACAAGTTAGGCGTCAAGCATATAGATTTTATCAATGGTAAAACCTTATTAGAGCATTTATTCAACCCCACAACCGATGTGGGCAATATTGGCCTTATCATTACCGATTTAGAAATGCCAGAAGCGAGCGGTTTTGAAGTGATCAAGCAGGTTAAAAACAATCCTTTGACTTCAAAAATCCCTATCGTGGTCAATTCTTCTATGAGCGGGAGCTCTAATGAAGACATGGCCAGGAGTTTGAAGGCCGATGATTTCATCTCTAAGTCTAACCCCAAAGACATCCAGCGAGTGGTTAAGCAATTTTTGGAATTAGCATGAAAAAATACAGCGCTATCCCCACCCCTTGCTATGTGCTAGAGAGCGAACGCTTAGAAAAAAACGCCAAGATTTTAGAAATCGTACGCCAACAAAGCGGGGCAAAGGTTTTGCTCGCTTTAAAGGGGTATGCGTTTTGGCGTGAGTTTGGGATTTTGAGGCAAAAATTGAATGGGTGTTGCGCGAGCGGTCTTTATGAGGCTAAGCTCGCTTTTGAAGAATTTGGGGGGCGAGAGAGCCACAAAGAAATTTGCGTTTATAGCCCGGCTTTGAAAGAGGCTGAAATGAGCGCGATTTTACCCCTAGCGACAAGCATTATTTTTAACTCTTTTTACCAATACGCTACCTATAAAGACAGGATTTTAGATAAAAACAAGCAATTAGAAAACTTGGGCTTAAGCCCCATTAAAATGGGCTTAAGGATCAACCCTCTCTACAGCGAAGTAACCCCAGCGATCTATAACCCATGCTCTAAAGTGAGCCGGTTAGGGATTACGCCTAGCGAATTTGAAAAGGGGGTGAAAGAGCATGGCTTAGAGGGGGTGAGCGGGTTGCATTTCCATACGCATTGCGAGCAAAACGCTGACGCTTTGTGCCGGACTTTAGAGCATGTAGAAAAGCATTTCAGGCCCTATTTAGAAAACATGGCGTGGGTGAATTTTGGTGGGGGGCATCATATCACTAAGAGCGATTATGATGTGAATTTGCTCATCCAAACGATTAAGGATTTTAAAGAGCGTTATCATAATATAGAGGTGATTTTAGAGCCGGGGGAAGCCATAGGGTGGCAATGCGGGTTTTTAATCGCAAGCGTGATAGACATCGTTCAAAACGATCAAGAAATTGCGATCTTAGACGCTTCTTTTAGCGCTCACATGCCCGATTGTTTAGAAATGCCTTATCGCCCTAGCATTTTTAAAATCTCCATAGAAAATGATGAAGAGCTTATTGAAGTTGAAAAGGGCGAAAATCAAGGGGCGTTTTCTTACTTTTTAGGCGGCCCTACTTGTTTAGCGGGGGATTTTATGGGGAGCTTTAGTTTTGAAACGCCTTTAAAAAGGGGCGATAAAATCGTGTTTCAAGACATGCTCCATTATACGATTGTCAAAAACAATTCATTTAATGGCGTGCCACTGCCAAGCCTGGCTAAAATAGACTCGCAAGGTTTTAAAATCCTTAAAAACTTTTCTTATGAAGATTATAAAAACAGAAATTAAGGTTTTTGATTAAGGCTTTTTGGGGCTTGTAAAAAGGCCTACGCACAACATTCCAACGCCAAGCCCGGCCAACACCGCACCAATGGTGTGCATGTCTAAATAAATGCGAGCGAGCATGGTTAAAGGGACTAGGGGTAAGAGCCAAAAGTATTTTTTAAAAGAATAGCGGTGCATTAAAAACGCCACCGCTAAACCCACCATAGACGAATGCCCGCTTGGCATGTTGAAATTACCCCCATAAGGGCGCTCACCCAAACGCTGATCGTTGATTGTTATATGGTTTAAGGCTCTTTTGGTGGTGTGCGTGAGGAGGGTTGTAGCGATAGAGGCGTTAGCGACTTGAAAAAGCCCTATCGCATCTCTTTGAATTAAGGGAATCGCCACAGATAAAATCGTAGGGATAAAGCGCGCGTAATGCTCGGTGAGATGAAACATTAAAGGCACGCTAGGCTGTTTAGGGACTTTAGGGAAGGGCGCAAAAATGCCTAGTAAAATCAAGCCCAAACTGAGCGCTAATAAAGTTTTAGAAAAGCTTTTAGGCAGGCTTTCACAAAATTTTTGTTTAAATAAGAATCTTTTCATGCGTGTTATTTTACTCTTTTTTGTGTTTAAGCAGATCTAAAGAAGGGCGATAAACAACGCTTGGGTTTTTAAAATCCAAAAACACCCCTAAAATGCTATGGAAAATCACATTTTGATTAATGGGGGTTTGGGTTTGAATGATGGAATGCTTCTCTTTAAAAAGATCATTGGCATAAAGAATAAAGGGGATCTCGTATTGCTCTTTAGGGGCGATGCTTTTAGGAATGCCATGCAAATAGAACGCTCCTTCACCCAAACTTTCGCCATGATCGCTCAAATAGATCATTAAGGCGGGCTGCTTGGCGTTTTTGAGCATGCTAATAATTTTGTCTAACAGATAGTCGTTGTAAAAAATGGTGTTGTCATAGGCGTTAATCAAGCTTTCTTTGGAGCAAGAAGACAGATCAGCGCTTAAGCAATAGGGCTTAAACACCCTAAAATTTAAAGGCACTTTATTGTCGTAGTTGGGGCCATGCGAGCCGGCAAGGTGTAAGATGAGCAAGACATTTTCATTAGAGTGTTCTTTTAAAAGGTCAGGCAAATTATAGAGTAAGGATTCATCATAAGGAGCGATCGCTTCGCAATTGGGGCATTTTTGAATCAATTCGTAGTTTTTACGATAGCTTGTAACCTTAACGTTCTTTTCGCCGTCATTCGCGCTATACCAAAAGACTTTGATACCGGCTTTAGTCAAGTAAGTTGGCAAATTTTCATAAGCGTTGTTTTTAAAAGAAGAATCTAAAATGCATTCCAAACTCGCTGTCGTGTAAGTGGCGCAAGAAGTGGCGTTGAAAAGAGTGAGTTCATTATCGGCTAAACGCTTGCTTAATTTTGGGGTGGTGGGTTTTTGATAGCCATAAAGGGCGTAATTATGCTTCCTGGCGCTTTCGCCAATGACTAGCACCACAAACGAATTGGAATGATTGGGCGAAAAAAGAGGGAGCGGTTTGATAGTGGGGGCGAAAAATTTAAGAGCGCTCACTCTAAAAGCGTTCACGCTATAAGCGAAGGGCAAAATTAAGCCCCCTATGAATTTCGCATGCTTGTCAAACCACAGCCAATTTTTAGCGTTAGCTAAAGTGCTAGCGATAAAGATAAACACTAACGCCAAGATCGCTAAAAAGGGCGCTTTTTTAGAAGAATTTTTAAGGGGGATTTTATAGATAATATAGCCAGGTAACACCCCAAAAACAACGATAAAAATGAATAATTTAACGCTCAAAAAGCCTAAAAGCTCATGCGTGTTGGTGTTTAAGACATTACCCATCATGCTCTTATTTAAAAACACCTTATAGGCGCTAATGAAATAGAAAGCGATGGAATTGAGCCAACTAAAAAACCATCGCGCTTAGGCGCATCAAATGAATAGAGATCAAACCTAATCCCAAAAAAAGAGCGCCATTCACACAAAAAAGCACCACAACCATTATGGCGATAAAACTAACCTGGTTGCTTTCTTTATAAACATAAGCGAACAAAGGGAAATGGTATAAAACGCCAAAAATAAGGCTATAGAGCAAACCGGCTTGCAGACAACTTAGGGGTTTTAAAAACCTCAGATGGAATAATGATGCCAAACACGCCCCTTAAAATCAATCGATCTTAGGATTATATCGTAGGTATGGGGATTTTATGGTTTATTTTAAAGTGGAAAGCACATTTTTTAGGGTGGCTTGCATTTAAGGGCTTTAAGGCGCGTTTGTTGTAGGATTTTACCACGCCCCATAGTTAGGATATGGGGCAAATCTGTTCTTAAAAGGGTTTATCATGAAAAGAAAACATGATAAAAACCTTTGTATTATACATTAAAATCTCTTTTAAGGGGTTTAAAGTAGTCTTTTCTATAGAAAAGTAGTTTATTAGCCAAAGTTCCCCTAAGCCTAAAAAGCTTAGGGGTTTCCTTTTAAAGCGGGTTTGTCCTTGACTTTGGGGCGTTTGCATGCGGTCATTCAAAAATTATCGCTTGGCGCAAGATCCTTACTTTTTTAAAAAACACTCAAAGCGTTTTTAATCATCTGCACTTAAGAATAAAATCAAAAAAAACTTTGTTTGATAAAAAAGATTAAAAAGAGTTAAAAGAAAAGTCAGTTAAAAGGATTAAACCCCCTAAAAAGAGGGTTTAAAAAGGGGTTTAAGCTTTTAGTAAGCAAACACATAATTGAGATACACGCTATAAAGCCTTCTGTATTGCAAGGTAGTGCCTAGCAAAGAATAGTAATTCGTGTTGATCGTGGGGATCTTCACGCCTAACTCCATGCCATGTTGCGCAGAATGTTCAGCGCCTATTCTCTTATTTCTAGCGAGATTGGTCCTTAAGCCCAAATTGAATAAGAATTGGAAGTTAGAGGTGTTGATTTTAGCTTTATAGTAATTGTTCACATTCGCCAAATTCACGAACTGAGAATTAAGCCATGAAGTCCCGGCTAGTTGGATACCGCCAAACGCGCCAAAAGAAATTTTATTGTTTTTAGTGGCTTTATTGTTGATGAAATTCACTAACAAATCGCTCCCCACGCCGTAAGTCCAAACATCAGAAGAGGCGTTGAAAAATTGGGATTTGTTATAGGTGTGGTTGTAATCCACAAAGCCGTAGTATCTTGCACCCCATCGTTTGTTTTTCCCAAAGAATTGCTTATAGCCCACTTGAAAGCCAATCCCATTCATCGCGCCGTTATTGGTGGTAGAAGCGGCGATTAGCCCGGTGCGTCTGAAAGGGTTACTGCCTAATTCTTGAGTCCTAGATTGCACTTGAGAATGGATGTTGGAGTCAATGTAGTAGTTATCCTGTATGCCTTGCGGACTGTTAGGGTTAGTCTTTTTGCTCACCACATTTTGCAAAGATTGAGCGTCAGGCAAGCTTGAAATGGCTGCTGTGATGCTGTCATAATGTTCGCCTAGCTTTTTATACTGGCTACTGAAATTCGCTAAAGTGTAGGCGAGGTTTTGCGCGTTATGGATTCGCTCCGCCTGGTCGCCAAAATGAGCGATGCTGTTTTTTAGATTCGTTACGGTCTCTCCCACATACGCGCAGCCCGCTCCCCAAGTGTTAGAAGTAACCGTGCCAGATGGCGTGCCACGGAGATTGCCGTTGCTATCCTTTTCATGGCACACCCCTAAAGAGTCTTTCACGAACGCTGCAGGGATTCTTTCAAAGTCCTTCACCACTGCTTGAGCGTGGTTTAAAATCTCCGCTTGCGCTCTAGCGTTAGCGAACATGCTTTGAGAAAAACTAGCGTCTTTATAGGGGTTGAATGTCTTTCCAGTGTCCAGGTTGTGCTGGTTTTGCGCGTTTGCAGTAACGATTTTGGATTGCTCTACGGCTATCTCAGCGTTTTTGATCATGTCTTGAATCGCGCTGATTTCATTTTTAAAAATCCCGCACGCACTCCCATCGCCTTTCAAATATATTCCTTCCCATAAACTACCACTGCTTGCACCACCTGCACCAGCATTATTGATCCATGGGCATGCTTCATTAAGAGTGGTTAAAATAGTGCTAGCCTGTTTTAAAAGCTCTTGAGCGTTATTTTTTGTAACAATTTCTTCTTTATTATTGTTATTGTTATTGCTCCCATTTTGGTTGATTGTAAATTTAAGTTCGGTGTTGGTGTCGCTTAAGGCAGGAATATCCTTCCCACTTGCTCCAAAAGCCTTTTGGATGATTTGATAAGCCTTATTGATTTTCGCGTAATTTTCAGTGGATATAATACTATATGGTCCTGGTTCATAATTAGTAGTGCCACAAGTAATGGTAGTCCCTCCCCATTGATTTGTTGGTGTGTTTTCAAAGGTTTGAACGCCCCCATTTTTGCTACTGTCTTTGCCAGGGCCGCAAGGGCTGATCGCATAGCTCATGACTTGCCACAACCCCGCTGCCGCATTGAGCGCTAAAAGCACCGCTTGATATGCCGGGGAGTTCTCTTTATCATTGATTAAATTCTTCGCGCTCGCATCCAAATTAGTCCTTGCGTTGTTGATAGCGTTGGGGTCGGCGGACTGCCTAATAAGAGTGTTTAGGGCGCTATAACTCGTTAAAAGATTGTTCAATCTTTCATAACTATCTGAAAGATCTTGAATGCCTTTAGTGTTTTTCACCATTTGAGCGGATTCACCGATTTGATAACCCGCGCTCACAAAAAAGCCGTTGTCTTCAGCGCTTAAAGCGGAAACTAAAAGCGAACCTAAGGTTAATGACAGAAATTTTTTCTTCATGTTTTCTCCTTTACTTTATTAAAATAAGATTGAAATTGTTAGTAAATCTTGCGGAAGTGTGTCTTTAAGTGAAACCATACCGCAAGCTTTCGTTAATATAGTATAAATTAATGGGATTTTGATATTAATGAGGCGTTTTTGCCCTTTCAAAAAAAAAAAAAAAAGGTTTTTGTAGCGTTTCTAAACAAATATGAAACAAATGAAAATGATTTTAAAAGAAATGAGGTTGTTTAATAGGGGGTGGCTATAAAAAAAGGGTTTTTAACTTTGGTTGTTTTTGGTTTGCTACTTTAGATTTGTTGTAAAAAGGATTTTCTTAAATTTCTTAAGAGGAGTGTTTTGCAATCATTCCCGACTCAAGGGTTTGCTTGTAAAAGTGGAGTTGTCCTTGAGTTTTGGGGCGTTTGCATGCGGTTATTTAAAAATTACCGCTCGCTTGGTGCGAGATCCTTACTCTTTTAAACAAGGCCTTGAGCGTTTCTTAAAGTTTAACCAACACTTTGTTAAGACAAAGCCTAATCCCCCACATAGACTTGTCTTGGGCGCGTGATCCTAGCTTGCGGGCTTTTGACATGCTCTAATAATTGAGCGCACCAGCCCACGGTTCTGCCAATGACAAACACCGGCGTGAAGAAACGCACCGGGATTTTTAAAGCCCTTAAGATCGTGCCGGAGTAAAAATCCACATTAGGGTAGAGATTCCTTTCAATGAAATACTCGTCTTTTAGCGCGATTTCTTCCACTTTCGCGGCGATTTCGCTCAAGCGTTCATCCATTTTAACGCCTTTTTGGTGCAGTTCGTCTTTTAGACCTTTTAAGATTTTAGCGCGCGGATCGTAGCTTTTATACACTCTATGCCCAAAGCCCATGAGTTTGAAACTGTCGTTTTTATCTTTCACGCGCGCGATGGTTTTATCCACATTTTTCACATCGCCGATTTCTTCTAATTGTAAAAGCACTTTTTCATTCGCTCCGCCATGCAAATGCCCCCACAAAGCGCTAATGCCAGCGCTAATGGCGGCATAAGGATGCACGCCGGTGCTAGCGACATTCCTTACTGTGGTAGAAGAGGCGTTTTGCCCATGATCAGCGTGTAGGGTTAGGATTTTATCAAAGGCTTCCACTTCTAGGGGTGTGATTTCTACTTCGCCTTGAGTGGTGTGTTTTAAGCGGCTATAAGGATACCCTCTCAGCATGAAAAGGATATTTTCCACATAAGAGCGTGCGATATCCGGATAAATGATGGGTGCTCCCACTTCATTACGATAGCAAATAGCCGCAAGCGTGGGGATTTTAGCGACAATCCTTCTGGCCATAGTCTGGTAATCTTCTTCAGTGTGCATGTTTTGGTGCGTGGAATAAAGGGTAGATAAAATAGACACACCGCTAGAGAGTTTCGCCATAGGGTGGGCGTTACTAGGGAAAGCTGAAAACATGTTGAGTAAGCTCTCATGCACAAAGCTTCTGTGGCGCAATTCCAGTTCAAATTCCAAGCTTTCATCTTGATTTTTGGGTAATTCCCCTGTGAGTAAGAGTCTGCACACATCTACATATTTGTATTTGGCGACTAAATCTTCTATTCTATGCCCTCTGTAATACAATTCGCCTTTTTTGCCGTTGATATAGCTGATCTTAGATTGGCACCCGGCGGTAGAAGAATACCCTGGATCGTAAGAAAAAAACCCGGTCGTTTCAAAAAGTTTGGAAAAATCCACCGCTTTAGGCCCACGAGTGCATTCAATCGTTTCAAATTCATAGCGTTCATTATTTTCATTATTGATTAAAGTAACAGACATTGTGATTCCCTTAAGTTTTGATAATATTCAACTCCTAATTATAAGCCAAAAAATTAAATGATTTCTTTTTAAAAACATTCCGTTTTTTCAAGTTATTTCCAACCGCTACTTTTAAACACGCATTCAAAAAAAAGATTTTTAGGGGTTATATAGTATTTTTGCGCTAGTATAGTTACTTGAATTTTATAAAAAGGATAAGAGATGGCTTACAACCCTAAAATTTTACAAAAGCCTAAAGAGGGCGAAGAAATTACGATTAAAGACAACAAATTGCATGTGCCAAACCACCCTATTATCCCTTTCATTGAGGGCGATGGCATTGGATCGGATATTACCCCTGCGATGATTAAAGTGGTGGATAGCGCGGTTCAAAAAGCGTATAAGGGCGAGAAAAAAATCGCATGGTATGAGGTGTTTGTGGGCGAAAAATGCTATCAAAAATTTAAAGATCATAAGGAATTAAGCCCCGAAGAGCAATGGCTCTTACCGGACACTATTGAAGCGATCAACCATTATAAAGTTTCCATTAAAGGGCCTTTGACCACGCCTATTGGTGAGGGGTTTAGATCTTTGAATGTAGCGTTACGCCAGAAAATGGATCTGTATGTGTGCTTGAGACCGGTAAGATGGTATGGGAGTCCGAGTCCGGTTAAAGAACCACAAAAAGTGGATATGGTGATTTTTAGAGAAAATTCTGAAGACATTTATGCGGGCATTGAGTGGCAAGAAGGCAGTGCGGAAGCGAAAAAACTCATTCATTTTTTACAAAATGAACTAAAGGTTAAAAAAATCCGCTTCCCTGAAAGCAGCGGCGTAGGGGTAAAACCCATTAGTAAGGAAGGCACAGAGAGGCTAGTGAGAAAAGCGATTGAATACGCTATTGATAACGACAAGCCAAGCGTAACTTTTGTGCATAAGGGCAATATCATGAAATACACTGAGGGAGCATTCATGAAATGGGGCTATGCGCTCGCTCAAAAAGAATTTAACGCTCAAGTCATTGATAAAGGTCCATGGTGTTCTTTGAAAAACCCTAAAACCGGTAAAGAAATCATCATTAAAGACATGATTGCTGATGCGTTTTTGCAACAAATTCTCTTACGCCCTAGCGAATACAGCGTCATTGCGACCATGAATTTGAACGGGGATTATATCTCTGATGCGTTAGCGGCGATGGTGGGGGGCATTGGTATCGCTCCTGGGGCTAATCTCAATGACACAGTGGGCATGTTTGAAGCCACCCATGGCACCGCTCCTAAATACGCTGGGCTGGATAAAGTCAATCCGGGGTCTATTATTTTGAGCGCGGAAATGATGTTAAGGCATATGGGCTGGGTGGAAGCGGCTGATTTGATCGTCTCTGCGATGGAAAAAGCGATTAAGAGCAAGAAAGTTACTTATGATTTCGCTCGTTTGATGGATGGGGCTAAAGAAGTTAAATGCTCTGAATTCGCTAGCGTGATGATTGAAAACATGTGAAAGAGCGTTTTTTAAGCTCTGGTGTTTGAATGCGATTGTTAGGCTAATACTATCATAAGGAATGAAATTGATAAAATTTGTGCGTAATGTGGTTTTGTTTATTTTAACGGCGATCTTTTTAGCGCTCATGCTTTTAGTGAGCTATTGCATGCCCCATTATAGCGCGGCTGTCATTAGTGGGGTGGAAGTCAAAAGAATGAATGAAAATGAAAACACGCCCAATAATAAGGAAGTAAAAACCCTTGCTAGAGATGTCTATTTTGTGCAAACTTACGACCCTAAGGATCAAAAAAGCGTAACCGTCTATCGTAACGAAGACACGCGCTTTAGCTTTCCTTTTTATTTTAAGTTTAATTCGGCTGATATTTCAGCCCTCGCTCAAAGCTTAGTCAATCAGCAAGTGGAAGTGAAATACTATGGTTGGCGGATCAATTTGTTTAACATGTTCCCTAATGTGATTTTTTTAAAGCCCTTAAAAGAGAGTGCTGACATTTCAAAGCCCATTTTTAGCTGGATTTTATACGCTTTGCTGTTAATGGTCTTTTTTATCAGCGCGAGCTCTGTCTGCACTTTATTTAAGAGCAAAGCTCATTAATTCTTTCAGGCTTTGTTGGAAAATCACAATGGGGTTATTGGAGCGTGTATTAAAAAGCTCAATATAGGGCAAACTGATGCTGTGAAAAGCGGTGTTATTTTCCCTCAAATTGATAGCGATTTTATAGTCTAGCTGGTGGGATTTCAATAAAAAATCATTCAGCAAACAATCATTAATCAAGCCCAAATTGTCATGGCTAATCAAAAGCATTTTGGCTTTTAATTTTAGGGCAAAATTTAGCATGTTTTCTTCTAAAGTGATGGGCACGCATAACCCCCCAGCCCCTTCAACGATGACTAAATCGTAAGTTTTGGTGAAATGGTGAAGGCGTTGGGTTAAATTGTCCGTGTCAATGGGGGCGTTTGGATCTTCTTCTTGTTGGGCGATGAGGGGGGCTGAAGCTTTATGATAACGATAGAATGAAATGTCTTTTAAGGTTAAAGAGCGATCCAAAAGGCGGTTATCTTGCAAGAACAAATGCGCATCGCTAGAGTGGTTAATGGCGTCATTAACGCCCGTTTCAATGGGCTTTAATAGAATCGTTCTAACGCCACAAGCGTTGCAATATTTTGCTAAGAGCCTAGCGCATGTGGTTTTTCCGGCATTGGTGTTAGTCGCGCTGATAAAGAGCATGGTTTAACCTTTGAAATGATAAGCCCCATCAAAGATTTGAGCGGTCAATACATTTTTAATTTGTGGTAACTTCACATCTTTAAGTGCTTCTCTTGGGACTTCAATGACTAACTCCTCAAACGCTTGGTCGCTTAAAGGGTTATCAATATCAAAAATGAAACTCAATGTGTTGTGGAGTGAGTTATACGAAACCTTGTCAATCAACGCATAATTTAGTCTAACGCCCTCTGCTTGCTCTATGGCGGTTACGATACTTTTAGATAGTCTAGGGCTGATGTTACCAAGTTGTGTCGCTAAATCTGTCGGTGAAATAAAGCAATACCCCGCATCGGTGTCTATGGTGTTAGCAAGCACTTTAGCAATCAATGTCCTACTCACTTTTTTACCTTTTAGCATCGCATTGACAAGGTTATTGACTTGAATGTTGTGGTTATAACTTGCTTTAAAACTCTTACTTTTAGAGCATCTTTGTAAATCTAGTCTTTTAATAGCTTGTAGCTCGTATTGTTGGATTTTGTCCATATCAAAAGAGCGACCAGGATAATTTCGTTCCGCTCCTAAACTGCTATAAATAGAAGTTTTAATGTGGCGTTCAATGTAGGCTTTACAAGGAATGTTAAATCCCTCAATGTCTTTAGGCATTCCCATTGCTTTTAATTTTGTCGTAGAAAGCTCTTCAAAACTAACGCCATAATTTTCCATATTTTTCTTTTCAAAGAATGTATAGACTTTATTGTGTAAGCGTGTGAGAGATTGAGTTAAAGGGATAGTGAATGTGATGTCGGTGAATTTCGCCCACACATCTCCAAAGTCATTAGGTAAAGCACTCACCAATTCCACTTTATCAGTCTTTGCGTTGTCGCAATAACAAATCGCCGCTTGATTGAATAGTCTCGCTAACAATAATAAGTAGCTCGCTAAATCAAATGTGCTACTAGGTTCGTTTGTGAATACAAAAAAGCTAGTCTCTTTATCAGGGATAAGGTCGTCTTTTAGGTCCTCTTTCCAATACCCAATCACTTGAATATACCCTACAAAGTGTCGCTTACTATCCAATAGTGATTTTAGCTGTCGTGTCCTTTTCATATTGTCTTTTTGAGTGTAGCGGTATTTTTTAACAAATTTATCGCTAGACATAAAGTCTTTCATTGTGGCGTTGCTATTAAGGGCAGTGTATCTGTCCATAAATTTTTGTCCAAATAAATTACGAAGTGTCCTATAAATATTAGTATTCCCTTTAAAGAAGTCTTTAGCTTTTATAGGTTTATGTAAGTCTATTTTAGTGGGTTTGTTTTGCCAATATTTAACTATTTTATCGGCGTCAGCTTTAATATAACCGCTTTTGAACGCACTGATTAGCGCTTTTTGTTGTTTTTCAGTAAAGTCTTTATAAAAAGCGTCTTTAAAAGGTCTAAACGCAGAGATAGTCCCAAAAGGTAGTCCGCTTTTAATTTTATTGACAATGCTATTGAGATTAGTGCTCTCAATTGTAGAGCCTTTAATAGTCTCTGTGTTTTGTTCTCTTTTAAGTCGTGAGAGTTCCTCACCAAACGCATCTAGTGTCGCTCTTAAAGATAAGCTCTCTTTTATCTTTACTCTGGGTTTATTTTGTCTAGCTAATTTCCTGTCCGCTAACGCTTTATCAATAGATGCTGTCAAAGAAGTGTTTCTTTGTGGCTCATCAACAAATTCTAAAAAGTCGTAATTCAATAGCATTTTGTGTCCTTTTCTTTAAGCGAGATTGTAGCACTTTATCTTTGAGCTTTCAGCGGGTCATTAGGGTTTATTTGGTATAATACCAAAACTTCATTTAAGGTTGGTTCTTATGAATATTTTATTTGGGATTAGCGACACGCAAGAATGCTATAACGCTATTAAATTCGCTGTCAAATTAGCCCATTCGCTTAAAGAGGTCCGTTTCACCTTATTGCATGTGAGCATGGAAGTGTTTATTTATAGCGAAAGCGGGATGATGGATTATGGCCAAACAGAAGCCTTAGAAGAAGAAAAAGCTAAGGCTTTGTTAAAGCAATTTGAAGACGCTTTCAAAAAAGAAAATATAGAGTGCGAGAGCGTTCTAAAAAGCGGTGATTTGATTGATGTGGTTTTAGAAATGGCTAAGGATTATGATTTGTTATTGATCGGAGCGAGCGAATCTAATTTGTTGTATCGTTTGTTCATTTCGCACCAAAATAGCTTGGTTGAACAATCCAGTATCCCTGTTGTGATCGCCAAGTAGCCAAGTAGCATGGATAAGTAGCATGAAAATGTATAACATACCCACCCCCACCATGGCGCAAGTGATCATGGTTGATGACCCCATTACGACAGCGGAGTTTGTCATCTCTGCTTTGAGGGATTTTTTTGACAAGTCTTTAGAAGAGGCTCAAGCTCTCACATCAAGCATCCATCGTGATGGCGAGGGGGTTTGTGGCGTCTATCCTTATGATATTGCTAGGCATAGGGTAGCATGGGTTAGGGATAAAGCCAGAGAGCTGGATCTCCCTTTAAAATTATTGGTAGAAGAGATAAAATAATGGCTAAATTCAATCAAGATCTCAATGAAGTTCTAAACCAAGCTTTAAATTTAGCCCTGGATCTTAACCACGCCCTTTGCACCACAGAGCATGTGCTACTAGTCATTTTAGAGCATGAGAGCGGGGCAAAGATTATTGGCGCTTTAGAAAGAGATGACTATGATAAATTAAAACAAATCCTTAAAGACTATTTGTTGCAATACGTGCCTTTAAAGAGCGACCCAGCCAAAATGCCTGCCAGGAGTTTTGTGCTATTAAGAATGCTTAAAAGAATGTATGCGAGTGGTTTTGAGAGCGTGGGCGTGGAAGAATTGCTTATTTTAATGCTGGATCACCCCGATTGTTACGCTTCAAAACTCATGGATAGTTTTGGCATCGCTCGTTTGTATTCTAATCCTGCTTCATTGGATTTGGATAACCATGGTATTCCTAATGACATTAATGATAATGAAGAAGCACCCAAAAACACTCCCCTAAAAAAATACGCTAAAAATTTGAGCGCTTTAGCCCAAGACAACGCTTTAGATCCAGTCATTGGCAGAGAAGAAGAGATTTTAAGAGTGATAGAAATTTTAGGGCGCAGAAAAAAGAATAACCCGCTTTTAATTGGCGAAGCAGGGGTGGGCAAAACCTCCATCGCTGAAGCTTTGGCTTTAAAAATCGCTCAAAAAGAAGTGCCGGAGTTTTTGCAAGAATATGAAGTTTATTCTTTGGATTTAGCCTTAATGGTGGCTGGGGCAAAATACAGAGGGGATTTTGAAAAACGCTTGAAAAAAACGCTCAAAGAAATCCAACAAAACGGCCGTATCATTTTATTCATTGATGAAATCCACACCCTTTTAGGCGCAGGGAGCAGTAACGCTGGGAGCTTGGATGCGGCGAATATATTAAAGCCGGTTTTAACGGATGGGGGCTTGAAATGTTTAGGAGCGACCACTTTTGAAGAATACCGCAGCGTGTTTGAAAAAGACAAGGCTTTTAATAGGCGCTTTTCAGTCATAAAAGTTGAAGAGCCTTCTAAAGAAGCGTGTTACTTGATTTTAAAAAAGATCGCTCCCCTTTATGAAGAACACCACCAGGTGCGTTATGATGAGAGCGTGTTTAAGGCATGCGTGGATTTAACGAGTGATTACATGCATGATAAATTCTTGCCGGATAAAGCGATTGAATTATTAGATGAGGTGGGATCGAGGAAAAAAATCAACCCTAAAAAGGGCAAAAAAATCGGCGTTGATGACGTGAAAGAAACGCTCGCTCTGAAGCTTAAAATCCCTAAAATGCGTTTGAGCAGCGATAAAAAAGCCCTTTTAAGGAATTTAGAAAAATCGCTTAAAAATAAGATTTTTGCCCAAGCAGAAGCGATCAACCTCGTCAGCAATGCGATTAAAATCCAGTATTGCGGGCTTTCTTCTAAAAATAAGCCTGTGGGGAGCTTTTTATTCGTGGGGCCTAGTGGGGTGGGGAAAACAGAATTGGCTAAAGAGCTGGCCTTGAATTTGAATTTGCATTTTGAACGCTTTGACATGAGCGAATACAAAGAAGCCCATAGCGTGGCAAAGCTTATCGGGAGTCCTAGCGGTTATGTGGGGTTTGAGCAAGGGGGGTTACTAGTGAATGCGATTAAAAAGCACCCGCATTGTTTGCTGCTTTTAGATGAGATAGAAAAGGCCCACTCTAATGTGTATGATTTGTTGTTGCAAGTGATGGATAACGCTACTTTGAGCGATAATTTAGGCAATCAGGCGAGTTTTAAGCATGTGATACTGATTATGACTTCAAATGTGGGGAGTAAGGATAAGGACACGCTAGGGTTTTTTAGCGCTAAAAACACCAAGTATGATAAAGCCGTTAAAGAGCTTTTGACCCCTGAATTACGATCCAGGATTGATGCGATCGTGCCGTTTAACGCGCTCAGTTTGGAGGATTTTGAACGCATTGTCTCTGTGGAATTAGACAAATTAAAAGCCCTAGCGCTAGAGCAAGACATAACCTTAAAATTCCATAAAGAAGTTGTGAAATTCATCGCGCAAAAAAGCTATCAAACGACTTTAGGAGCGAGAGAAATTAAAAAAATCATTCACAATGAGATCAAAACCCCATTAAGCGATCTATTGCTCTTGCAATCGTTTAAAAAACCTTGTAAGATCGCTTGCTTGCTAGAAAAAAACCAATTGGTTTTAAAAGAAATCAAGCGTGCGCAAAAGGTGAAAGAAAATGACTTTTGAAATGCTTTATAGTAAAATCCATAGGGCTACTATCACAGACGCTAATCTCAATTATGTAGGCTCGATCACCATAGATGAGGATTTAGCCAAGTTCGCCAAGCTCAGAGAGGGCATGAAAGTGGAAATCGTGGATGTCAATAACGGCGAACGCTTCAGCACCTATGTGATTTTAGGGAAAAAAAGGGGCGAAATTTGCGTCAATGGCGCAGCGGCCAGAAAGGTGGCCATAGGCGATGTGGTGATCATTTTAGCTTATGCGAGCATGAATGAAGATGAGATCAATGTGCACAAGCCATGCATCGTGCTAGTGGATGAAAAGAATGAAATTTTAGAAAAATAAGGGATTAGAGATGGATTTTAGTCAATTGGGCGGGCTATTAGACGGCATGAAAAAAGAGTTTTCCCAACTAGAAGAAAAGAATAAAGACACGATCCACACTTCCAAAAGCGGTGGGGGAATGGTGAGCGTGAGTTTTAATGGGTTGGGGGAGTTAGTGGATTTGCAAATTGATGACAGCCTGTTAGAAGATAAAGAAGCGATGCAAATCTATTTGATGAGCGCTTTGAACGATGGGTATAAAGCCGTAGAAGAAAACCGAAAAAATTTAGCCTTTAACATGCTGGGGAATTTTGCTAAATTGTGATGCTTCACAAAGCCCTTATCGTTCTATTGGTTTTTTTGAATGGCTTAGGGGCTTATGATTTCAAGCATTGTCAGGCTTTTTTTAAAAAAGCGAGCCTTCAAAAAGGGGGCGTGGCTTTAAAAGAATTGCCTAAAGGCGTGTATTTATATTATTCCAAAACCTACCCTAAACACGCCAAAGTCATCAAATCCGATCCTTTTGTGGGGCTATATTTGTTGCAAAGCGTGCCAAGCGAGTATGTTTATACCTTAAGGGATTTAGACAAAGACGCCCTGATAAGGCCAATGGCTAGTATAGGGACTAATCAAGCCACAGAAACGCGATTATTGGTGGGGCAAAAAGGTTATGACCGCTACGCTCAAATTTCACAAAAGATTCAAAAAAATGGCGTTATCAGCAATATTTGCTATCAAATGCTAGGGCTAGGGGTAGGGGGGAATGGCTTTATAGAAACGAAATTTATCAAGCGCTTTTTAAACCAGCAAGAGCCTTATTATGGGGATATTGGGGTGCGTTTAGAAGAACATCACAAGCGTTTAGTGGTAGCGCAATTTGATCCCTTTTTCCCTAAAAACCCTTTTTTAAAAAACGATGAAATCCTAGCGATCAACCATCAAAAGATCCACTCGTTAGCGGAGTTTGAATGGGTGGTGAGCAATCTTAAATACCAAAGCCTTGTAAAAGTGGAAATCAAACGGAACCATAAAATCAAAGAAGTAACGCTCAAAGTCAATAAGCGTTATGGGGGGTTTTTACTCAAAGACACTTTTTTAGAGCGCTATGGCATCGCTTTAGACGAGCGTTTTATCATCACTAAAATAGGCACTCATTTGCCCAAAGGCTTGGATTTTTTAAAGCTTGGGGATAGGATTTTATGGGTGAATCATAAAAGCGTTTCGTTCAACCCGAAAGCTTTAAGAGAAGCGTTAAGCGCGCCTAAAATTGAATTATTAGTCTGGCGTCAAGGCTTTGAATTTTACATTAAAGTCCGTTGAAACATTGATGAAAAATGACGCTTATGAGATTATTCTTTCTTGGTTTATCACGCCTCTCACGGCGATTTTAGGGCGTTTCGCTGAATTTTTCCTCTACACCTTGCATGCGCAATTGGTGTTTAATAGCGTGGTCGCTTTGGCGTTCATGCTCTTTGCTTACAGAAGTTTGAAAGAACAGAATTTCTTCAGCGCTAGCGCACTTTTAGAATCGTTATGGTTTGTGGGGTTTTTTGCACTTTTTAACTACGCTTTAAAAAACCCTTCGCGCTTTTATGAATTGTTTCAAAACGCTATTTTTATTGCACCTAACATGATCACTCAAAGCCTTTCTCAAAGCTTGAGTAACTTTTCTAACCACGCGCTTTCTTTAGATTTTATCTTTAATCATGGTTTTTATGCCCTTAGTTTTATCAGCGATTTGAGCCATAATGAAATGTCCGTGTGGCTTTTTTTAAGTATTTTGCAAGCGCTTTTTTTGAGCGTTCTGTTTGCGATCATCATTTTAGTGTATTTGGAAGTGCATGTGTGGTGCTCTTTAGGGGCGCTGTTTTTAGCGTTTGGGTTTTTCAAAACCTGGAGAAGCGTTGTGGTTATATGCCTAAAAAAGTGCTTCGCTCTTGGGTTTTACAAGCCTTTTTTGTTGTTGGTGGGGTTTTTGAACGTGTCGGTTACTAAGGCTTTAATAGACGCTCATATGCAAGAAAAACAAGACTTAAGCCTTTTATTGGTGGTAGCGTTATTTTTGTGTTGCGTTTTTATCATAGGCGTGCCTTTTTTCATCAACGCTTTGTTTAGGGTGCAAAATAGCCTTAAAGAAACTTACAAACTCGCCACCAATTTGAGCGCTAACCTCAGCCAAAACGCTCTCAATTCCTTACAATATATCACGACCTCGCCCGCTCCCTCTAGCGTTTCTCCTTCTACAAGCGGTAGCGTTTCTAAAGAAAAAGAAACGCATTCCCCCACATTTAAGGTAGAAACCACTCAATTAGATGTAAAAATCCCAAATTTCAAGCAAAAAAAGGTTAAAAAAGATACAATAAATACAAAAAATGAAATTTAAATAAATAGGAATTTAATGAGAATTTTTTTTGTTATTATGGGACTTGTGTTTTTTGGTTGCACCAGTAAGGTGCATGAGATGAAAAAAAGCCCTTGCACATTGTATGAAAACAGGTTAAATCTCGCATGAAAGAAAAGCCTTTCAATAGCGAGCAATTGAACTATTTAGAAGAGCTTTTAAGCCACCAAGAAAAGCATTTAGAAAACAAGCTTTCTGGTTTTTCGGTGAATGATTTGGACATGCAAAGCGTGTTTCGGCTGGAAAGAAACCGCTTGAAAATCGCTTACAAGCTCTTAGGCTTGATGAGTTTTATCGCTCTTATTTTAGCGATCGTGTTAATCAGTGTTCTACCCTTACAAAAAACCGAACACCATTTCGTGGATTTTTTAAACCAGGACAAGCATTACGCCATTATCCAAAGAGCGGATAAAAGCATTTCCAGTAATGAAGCGTTGGCTCGTTCGCTCATTGGGGCGTATGTGTTAAACCGAGAGAGCATTAACCGCATTGACGATAAATCGCGCTATGAATTGGTGCGCTTGCAAAGCAGTTCTAAAGTGTGGCAACGCTTTGAAGATTTGATTAAAACGCAAAACAGCATTTATGTGCAAAGCCATTTAGAAAGAGAGGTCCATATCGTCAATATTGCGATCTATCAGCAAGACAATAACCCCATTGCGAGCGTCTCTATTGCAGCTAAACTCATGAATGAAAACAAGCTGGTGTATGAAAAGCGTTATAAAATCGCACTGAGCTATTTGTTTGACACCCCGGATTTTGATTACGCTTCCATGCCTAAAAACCCTACCGGCTTTAAAATCACCCGCTACAGCATCACTGAAATCGCGCCGACTAACAGGAATGATTGATGCGGAAATTTTTATATGCCCTCATGGGCTTTTTGTTGGCTTTTAGCGCTTTAAAAGCCGATGATTTTTTAGAAGAAGCTAACGAAACAGCCCCGGCGCATTTAAACCACCCCATGCAGGATTTAAACGCCATTCAAGGGAGCTTTTTTGATAAAAACCGCTCAAAAATGTCCAACACTTTGAACATTGATTACTTTCAAGGGCAAACCTATAAAATCCGCTTGCGTTATGCGATGGCGACCTTATTGTTTTTTTCAAAACCCATTAGCGATTTTGTTTTAGGGGATAAGGTGGGCTTTGACGCGAAAATATTAGAAAGTAACGATCGTATTTTACTCATCAAACCCCTACAAATTGGCGTGGATTCCAATATCAGCGTGATTGATAATGAGGGTAAGATTTTTTCTTTCTATGTGTTTTCTACCACTTTCACTAGCTCCAAACACCCTAATTTACAGGTTTTCATAGAAGATAAAAATTATTATTCTAACGCTTTTATGAAGCCACAAAATAAAGAAAATGCCCTTGAAAATGCCCTTGAAAATGCCCCCACAAACAACAAGCCCTTAAAAGAAGAACCCTTAAAAGAAGAAAAAGAAGAAACCAAAGAAAAAGAAGAAGAGACTATAATTATTGGCGATAACACTAACGCCATGAAAATCGTTAAAAAAGACATTCAAAAAGGCTATAGGGCTTTAAAAAGCTCTCAAAGGAAATGGTATTGTTTAGGGATTTGTTCTAAAAAATCCAAACCCTCTTTGATGCCTAAAGAAATTTTTAACGACAAACAATTCACTTATTTCAAATTTGACAAAAAATTAGCACTCTCTAAATTCCCGGTGATTTATAAAGTCGTTGATGGCTATGATAACCCGGTAAATACTAGGATTGTGGGCGATTACATTATCGCTGAAGACGTTTCGGCTAAATGGACTTTAAGGTTGGGCAAGGACTATTTGTGCATCCGTTTTGTCAAAAAGGGTAAAGATGAATAAGTGGCTTAAGGGGGCGGTTGTTTTTGTAGGGGGTTTTGCAACGATTACAACAATTTCTTTAGTCTATCATCAAAAGCCAAAAGCCCCCTTAAATAACCAGCCTAGCCTTTTGAATGACGATGAGGTGAAATACCCCTTACAGGATTACACCTTCACTCAAAACCCACAGCCAACTAACACAGAAAGCTCCAAAGACGCTACCATCAAAGCCTTACAAGAACAGCTAAAAGCCGCTTTAAAAGCCCTAAACTCCAAAGAAATGAACCACTCTAAAGAAGAAACTTTTACTAACCCTCCCATAGATTTAAAAGCAAACACAACCCCCCCTAAAAAAGACTTTTCTTCAAAGCAATTAGATTTACTAGCCGCTCGCATCACCCCCTTCAAACAAAGCCCTAAAAATTACGAAGAAAACCTGATTTTCCCCATGGATAACCCTAAGGGCATTGATGGTTTCACTAACCTTAAAGAAAAAGACATCGCTACTAATGAAAACAAGCTTTTACGCACCATTACAGCCGATAAAATGATACCCGCCTTTCTCATCACGCCCATTTCTAGCCAGATCGCTGGTAAAGTCATCGCGCAAGTGGAGAGCGATATTTTCGCTCACATGGGAAAAGCCGTTTTAATCCCCAAAGGCTCTAAAGTCATAGGCTATTACAGCAACAATAACAAAATGGGCGAATACCGCTTGGATATTGTATGGAGTCGCATCATCACTCCCCATGGCATCAATATCATGCTCACTAACGCTAAGGGGGCGGACATTAAAGGTTATAACGGCTTGGTGGGGGAATTGATTGAAAGGAATTTCCAACGCTATGGCGTGCCGTTACTGCTTTCTACGCTCACTAACGGCCTGTTGATTGGGATCACTTCGGCTTTAAACAGCAGAGGCAATAAAGAAGGAGCCACCAATTTCTTTGGGGATTACCTCTTAATGCAATTGATGAGACAAAGCGGCATGGGGATCAATCAAGTGGTCAATCAAATTTTAAGAGACAAGAGCAAAATCGCTCCTATTGTGGTGATTAGAGAGGGAAGTAGGGTCTTCATTTCGCCCAATACTGACATCTTTTTCCCTATACCCAGAGAGAATGAAGTCATCGCTGAGTTTTTGAAGTGACTCAAAAATCCCAGATTAAAAACGCTATAATAACCCTAAAAAACAAAAGAGAGCCTGACAAGAAAACGCATGAAAATTAAAAATATCTTACTGAGTGGGGGGAGCGGCAAGCGCTTATGGCCTTTAAGCCGTAGCCTATACCCTAAGCAATTTTTAAAGCTTTTTAACCATAAAAGCTTGTTTGAATTGAGTTTTAAAAGAAACGCTTCATTAGTAGATGAAACGCTCATTGTGTGCAATGAAAAGCATTATTTTTTAGCCCTAGAAGAAATAGAGAATGAAATCAAAAACAAAAGCGTGGGTTTTTTATTAGAGAGCTTGAGTAAAAACACCGCTAACGCCATTGCTTTGAGTGCTTTAATGAGTGAGAGGGAAGATTTGCTCATCGTTACGCCAAGCGATCATTTGATTAAAGATTTTCAAGCGTATGAAAATGCAATCAAAAAAGCGATTAATTTAGCCCAAAAAGGCTTTTTAGTCACTTTTGGGGTGAGTATTGAAAAGCCCAACACGGAGTTTGGGTATATTGAAAGCCCTAACGCTCTAGATGTCAAGCGATTCATTGAAAAGCCAAGCTTAGAAAAAGCGATAGAGTTTCAAAAAAGCGGGGGGTTTTATTTCAATAGCGGCATGTTTGTTTTCCAAGCGGGCGTTTTTTTAGACGAACTAAAAAAGCATGCCCCTACTATTTTAAAGGGGTGTGAAAGAGCGTTTGAATCTTTAGAAAACACGCATTTTTTTGAACAAAAGATCGCTCGTTTGAGCGAAAAGAGCATGCAAGATTTAGAAGATGTGAGCGTGGATATAGCGTTAATGCAACAAAGCCATAAAATCAAAATGGTAGGATTAAACGCCAAATGGAGCGATTTAGGGAATTTTAACGCTCTTTTTGAAGAAGCGGCTAACGAGCCTAAAGAAAATGTCAGCTTGAATCAAACGCCTGTTTTTGCCAAAGAGAGCGAGAATAATTTAGTGTTTTCTCATAAAGTGAGCGCTCTTTTAGGCGTTGAGAATTTAGCGGTCATTGACACTAAAGACGCTCTTTTAGTCGCCCATAAAGATAAGGCTAAAGATTTAAAGGCTTTAGTGAGCGAGATAGAAACGCATAATCAAGAATTATTACAAACGCACACTAAAGTCTATCGCCCTTGGGGGAGTTATGAAGTCTTGCATGAGAGCGGTTGTTACAAGGTTAAGATTTTGGAAGTCAAACCAAACGCTAGGCTTTCTTTACAAAAGCATTTCCACAGGAGCGAACACTGGGTGGTGATTAGCGGGATGGCGAGCGTGGAATTGGATCATAAAATGTTTGAATTGCAAGCTAATGAGTCCACTTATATCCCTAAAAACACCTTACACCGCCTGGCTAATTACGGCAAAATCCCTTTAATTATCATAGAAGTTCAAGTGGGCGAGTATGTCGGTGAAGACGATATTGTGCGGGTTGATGATGATTTTAGCAGACAAAATCAAAAAAATTTAATATAAGGAACAATAATGAAAGAAAAAATCGCTTTGATCACCGGGGTTACCGGGCAAGACGGGAGCTATCTGGCTGAATACTTGCTGAATTTGGGTTATGAAGTGCATGGGTTAAAAAGGCGTTCTTCTAGCATCAACACTTCTAGGATCGATCATCTGTATGAAGATTTGCACAGCGATCATAAAAGGCGTTTTTTCTTGCACTATGGGGATATGACCGATAGCTCTAACCTTATCCATTTAATCGCTACCACTAAGCCCACAGAAATTTATAATTTAGCCGCTCAAAGCCATGTGAAAGTTTCTTTTGAAACCCCCGAATACACCGCTAACGCTGATGGTATTGGCACGCTAAGGATTTTAGAAGCCATGCGGATTTTAGGCTTAGAAAATAAAACACGATTCTATCAAGCCAGCACGAGCGAATTGTATGGCGAAGTCTTAGAAACCCCACAAAATGAAAACACCCCCTTTAACCCACGAAGCCCCTATGCGGTCGCTAAAATGTATGCCTTTTACATCACCAAAAATTACAGAGAGGCTTACAACTTGTTTGCGGTTAATGGCATTCTTTTTAACCATGAGAGTAGGGTAAGGGGCGAAACTTTTGTAACCCGTAAAATCACACGAGCCGCTAGCGCGATAGCGTATAACTTAACGGATTGCTTGTATTTAGGGAATTTAGACGCTAAAAGAGACTGGGGGCATGCCAAAGATTATGTGAAAATGATGCATTTAATGCTCCAAGCGCCCACTCCACAAGATTATGTGATCGCTACAGGAAAGACCACGAGCGTGCGCGATTTTGTGAAAATGAGCTTTGAATTTATCGGCATTGATCTAGAATTTCAAAATACAGGGATTAAAGAAATCGGTTTGATTAAAAGCGTTGATGAAAACAGAGCGAACGCTTTACAATTGAATTTAAGCCATTTAAAAGCAGGCCAAATCGTGGTGCGCATAGACGAGTGCTATTTCAGGCCTACTGAAGTGGATTTGCTCTTAGGCGATCCCACTAAGGCTGAAAAAGAGCTGGGCTGGGTTAGGGAATACGATTTAAAAGAGTTGGTTAAGGACATGTTAGAATACGATTTAAAAGAATGCCAGAAAAACCTTTACTTGCAAGATGGGGGCTATATTTTAAGGAATTTTTATGAATGAGATTATTTTAATCACCGGCGCCTATGGCATGGTGGGGCAGAACACGGCGTTGTATTTTAAAAAAAATAAGCCTGATGTTACTCTACTCACCCCTAAAAAGAGCGAATTGTATTTGTTGGATAAAGACAACGTTCAAGCTTATTTGAAAGAATACAAGCCTACAGGCATTATCCATTGCGCCGGGAGAGTGGGGGGCATTGTCGCTAACATGAACGATCTTTCAACTTACATGGTTGAGAATTTACTCATGGGCTTGTACCTTTTTTCTAGCGCTCTAGATTTGGGCGTGAAAAAAGCCATTAATCTGGCGAGCTCTTGCGCTTATCCTAAATACGCCCCTAACCCTTTAAAAGAGAGCGATTTATTGAACGGCTCTTTAGAGCCAACGAATGAAGGCTACGCTTTAGCCAAACTCTCTGTGATGAAGTATTGCGAGTATGTGAGCGCTGAAAAAGGCGTTTTTTATAAAACTTTAGTGCCTTGCAACCTTTATGGCGAGTTTGACAAGTTTGAAGAAAAAATAGCGCACATGATACCAGGGCTTATCGCTAGGATGCACGCCGCTAAATTAAAAAATGAAAAAAATTTTGCGATGTGGGGCGATGGCACGGCCAGAAGAGAATATCTAAACGCTAAAGATTTAGCCAGATTCATCGCTCTCGCTTATGAGAGTATCGCTCAAATCCCTAGCGTGATGAATGTTGGCTCTGGAGTGGATTACAGCATTGAAGAGTATTATGAAATGGTCGCTCAGGTTTTAGACTATAAGGGCGTGTTTGTTAAGGATTTATCCAAACCAGTGGGCATGCAACAAAAGCTTATGGATATTTCCAAACAAAAGGCTTTAAAATGGGAATTGGAAATCCCTTTAGAGCAGGGCATCAAAGAAGCTTATGAGTATTATTTGAAGCTTTTAGAGGTTTGAAATAAAATCAAGGCTCTTATGGGGCTATAAAAACGCTCCGCTATTAGGCGTCAGGCTAGCGGTAGTTGCGATATTGTGATTATAGATTAACTTCAAACAAGCTTGAGCCATTAAAAAGGGGTTTGGTCGCTTCGCTCTCAATTTCAAGTGCTTTTTATCATCAATATCAAGCTCGCTTTTTTTGTAACACCCACCATAAAACCCTTTTGTTGTAAGTTTTCTCAAATAGATTGAGTATAGTAGACTTAGACTTAGCTTAGGTGATCTCTAAAAAATTTTTAGAGGGCAAAGGCGTAGGGTTTTAAAAAGCGCCTTAGCAAATCCTAGGCAATAATTCGCCTTCTGGCGTCTCTAAAATCCTTTCAAAACCCCATGCGTTCTTTAAAACCACGCTAGGATAGGGGTTTTCAAGCACTTCGCCAATCACGCAAGCGTTTTTAGCTTTTTCGTTACTTTTTAAAATTTCTAAGGCTTTAGGGGCGTCTTTTTGATTGAGCGCTAAAACAAACACCCCCTCATTGGCTAGTGCGTAGGGTTCTAGCCCTAAAATCTCACAAATCCCTTTCGTTTCTTCTTTTAAGGGGATTTTTTCTTCTTCTATAACGATTTTCACTCTGGAGCTGTTCGCCCATTCATTCAGCACGCTCGCTAACCCGCCCCTAGTCGCATCTCTTAAAGCATGAATTTTGAGATCGCTTAAAAATAGGGGTTTTAATAAGGGATAGAGCAGCTGGCAATCGCTTTGAAGATTGGTTTTAAGCTTGATTTCATGACGCATCGCAAACAAGCTTGCCCCATGATTGGCGATAGTGTCGCTTATGATAATGGCTTGGCCTTGTTTTAAATGGCGCGAAGAAATCCCTGGCTTGATGATTTTACCAATACAGGTTGTGTTGATAAAAAGCTTATCCACGCTCCCCTTTGGCACGACTTTAGTGTCTAGGGAGAGGAGTTTCAGGTTGGCTTTAAACAATTCTTTTTGTATGGATTGTAAAATTTGTTTTAAGAGAGAAATTTCTAAGCCTTCTTCTAAAATAAAACCCATATTCAAATACAAAGGTTCGCCCCCTTGCACGCTCACGTCATTCGCGCTCCCGCAAACGCAAAGCTTGCCTATATCGCCCCCATTAAAAATCAAGGGCGTGATGACAAAACTATCCGTGCTTGTGCAATATTCCCCACTAGCTTTAAATGTGGGGGCGTCTTCATCAAACGCAACGATAAATTCTTTTAAATAGGGCATAAAGACTCGCTCAATTAAAGCGTTTGTTTCTTTCCCTCCGTTCCCGCATGCTAGAGTTACGCTATCCATTTTTATCCTTTTATCCTTTTTTGATGATTGTAGGGTTGAAATACGCCATTAAGGCTTGACCGATAGGGATACTGCTATCGTTAGGGGGGAAATGCTTGTGGAAAAAATACTGCCTCTTTAGCTCTCTCAATCGTTTGGCTAATTGTTCGCATAATAATTGGTTGCAAAACACGCCCCCACTGCACACCACCACATGCTCTTTAAAAGGCGCGATTAAAGCGGTAATGATTTCTACTAGGCTGTTAAAAAATTTCTTAGCGATGCGTTCAGGCTCTAAAACGCCCAAATCCTTTTCAAACGCTTGATAAAATTCTTTTAAACACACCACGCTGTTTTTGATTTTAAAAGGGTAAAAAGCGATCTCATCGCTTTGTAAGGCTAGATTTTCTAAAACCTGCCCGCTCTCTGCTTCAAAACTAATCGTTCCTGTTAAACCCAAACTAAACGCTACTATATCAAACAAACGCCCTATGGAATTGGTGGCGATGCTTTGAATTTTTTTGTCATGCATTTGTTGGAAAATTTCTAATTCGTCTTCTTTAAAATGCTTTTGAACGCGTTTTAAAAGCTTGTTGAGTTGGTGTTTTAAAGCGATTTCTAAAACCAGGCGTTTAGGCTCTTTGATCGCTTTTTGCCCCCCCAAAAGCCAAAATTCTTCAAACCTGGCCATCTCTTCAATGCGTTCCAAATCCCCCACAAAACACTCCGCCCCATAAATCTTATTTTCATAAGCCCCACTCCCATCCCAGACAATGCCTATAAAAGGGTGATTTAAATGCGGATCTTGTAATAATGCGTCTAAAACGCTCGCTAAAAAGTGGGCATGGTGGTGCTGGACTTGCAACAAGGGCGTATTAAGTTCAAAAGCTATTTTAGTGGTGGTATAATTTTTATGCTTATCGCAAGCTAAGAGCGTGGGTTTAAAATCATAGGTTTTTAAGAAAAAATTCAAAGTTTCTTTAAAGTGTTTTTCATTTTCTAAAACGCTCAAATCCCCACAAAAAGGCGAGAGTAACAAGGTAGAAGTTTCACTATCCAATAAACTAAAATACCCTTTTTGCTCCGCTCCAAGCGCTAAAATCTTTTTGGGCGGATGGTTAGAGCGTTTAGGCAAAGTGAGATAAAGAGGGGCAAACCCCCTAGCCAAACGCATGGGGCGAATGGCGTTGTCTATGCATTGTGCGATGCTGTCATCAATCCTATGGATGATAGCGCGATTGTGCGTGAGCTTAAAATCAAAAATGAAACTCAAGGCGTCAATCTCAGCCTCATCGCTCGCTAAAGGGAGGGAGCTGAAATTCGCGCTCGTGAATATAATAGGGAAATCCAATAAATCCAGCAATAAAGCATGCAAAGGGGTATAGGGCAAGATGACGCCATAAAAGGGGGAGTTTTTGGCGATATTAGGGGCTAATTGCGTGTTCGGTTTTTTACGCGCTAAAAGAATGGGGGCACTTGTAGAATTCAAGCTCTCGCATTCTAACGCGTTCAAAAACGCATGCTGTTTGGCTGTGTTCAAATCTTTAAACATGAGCGCGAAAGGCTTTAAGGGGCGGTTTTTTAAAAGCCGTAATCTTTCTATGGTTTGAAAATTCCTCGCATCGCACAAGAGAGCAAAGCCTCCCAAACCTTTAAGAGCGATGATTTTACCCCTTTGAAGGTCTTTAGCGCATTCTAAAAGAGCGTCATCATTTTTGAATCGCTTGTAATTGAGCGCGATACCGCACTTTTTGCAGCTGATGCCTTGAATGTGGAAGCGCTTATTGGTGGGGTCTTGATAGGTAGAAGTGCAAAATTCACAGAGTTTGAAAGGTTTTAAGGCGGAGTTTCCTCTGTCATAGGGCAAGGCGTTTAAAAGGCTGTATCTCGCCCCGCACTTCGCGCAAGAATTGAAAGCGTAATGAAAATAGGGGGAGTTTTTATCTCTGATCTCGCGCAAGCAATCCTTGCACACGCCTAAATCTTTAGGGATTTGGCTGAGCAGATTTAAGGGGTGGTTCTTGCTTTCTAAAATCCTAAAATCATTGAAATGAAGCGCCTTATCATAAGGGCTAATAATGATTTTTTCAACCAACGCTAAAGGGGGCAATCCTTTTTTGAGAGCGTTTAAAAAAGACTCTGTTTTATGAGCGGGTAAGATGATTTCTAAAGCCGCTTGGGCGTTACGCACAAAGCCTACAAGCTCTAATTTTTGAGCCAGGGTATAAACAAAAGGGCGCATGCCCACGCCTTGAACCACGCCAAAAAGCGTGATTTTATTCAATAAAGTTGCATCGTTACACAATGCAAACTTCCATGCTGTTTGATTAAAGTGTTGCAATCAACCCCTATCACCTCTAAGGGCGTGTGTTGTTTTAAGGTTTCTAAAATGAGTGCGTCTTTAGGGTCGTTGTAGGTTGGCACAATAAGAGCGTTATTGCACAATAAAAAATTCACATAAGTCGCCGGCAAGCGTTGTTGGTTTTCATCAAAAATGGCTTTAGGGATTTCTAGGGGGATGAGTTTATAAGGCGTGCCGTCTAGTTTTTTAAAGGTTTTTAATTCTTCTTGCATTTTTTTTAAGGCTGTGTAATGCTCATCGTTTTTATCCTCGCATGCGCTATAAACAATAGTGTCTTTATCTAAAAAGCGAGCGAGCGTGTCGGTATGGCTATCCGTGTCATCGCCCTTTAAATAGCCGTAAGAATACCACAGCACTTGTTTAGCCCCTAATTCCTTTTTAAGCATGTTCTCTATTTCATTTTGATTCAAATGGGGGTTACGATTTTTTTCTAACAGGCATTGGGTGTTGGTTAAAACGCTCCCAGCCCCATCGCTTTCTACGCTCCCACCTTCTAAAATATAGGGCATCGTTTTTAAAGGGTGTTTTAAAAACCCTAAACTTTTGAGTTTGAAATTCACCTGATTGTCTAAATTGGACGGGTATTTTAACCCCCAGCCATTAAAACCAAAATCCAAGCACTCTAAAACGCCCTGATTTTCAATACTGATCGCTCCAAAATCCCTAGCCCATGTGTCGTTAGTATCGACCTTTGCGATCTCTACGCCCGGTAAGTTTTTAAGCATTTCATAGCCGATAGTATCGTTATTATGGACGCACACTAGCACTTTAGCGTGTTTGGCTATGGTTTGAATGATGTTTAAAAAGCTCTCTCTGGCTTCTTTGATGCAATACGCCCAATCGCCAAACTCATGGGGGAACGCCATTAAAATCGCTTGGATTTTTTCAAACTCCGCTAACATTCTTTTCATTCAAAATATCCTTTTAAATAACTATAACACAATCTCATTCAAATCGCGTTTTTAAAACAGATTCAAACGCTTTTGTGCGGTTTGAAAATATTCTTTTTCTAACTCTATACCGATAAAATTCCGTTCTAAATTTTTGCACGCTAAGCCGGTAGTGCCGCTCCCCATGAAAAGATCTAGAACGATGTCATTAGGGTTTGTGTGGATGGAAATGATTTTTTCCATTAAGGCTAGGCTTTTTTGCGTGGGGTGTTTGGTCTTTTCAATTCCGCTCACCACAGGGCTTTTTAAAATCAAGGGTCGTAAATATTTTTCATTTTTGGGTTTATATGCAATTGGTAGATATAGAAAATGAGTTGCAATACTATAAACAACATTTTAAAAATAAAGTTGTTTTTTGTAATTGTGATGATGCAAGGGTGAGTAATTTTTTTAAATACTTCTTTGTTCATTTTCAAGAACTAGGGCTTAAAAAATTGATTTCTGCTTGTTATGTGGTTAGTGGTAGCAACCAAAACTCAAAAGGATTTTATTGCAAATATGAAGGGAAAAAGGATTGGCAAACAACCATTAATGAGCTGAATTTTTTCAAAGGAGATGGTGATTTTCGCAGTAAGGAGAGCATTCAGTTGTTAAAAGAAGCAGATATTGTAGTAACTAATCCACCTTTTTCACTTTTTAGAGAGTTTGTAGCGCAATTGATCGAACACAACAAGAAATTTTTGATTATTGGGAATATCAATGCAATTACATACAAAAACATCTTTACTCTAATTAAAAACAATAAAGCATGGTTAGGCATGCATCTTGGTCGAGGGATTTCAAGTTTTATTGTTCCACGACATTATGAACTTTATGGCACAGAAACCAAAATTGATAGCTTAGGCAATCGCTTAATCTCTCCTAATAATTGTTTATGGCTTACAAATTTGGATTATAAAAAAGGCATGAGATATTACCACTCACAAAGAAATACGATAAAAATAAGTATGAGCTATACGATAATTTTGATGGAATTAATGTGAATAGAACCATAGATATACCTTTGGACTATAGGGGTTCTATGGGAGTCCCTATAACTTTTTTACACAAGTTTAACCCTAAACAGTTTGAGATTATTGGTTTTAGGAAGGGAAATGACGGCAAGGATTTGTCCGTGAATGGTAAATGCCCCTATTTTAGAGTTTTAATTAGACATAAAAAAGATTACTAAAGGTGTATTCTTAAGGCTTAGTCTTACAAAAAAAGGACTTTAAAAAAGTCTTTACCCTGAAGCCCAAATAAGATCTAATCGTTTGCGATCTGATGTGGGTTTTAAAAGAGTGCATTTGTTGGTCTTTAGACATTTCAAGGCGTTCTTTAAAAAAATCGTTTTTAAAAGGGGTGCAAAAAAGGTTTGCAAGCCAAAAACTCGCTTCAGCTTCATAGCAAATCAAACGCCCGTTTAAAGAACTGACAGAACGCCACGGCTTGTATTTGATGAAATGGAGCATGATGATGTTTTTAGGGTAGTGCTGGTTGAAAAAATCAGAATAGCAATTATAATGAATAGGCAATTCTAAAATGCGCTCTAAAAACACCATATTAACCAAACACTGCTCAGGGTAGAAAAGATCTTTCCCTCTAATCTTTAGAAATTCCAAGGCGATCTTTTCAAACCCGTCTTGGCGCCACAAATCCAAATTCGCCACCAAAAAGCCCATGTTAAAGCCTTGATGGATGCGTTTCAATTCGTTTGGGCTAAAGCGTGAAAAATCCATTTTAAAATTCTTGCAAGCGCGCTCGCAAAAATCACAAAAGGTTTCAAAAGGAAGGTGAGAAAAAGTGTCTCTCACCATGCCAAGCAATTTAGTAGGGTCGTTATCTAGCACAAAATAAGCGCTTGCAACATCGCCCAAAAACACCGTATCCACATCTATAGAAATGATTTTAGAATAATTAGGGAAGAGTGAAGCGAGCAAAAGCCGGCACAAAACAAGAAGCCCGCCATAACGCTTGGAACAAGACTCATTAAGGTAGCTTTCTATGGAATTGTCTAGCGAATTGGTGTCTATAAACTCTAATGAAGCGAATGTTTTAAAAGGCTCAAGGGTTTTTAAAAGCTTGTTTTGCTGCTCTAAAGTGACTCCTTTAATCAAACAATGGATTTTATACACGATGTTAGCGCCTAAAAGCTCGTTGTTTTGATTGAGAGGGCTAAAATCTATCATGCTTGTGTGCCTGCTCGCACAAGAGAGTAAAGAATAAAGGCTCACTCCTGCCCCTAGCGCGTAATTCTTATCAAAACTCATAAAAATAGGGATAATTTGATCGGGTAAATTTTGCGTGTCCATTTATCGCTCCCTTATAGCGCTTTTTGAGTGTTTTAAAATCGCATGCCTAATCTCTCCAACGCTACCCATATAAAGGTTATTGAATTGGGTTTTATTGAAAGTGTTTTGGCGCTTGGCTAATTTCATGGTGTTAGAGGTAATCGCTTCTTCTAGCTCCTTTAAAGTGAGTCGTTTTTCTAAAAAAAGAACGCTCTCTTTAACGCCTATGGCTTTAAAAGGCTGCGAATCTTTAGGGTATTTAATATAAAGGGCTTTGATTTCTTCAACAAGCCCTGAATGGAGCATGCTTTTAGTGCGCTGTTTGATGTTGTTATGGAGCGCGTTTTTTTCAATATGAAGAGCGAATAATGAGATGGCATGCGCAAAGGGTTTTTTAGGGTTAGCCTTAAAATACTCGCTTGGGGGCGTGTGGGTGGCATAAAAGATTTCTAAAGCCTTATGGATGCGGTAGGTGTCGTTTGGATGGATCTTAAAAGCCATGTTAGGGTCAATGGATTTTAAAAATATATAAGGGTTAGCTAGGGTGCTGATTTCTCGCTCTATTTTTACAGCCTCCTCACCGCTAATTTTTGGCATGCTACTCAAACCTTCTAAAATGGATTTTAAATAAAAACTGCTCCCCCCCACAATGAGTAATACCTCTTTAGAAGACACTCTCATAGCGTCCTCTAAAAGGGTTTTAAAAAGAGAAGCGTTATTTTTTTCATCAATGTTAAGGTAGTCTAGGGCGTAATGTTTGATATTTTTTCGCTCTTTCAAGCTCGGTTTAGCCGAAGCGATATTAATGTCTTTATAAATACTCAAAGAATCCAAAGAAAAGATTTCAGCGTCCAATTCTTGGGCTAATTCAATAGAAAGAGTGCTTTTCCCGCTCCCACTAGGCCCTAGAAGCGCGATGAGTTTTTTAGGCGTTTTGATGGACGCTCTCCCTTTTGTAGGTATTTAAAAACCCTTCTAAATCAAATTTTTTACGGCATTCTTCGGTGAAAAGGTGGATCATCAAATCCCCTAAATCCAAAATGATCCACTCTTCATTAGACTCATCTATTTGGTAAAAGACTTCGCCTAAAGGCTTGAGGGTGTTTTTAAGCGCGTCCAATAAAGAAAGGGCATGCTTATTCGCTAGCGTGGTGGCGATAATGACATCTTCTACCAAGTAGGGGGTTTTGGATAAATCAATATGCGTAATATCAAAAGCCTTTTTTTCATCTAATAAAGCCGTAATCGTTTCTATGCGTTTGTTCATGAGTTTCCTAAAAAATGGGTTAAAATAGCCTTATTATAACTTAAATCAAGGAAGATTATGACCTCTGAATTAAAATCCTTAGGCGCTAAAACGCCCTATATTTTTGAATACAACAGCCAGTTGTTAGAAGCTTTCCCCAACCCAAACCCCAATTTAGACCCCTTAATCACGCTAGAGTGTAAGGAATTTACGAGCCTTTGCCCCATCACTTCCCAGCCGGATTTTGGCGTGATCTATATCCGCTATATCCCTAAAGATAAAATGGTAGAAAGCAAGTCCCTCAAACTCTATTTATTCAGTTACAGAAACCATGGGAGTTTTCATGAGAGCTGTATCAATATGATATTATTGGATTTAGTCCAATTGCTAGAGCCAAAGTATCTGGAAGTGTATGGGGATTTTGCCTCTAGGGGCGGGATTGCGATCAAGCCCTTTGTGAATTACGCGATCAAAGAATACCAGGAATTTAAAGAAAAACGCCTTTTGAATGCGAAATAACGCGCAAAGATAGGGTTTTAAGATTAAAGCCACCAAATTAAATGGATAAATTAGGGGGAGAAAAAGAAAAATAAGAGAGAAAAAAAGAGCCACCCCATAAGGGTGGGGGGTTATTCTATCTCGCCCTCTTTTTCCAATTTTGCTAACTCCTCATCAACCTCCGCATGCGTTGCTAAACCAAAAGTTAATTCAATATCTTTTAACAGATTTTCGGTAAGACCCGCACAACTTAAGCCGTATTTATTGATACCGCCATCGCATAAGAGTTGCGCCACGAATTTTGCCTCTTTTTTATCTTTAGGTAAAATCCACGCCCACTCTTCCAAAGTTACACCGCTACTCTTACCATCAGGTCTTACCAAATTCCTCGCATAAGTCTCTATCACTTTACAGAATAGAGTAACATCACCCATGAGCATATCATCAAAAGTATCAAAGAAACACTCTTCAATATTTCTGTTTTCAATCATAGCGCGCCACTCCGCATCGCTATGCTTATTCAAACCTTTCGCATAATGGAGAGCGGTAATAATGATAGCGGACGCTTGATTACCACTACCCTCAAAAAACATGGGAGATAATAACGCGCCGAGCCTACTTTTTCTCTCGGAAAGAGTATAATCCTCCGCAATAATCTCAAAGCTAGTCTTATCATCAGTAGTCTTAAATCCAAAAGCGAGTTTAAACCTATCCTCTTTCTCTTTAGGAGTTGAAGTCCTTTGCTTAACACTCGGTCCGCTCGTAACGATTTTAAGCCCTTTCAACAAATCATCTCCGCTTTTTTCAGCGTGATTATGAGAAACTTCGTTTAAAGGCACTTCCTTAAACCATTTTAAGAATTTTTCGCTATTGAAAGCGTATGCGGCTTCGTTGCCTTTTTGGCTCCTTAAGGTTACACGATTAAACCCAATACTAATGACTTTAGCCTCCACCACTTTGTTATTGATTGTGGCTTTGACTGACGCACCTAACTCTAACTTATTTTCGTTTTGAAAACCCATAAAATACTCCTTGGTAAAATTTGTTTTAAAATCCGCTATAATCGGTCGTTCAATGTTTTTTATGTTTTTTATCTTTTTGGCATGGCTTGTTCCTCCTTGTTGGGGTTTGAAGTGCTAAAAATAGACCCCTTATTTTTGAGCGATCGCATCATTTAATATCCTTTAAAAGAGCGTTTTTAAAAGCTTTAATCGCACTTTCATTCACTAATTCAGCGATACGATAATGCGCGATTAAAAAGTCTAATAATTTTTCGCTCCTTTCTTTGATTTGCGCAACCCCAAAAGAAGCGTTTTTAGCCACTTCTTTTTCACTATAAGAGCCTTTTAGGTATTGCTTTCTTTTTTCATCAAAAGGCTTGTTGCTTAAAGAGCTGTTAGCGTTTTTAGAAATTAAGAGCAAGTTCCCTAAAGCATGCACGATATGGGGGTTTTTAGCCCAATCTTTTTCTTTAGCGCTATAGCCTTGATCAGGTTTTTGGGGCAAGATATGCTCAATGCTTTCTATACTGCTATCAAAATTCAGAGTCGTTTCAGGGTTATGGTGCAACTCGTATTCATACAGCAAGTAATTCAATGCCTTGCCCCACTGATACCATTTCTCAGTATTCTTTTTGGAATGGATACTCTCTTCAAGCAATTCCAAGCCGCTATTTCCTTGTCTGTTGAAAAAACTCTTTTCTAGCGTTGGAAGTTTTTCAATGGCGGTATTTTCTTCCCCATATCTATACGCTCTGAGCGCTTCAAAAGCCAATTCAATCCATTCGTTTTTAGCCGTATTCTTGCCAGCAACCCCATAGATTAAAAACCCAAAACGCTCTAAATATTCTAATAAGCCCTCTAGTTCTTTGGTGGTATAAACTTGTTCATTAGCGCTTTTTCCAGCACGCTGTATGGTTAAAAGAGAGAGCAATAAGGGCAGAAAAGCGTTTTCGCTCAAAGCGTTTAAACGCCGCATCTTTTCTAACAAGCCACGCATTTTAGGCGTGATTTCAATCCTAAGCTCTTCATCATCAAGCGTGTGCAAGAAATTCCAAACTTTAGAAGAATAAGAAAGATAAAATAACAAATCGTCTATTCTTTCATATTCATCATCAAAGTTGGTGTTGTCGGTATATCTTTTATGAGCGTTAAACTCCATTTCCAATAACCTCTTCTTAAAATCCCCTTTCTCGCCATAATAATACGCCACAAAATGCTTTAAAAAACCCTCTAAATGATCGTCTTTAAAATGCCTCAAATCGTAATAAATCCTGGTGTAGGTGTCATTGATTTCGTTTTGAAGCTTTTCTAATTTTTTGCCATCGCAAATCTTGTGCGCCACAAAATGCAAGCGGTTTTTAAACAATTCTAAAGTGGATAGATCTTTACCACGATTGTTAATCGTTTCAAAAGAGCTGAAGGGATCGATTCGGTTATCGTTCAATTCCACCACGCTAAAAAGCATTTTCTTTATAAGGGCATCAAACATTTTTTCAAGCGCTTCAATAGGCGTATCGCTGATTTTTTCTTTAAAAAATGTGTAAGCGTCAATCAAATTTTTAGCGTAAAAAGAAGTTTTGAACGCTTCCAAATCTTTTTCCTCTTCAGTGATCGCCCTAAAAGCTTCATTCAAACCATAATACTTATAGGATAAAATGGGTTCAAGGTTGATTAAAGAATACTTTGGGTCTTTGTTTTGGGTAATCTTGGCTAAAAGGCCCAGTAAAATCAGGCTTGTAGCCAATCGTTGCTGGCCGTCTATGATTTCAAAAGTGCTGCTTTCAAACTCATTTTCAAGCTCTCTTAAGGTTAAGCTATGCATGTAATGGAATTTATCTCCCAGTTTGGACACATGCTCTAAATCGTTCCAAAAATCCTTTAATTGCCTTTCTTGCCATGCATACCCCCTTTGATAGCTGGGGATTTCAAACACGCCTTTTTCAATCACTCCGTCTAAATTTAACAATTCCATTAAAATCCTTTCTTAAATGATGGGCTTATGGGTAAAAACCATAACCTTTAATTTTTTCGCTCAATCAATTTTGGTTGCCCAAGCCTAGTGCTGTGCGTGAAATGCCAAGTGTTTTTATTGACCAATTCTTCGTATTCTTGGCTCCCTTTTTGAGCGCAAACGCCCTCAACCTTTAGCGCTCCCTCTTCATCAATCCCGATAGTGTCATGGTCAATCTTTAGGGCAAAAACGCTCCATTGGACTTCAGCCTCTCTAGTCGTTGAATCCTCATTCACAATGCCAATGATATAATCCGCTTTACGCATGAGTTCAAAATGCTTGTGCTGAGCCGCTTTGTTTCGTCGTGAGCGAAAATAGCCCAAAGTGCATTCATCGCACCACTCTTTAAAATCCTCATTTCCTGGAATGGTTCCTTTATATGCGCCTGAAACCATACACAACAACAAATTGTATTTTTCATGCGCTTTTAAATCTTCTAACTGAGCCATCATCTCTCCTTTAAATTTAACTCTGTAAGCCCCACTGATTGAAAAATGGGGCTTATTGAATCAAATGGTTTAAAAATGCGGTGCGGGTTAATGAAAGGGTTAATAATAGGGTTAATGAAAAGAGGAATAATAAAGAGTAGGGGATTTTTAAATCGGTTTTGGTAAAAGCGATAAAAGTTATGGTAGCGTTGCTTGAATGAATGATTGAATGTTTGAATGTTTGAATGTTTGAATGTTTGAATGTTTGAATGTTTGAATGTTTGAATGTTTGAATGTTTGAATGTTTGAATGGTTGAATGGTTGCTTGATTGATTGATTGAATGCTTGCTTGATTGATTACTTGCTTGATTGATTGATTGATTACTTGCTTGATTGAATGGTTGAATGGTTGAATGGTTGAATGGTTGAATGGTTGAATGGTTGAATGGTTGAATGGTTGAATGCCATTTCTACCCCTTTTTTGAAAAAAAGATGACTTAGTGTATTGTATCTAGTGGTATTTAATCAATGGTTAATGATGCGTTTTTATTTTTTAATGATGCGTTTTTATTTTTTAATGATGCGTTTTATCTTTTTATCTTATGAAATGTTTGAAATGTTTTATTTTATGAAATGTTTTATTTGATGATGCGTTTTATCTTAATTTATTTAAGACTTTATTTATTCAAAGCTTTATTTAATATTCAAAGCTTTATTTAATATTCAAAGCTTTATTTTTACCCCCATTCCCATCATTTCCAATAACGCTTATCCATTCCTTTCAAACTCTAAAATTTCTTTCACATTCCAAAAACTTTAAGCAAACTTTAAGCATTGCATGTCTATAATTACATTTCGTTTTTAAAGACAAGCTTTAAAAAGTTCTTTAATTTGAAACCACTCAAACAAGTCATAAAAGCTAAAAAGCTTTCAAAGCTCATTAGCTGGTAAAACTTGGCGGTTAAAAAAGATTAGGGATCAAGCATTTTTAGTCTTCTTTAAAGGGTTTAACAGAGCGATTATAGCAAGTTTTTAAAGAAAAACGAAGTTATTTGATTTAACATTGTTAATAGCCTATGTAAAAGTAAAGTAAAACTACAACAACTCTGTCTTATATTCATTAAGGCAGTGGTAGCGCTGAAGAATATTCGTGCAATTGTCGTTATTCATTATAAAAGGGCGGGTTTTAAAGGATATTTTAAAATTTAAAACAAGCTTTTAAGAGCAGATGGCGGATGCCTTGCCAAAGAGAGGCGATGAAGGACGTACTAGACTGCGATAAGCTATGCGGAGCTGTCAAGGAGCTTTGATGCGTAGATGTCCGAATGGGGCAACCCAACTAATAGAGATATTAGTTACTCTAATTTAGAGAGCGAACCTAGTGAAGTGAAACATCTCAGTAACTAGAGGAAAAGAAATCAACGAGATTCCCTAAGTAGTGGCGAGCGAACGGGGAAAAGGGCAAACCGAGTGCTTGCATTCGGGGTTGAGGACTGCAACATCCAAGAGAACGCTTTAGCAGAGTTACCTGGAAAGGTAAGCCATAGAAAGTGATAGCCTTGTATGCGACAAGGCGTTTTCAGGTAGCAGTATCCAGAGTAGGCCAGGACACGAGGAATCCAGGTTGAAGCCGGGGAGACCACTCTCCAACCCTAAATACTACTCTTTGAGCGATAGCGAACAAGTACCGTGAGGGAAAGGTGAAAAGAACCGCAGTGAGCGGAGTGAAATAGAACCTGAAACCATCTGCTTACAATCATTCAGAGCCCTATGATTTATCAGGGTGATGGACTGCCTTTTGCATAATGATCCTGCGAGTTGTGGTATCTGGCAAGGTTAAGCGAATGCGAAGCCGTAGCGAAAGCGAGTCTTAATAGGGCGATCAAGTCAGATGCTGCAGACCCGAAGCTAAGTGATCTATCCATGGCCAAGTTGAAACGCGTGTAATAGCGCGTGGAGGACTGAACTCGTACCCATTGAAACGGGTTGGGATGAGCTGTGGATAGGGGTGAAAGGCCAAACAAACTTAGTGATAGCTGGTTCTCTTCGAAATATATTTAGGTATAGCCTCAAGTGATAATAAAAGGGGGTAGAGCCCTGATTGGGCTAGGGCTGCTCGCCGCGGTACCAAACCCTATCAAACTTCGAATACCTTTTATCGTATCTTGGGAGTCAGGCGGTGGGTGATAAAATCAATCGTCAAAAGGGGAACAACCCAGACTACCAAATAAGGTCCCTAAGTTCTATTCTGAGTGGAAAAAGATGTGTGGCTACTCAAACAACCAGGAGGTTGGCTTAGAAGCAGCCATCCTTTAAAGAAAGCGTAACAGCTCACTGGTCTAGTGGTCATGCGCTGAAAATATAACGGGGCTAAGATAGACACCGAATTTGTAGATTGTGTTAAACACAGTGGTAGAAGAGCGTTCATACCAGCGTTGAAGGTATACCGGTAAGGAGTGCTGGAGCGGTATGAAGTGAGCATGCAGGAATGAGTAACGATAAGATATATGAGAATTGTATCCGCCGTAAATCTAAGGTTTCCTACGCGATGGTCGTCATCGTAGGGTTAGTCGGGTCCTAAGCCGAGTCCGAAAGGGGTAGGTGATGGCAAATTGGTTAATATTCCAATACCGACTATGGAGCGTGATGGGGGGACGCATAGGGTTAAGCGAGCTAGCTGATGGAAGCGCTAGTCTAAGGGCGTAGATTGGAGGGAAGGCAAATCCACCTCTGTATTTGAAACCCAAACAGGCTCTTTGAGTCCTTTTAGGACAAAGGGAGAATCGCTGATACCGTCGTGCCAAGAAAAGCCTCTAAGCATATCCATAGTCGTCCGTACCGCAAACCGACACAGGTAGATGAGATGAGTATTCTAAGGCGCGTGAAAGAACTCTGGTTAAGGAACTCTGCAAACTAGCACCGTAAGTTCGCGATAAGGTGTGCCGCAGCAATGCGGTCTCAGCAAAGAGTCCCTCCCGACTGTTTACCAAAAACACAGCACTTTGCCAACTCGTAAGAGGAAGTATAAGGTGTGACGCCTGCCCGGTGCTCGAAGGTTAAGAGGATGCGTCAGTCGCAAGATGAAGCGTTGAATTGAAGCCCGAGTAAACGGCGGCCGTAACTATAACGGTCCTAAGGTAGCGAAATTCCTTGTCGGTTAAATACCGACCTGCATGAATGGCGTAACGAGATGGGAGCTGTCTCAACCAGAGATTCAGTGAAATTGTAGTGGAGGTGAAAATTCCTCCTACCCGCGGCAAGACGGAAAGACCCCGTGGACCTTTACTACAACTTAGCACTGCTAATGGGAATATCATGCGCAGGATAGGTGGGAGGCTTTGAAGTAAGGGCTTTGGCTCTTATGGAGCCATCCTTGAGATACCACCCTTGATGTTTCTGTTAGCTAACTGGCCTGTGTTATCCACAGGCAGGACAATGCTTGGTGGGTAGTTTGACTGGGGCGGTCGCCTCCTAAAAAGTAACGGAGGCTTGCAAAGGTTGGCTCATTGCGGTTGGAAATCGCAAGTTGAGTGTAATGGCACAAGCCAGCCTGACTGTAAGACATACAAGTCAAGCAGAGACGAAAGTCGGTCATAGTGATCCGGTGGTTCTGTGTGGAAGGGCCATCGCTCAAAGGATAAAAGGTACCCCGGGGATAACAGGCTGATCTCCCCCAAGAGCTCACATCGACGGGGAGGTTTGGCACCTCGATGTCGGCTCATCGCATCCTGGGGCTGGAGCAGGTCCCAAGGGTATGGCTGTTCGCCATTTAAAGCGGTACGCGAGCTGGGTTCAGAACGTCGTGAGACAGTTCGGTCCCTATCTGCCGTGGGCGTAGGAAAGTTGAGGAGAGCTGTCCCTAGTACGAGAGGACCGGGATGGACGTGTCACTGGTGCACCAGTTGTTCTGCCAAGAGCATCGCTGGGTAGCTACACACGGATGTGATAACTGCTGAAAGCATCTAAGCAGGAAGCCAACTCCAAGATGAACTTTCCCTGAAGCTCGCACAAAGACTATGTGCTTGATAGGGTAGATGTGTGAGTGCAGTAATGCATTTAGCTGACTACTACTAATAGAGCGTTTGGCTTGTTTTTTGCTTTTTGTATAAGATAACGGCAATAAGTGCGAATGAGTTACCACTGCCTTACTGAGTGTAAGAGAGTTGGAGTTTTATAAAAACTTTTATAAGATTAAACTTTAATCAAAATGAGATATTCTCTGATTTAAAGTTAAGGGCTATTAACGATCTTCTTTGTTGAAAAACAGCTCCCTATTAAAGAGAAAGGGGAGTTAAGGGTAAATGCGATTTATCTTTAGCTCCCTTTTCCTTGTGCCTTTAGAGAAGAGGAACTACCCAGTTAACCATTCCGAACCTGGAAGTCAAGCTCTTCATCGCTGATAATACTGCTCTTTTCAAGAGTGGGAATGTAGGTCGGTGCAGGGATAGGGAAATGTTTTTTTAATCTTGCTTTTTATCTTATTTCATTATTGATTATATTTTAGTGCTTTATTTTTCTGTTGCTTTTTTCATTTCTTTTATTTTTAGTTGTTTTGGTTTAGGGTTTTATTGTTTTATTCAAAGGTTTTTAGGGTTAAGAAAACGAGTTTGATGGCAAAATAAATTTAAAATCATAAAATAAAACCTGAAGCGATAAAATAAAACTTAAAGTCATAACATAAGATCTAAAATCCAATTTTTTAAAAAGTTTAATATCTTTGGAAAGAGTCCGCACCAATTAAACATGGATTTAAGAAAAAAGTTTTATTCTCTAAAGAATGGAATTATTTATAGAACTCTTATCTAAGCTTCTTTTTAAAGGAAGTTTATGAAGTTTTTTAAAATCCCTAAACTGCACTTAAATTCTAAAGAGCGCTAAGAAATGTTTTTAGAAAGTTTTATTCTTTAAAAAGTTATCGCTTTACACAACCAATCTCTTTGGTTTGATTGTAAAAAACGCTTTTAGCGTTTTAGATTTTTATTCTTTTATTTTGCTGGTGGTTGCTTTTTATTTCTTTTATTTTTAACTTTTTAGTTGGGGTGTTGGGGTTTGTGTTTAGATTTTTAGAACCGATCTAAAAGAGAACTTTTTTCATCAAGTTTCTTTTTTAAAAAAGCCTAAAAATTTCTTAAACACTTCTTTAGGATCGAATGTGTCGCACACCTTGCACCCATACATGCCAATTAAAATCACAAGCCAACTCACATACACCCAGCTCATCAAAAACCACAAAATAGAAACGCTCCCATAAAGCTCATGGTAAGTGCGGTTATACAACACATAATAAGTGAAAGCCCATTTTAACACATGCCAAGAAACGCTCGTAAAAAACACCCATAAAAACACCCAAAAATAATGTTTAAACACCTTATTCGTGGGAATGGTAAAAAGGATCAAAAAAAACGCGTAAGTGCCTATCCATCTTAAAACATGCAACAAATTTGAATCTTTATCTTCAAAAAACACTTGGATCTTAATATCAAAAAACACCACCAAAGGCAGAGCGAATAAAAACACTAAAGTCGTGCCAAAACCCCAAAATAAAAAGATTTCTTTACCCTTAAAATGCGCATAATCTCTGGGCTTTGCATCAAAAATTTTTGACGCGATGGAGCGGTAGTTTTCACAAAAAAGCACCAACGCCACCACAATAGACACTTCTTCAAGCGTGCCTAAGGTCATGTCTGTTTTTTTAAAATTTTCTAAAAAATCCTTAATCGCGCCAATGAGTTTAGGGGCGTTAGGGAAAATCAAGGCTTCCATTTCACCGCTGTGCGCTTGCAAATAATGAGACACAAAAAGACTAAACACAAACAACAAAATAGGCGATAAAGACAAAATCGTATAAAAACTCAAGCTGGAAGCGTAGTAAAACAATTCGCTCAAGCCCAAAAAGGCGTTTTTCAGACGCTCGGGGAAAATCATTCTAAGAAGGCGCAAAAACCCTCTAACGCTTTTAAAAAGTTCTCTCATTAATGACAGCTTGTCGCCATTGTCAAGCCATAAGAGAGCAGTTTTTCTATATCTTTTTTAGGGGCTTTGCCTTTGGTGGTCAAATAATCCCCTAACACCACCGCATTGATGCCGTATTCAAAAAGCTTGGCTTCCTTTTTATCGTTATCTTTAAACACCACTTCACGCCCCCCAGCCACCATAAGCCTAGCGTTAGGCAAAAATTCCTTAGCCAAAAGCACGCATTCTAGGGCTTCATCTGCGCTTAAAGTCTCTGCATCAATGGGCAATACCGGGTTTTTAATGAAAAAATTAATGGGCGTGGTGTGCGGGGAGAGCGAAGCTAAGGCTCTAAGCATTTCAATCCTGTCTTCCCAGCTCTCATTAAGCCCAAAAATCCCCCCACTGCACAAGCCTAACCCCGCCCTTAAAGCGTTTTCGCATGTGATAAACCTTTCTTCCCATGTGTGCGTGGAACAAATTTTAGGGAAGAAATTTTGCGAAGTCTCTAAATTATGGTTATAGCTATGAATGCCCGCATCTCTTAAAAACTCTAATTGCTCCAAATCCGCGCGCCCGCAGCATGCGATCAGATGCAAGCCCAATTCTTCTTTGTTGATGGCCTTAGCTAATTTAGCGATGTATTCGCATTTTTCATCGTCTAATTCACGCCCTGAAGTAACCAGACAAAACCCTAAAGCCCCTAATTCCCTTAACGCTCTAGCCTCTTGTAAAACCACTTTTTCATCTTTGAATTTATAGCGCTTGATCGCTCCTTGATGGTGTGAGCTTTGCGTGCAATAAGCGCAATCTTCCTTGCAATCCCCACTGCGCACATTGGAAATAGAACATAAAAAAATCTCTTGCATCATCATTCCTTTATTTTAAAAAAGTTGGTTTTTTGAGATTGATTATAGCAAAGAAAAAGAAGCGCTTTTGATTTTAAGGGCTTTATTCCATTAAATATTAAAACTAAAACTTTATTTGATTTTAATTTAATTGTTCGCTAGCGCCTCTAAAGTCAATCTCAAAACTTTACGCTATAATTTCCTCACTTTTTCATTAAGGGATTTCATGCAAGATTCATTCACTCAAAGTTACCCCCCCACCCCCCAATCAGCGATAAAAGATCACGCGCCAAATAACGCACCCAATAATAAAGAAATAGAGCTACCCACCCATATCACAGGTAATTTAAAAAAAGAGCTTAGAGATTACCAAAAACAAGCGATAAATAATTATTTAGAAAAACGACAATCCAACCCAACTCAAAAGCATTTCATGTTTGAAATGGCCACCGGTAGCGGTAAAACCTTAGTGATGGCGGGTTTGATTTTAGAATGCTACAAGCAAGGCTATCAAAATTTTATCTTTTTTGTGAATAGCACCAGCATTTTAGAAAAAACGAAATTGAATTTTACAGACAGCGCCTCATCAAAATACCTTTTTAGTGAGAATATCCATATCAATGATGAAAACACAGAAATTAAGAGTATCAATCATTTAAACGAGAGCCAAACAAGCGCTATCAACATTTATTTTAGCACCATTCAAGGCTTGTTTTCCTTATTCACTAAAGTTAAAGAAAACGCTATCAGCATAGAGGATTTAAAAGATCAGAAATTGGTTTTTTTAGCGGATGAAGCGCACCATTTAAACACAGAGACTAAAAAGAAATTAAATGATAGTGAGGCTAGCGAAAAACGCAACTGGGAAAGCGTTGTGAAATTAGCGCTAGAACAAAATAAAGACAATTTATTGCTGGAATTTAGCGCCACTATCCCTAAAGAAAAAAGCGTTGAAGAAAAATATAAAAACTTAAAGGTGATCACTTACACCTTAAAAGAATTTAGCGAGGATAAATTTTGCAAAAACATCTACTCCCTTTCTTATGAAAATAAAGAATTAGAAACGCGCTTTTTAGGGGCATGCGTTTCCAGTTTGTATAAAGAATTATTAGCCCAACACCATAATATATATTGAAAACTTTAAACCATGCATTTTGTTTAAAAGCGAAAGGATTGAAGACAGCAAAGAAAATCAAGAGCGCTTCAACGCCTTTTTAGAAAATTTAAGCCCTTTAGATTTAGAAAATTTTTTCAATTACAGCCGCAACGCTTTTTTTAAGGACGCTAAAAACTTTTTTGACAAGCAAAAATACACCCCTAACCTTGCCGCATTATTGCAGACGAAATTCAAAAAAAGCACCCAGATTAACACCAATAACGAAAAAGAATTAGAAAAGGGCATGCCTTTATTGAACTCCCTAGAAGACAGAGACAACCCTAAAAGAGTGATTTTTAGCGTGGATAAGCTCAATGAGGGTTGGGATGTGTTGAATTTGTTTGACATTGTCAGGCTTAAAAATAAAGCGAGCCAAAAAGACACCACCAAAGACGCCCAGCTCATAGGGCGAGGAGCGAGATACTACCCCTTTAGCTATAACGATTTCAAGCCAAGCCGCATAGAGTTTTACCAACGCAAGTTTGATTTTTCCAACCCCTTAAGCGCGCTGGAGAGATTAGACTACCATGCCGTTTATGACAGCGAGTTTATCGCTCAATTAAACAACGAGTTACAAGATTTAGGATTAGGATTTGTAAATGAAAAACAGACTATCCCTTTAACACCCACCAAGCGTTTCAAATGCTACTATGCAAGCAATACAAAAGACAAGAAGAAAAACCTATTCAATAAAGACTATACAGACCCTGTTAAAGTCAAGCTCCAAAGTTTGCATGTCCCATTATTTGCTTTTAGCGTGCGTGAAAAGAAAGTGGATTTTAAAGAAGAAAATAAGGGCGATAAAACTTATTTTAAGCCCCATACCTTAAATAAAATCCCTATAAATTATTTTCTAAAAGCCCTTAATTTAAAAAACCTGGATTTCAAAACGCTTAAAAAAGCCTTTAAAAAACATCCCTTTAACAATAAAGTGGGATTTATAGAGTGCTATATTTCTCCATTAAAAACAAACTTTCATAAAAACCAAAAGTTTGACGACAATAAAATACTTTTAAAACTCGCTGTTTATATCATTGAAAACTTAAAAGACACGCTTTTAAAAGAGCAAGATAAATACGATGTGAGCGCGTTAGAATTGAAAGAATTTGAAACGCATAATAAAAGCCTTAGCGCTAGCGAATTGGAAAAAGACATTCCCTTTTACGAATGGCTGCTTTTTAAAGACATGAGAAAACTAGACAGCGATTTAGAAAGGAAGTTTTTAGGTTTCATCAACGACCATAAAGAGGTTTTAGACAAGAAATTCAAAGAATGGTGCGTTTTAAGGAACGATCATTTCGCTGAATTAAAAGTTTTTTGCAATATAGAAAATAGCCCCTTTTACGCGCAAGGTTTTGAGCCGGATTTTATCCTTTTTGCCCAAACGCATAGCGATGAATTTTTAGGCTTCACTTGTTATATGGAAGCTAAGGGCGAACATTTAGAGCCTTCTAACGCTTGGAAAAAAGAATTTTTAGAAATGCTAGAAAACACCACGCTTAAAAGCCATAACAAAAAATTAGATTTAAAGGGCTTGCCGTTTTTCACGCTTCATAATAAAGTAATGAATGAAAAATTTAATACCGCTTTCCATCAAACTTTTAAGGACAAAGAATGTTAAAAACCCCACTCAAAACCCTACTAGATGCTTTAATCAACCATTTCACTAAAGAACGATTAGTTACTTTAATCTTACAACATGATGAAAAGCTTTTAACTTTCATGCTTGAGCATGAAAACGCTAACGACTACAAAAACGCTTTTTTTAAAACGATCGCCAACACGCTTGTGTTTAATGAAAAGGCGTTATTAGAATGTTTAGAAATAAAAGAATTAGAAAATTCTTTCACACGATTTAAAAATAAAATAGGCTTGTATTCACAAGGGGGTTTGATAAAATCCAGCGAGCTAGTCGTTTTGAATTTCCCTTTTAAAGACAATGTTTTACTGGGTAACGCCAAAGATAACAGCGCCAAACCTAACGAGCTTTTTTACCATGAGGTATTGCATAAAAAAGAAATTGACACGCTTTTAAACAAAAAAGCGCTGTGCAATTTTGAAATGCATGGAGAGGGCGATTTAGAAAGTGCTTTAAAAGACAAGAACACGAATTATCTCATCAAAGGCAATAATTTGATCGCTCTCCATTCTTTAAAAAAGAAATTCGCTAAACAAGTTAAATGCATCTACATTGACCCCCCTTATAATACGGGTAATGACAGCTTTAATTACAACGATAATTTCAACCACAGCTCATGGCTAGTGTTTATGAAAAACAGGCTTGAAGCGGCTAGGGAATTTTTAAGCGATGATGGCGTGATTTTTGTGCAATGCGATGACAACGAACAGGCTTATTTGAAAGTGTTGATGGACGAGGTCTTTAATGGGGGGGGGGGTGATAACTTTGTAGCTAATGTAGTTTGGAATTCTATAAGTAGCGTCTTAAAACAATCTAAACATATACGAAAAGAACATGAGTATATTTTAGTGTATGCAAAAAATAAATTAAGTCTAGTATTCAATCGCTTAAAAAATACAATGATTTTTGAAAATTTAGACAATGACCCTAAAGGCGCATGGTTTAGTAGCAATGCTGCTAGTCCTAATCAAAACTCTGATAAAAACAAATTTGCAATAAAATTACCAAGTGGCAATGAGTGTATAAGAAATTGGAAATTTTCTTATGATGAATATATGAGCGGAAAAATTGATTTATTTTTAAAAGATGACAATGTGCCAAGGTTAAAAATTTATCAATCCGATTATGATGCCAATACGGCAATTATGTCAAGCATTTTTACTGAGTTAGGGTCTATTACTTCCGCAAAAGACGAAGTAAGAAAGGTTTTAGGATTAAGTGTTTCACCATTTGACACCCCCAAACCCGAAGCCCTACTCAAACGCATTATAGAAATCTCTACCCAAGAAAACGACCTCGTGTTAGACTTTTTTGCTGGGAGCGGGACGACTTGCGCAGTAGCGCACAAAATGAAACGCCACTACATTGGAATCGAGCAAATGGACTATATAGAAACGATCACCAAAGAAAGGTTAAAAAAAGTCATAGAGGGCGAGCAAGGGGGCATTTCTAAAAAATGCGGTTTTAAAGGGGGCGGGAGTTTTGTCTATGCTGAATTGAAAGAAGTGAATTTAGAAATTAAAAGACAAATCCTTAACGCTAAAAGTAAGAGCGAATGCCTAAAAATCTTTAACGATCTTAACGAGCGTTTTTTAAAACGCGCCGATGGTAAGATTGATGAAATTGATAGCGAAGAGTTCCACAATTTAGACTTAAACGAGCAAAAAAGGATTTGTTGCGCTCTTTTAGACTCTAATGAAGACTATTTAAACTTGGGCGATATTGACGAAGACGCATGGGAGATAGATGAAAGCACTAAAAAATACAATGAAATTTTTTATTCTTAAGTTTGATCGTTCAACGCGCTCCGCTTAACGCATCAAAACGCTACGCACTAGGCTATTTAGCGGGTAAAAATAAACGATTAAAAATATTGTTGTAGTATTCAAGCCAATCAACAAGGAGCAAAACATGAAAACCTTTAAAAACCTGCTCTGTTTTAGCCTGATCGCTATGAGTTGGCTCCAAGCGGACATGTTGGATAATTTCACTAAGGCTATTAACAGCTACACCACTAAAAAGCTTAATGAAATCAAGGATCAAGTCAATAGCACTAACCCCACTAAAAATCGCAATACCGCTTATAACGCTAATGGCATGCTCACTAACATTGATTGTAAAGTCTTAAAAAATAACTTTTATTCGGTGTGTTATTCTAGCGAGTTAAAAAACCCTATTTATGGCGTGAGCGTGTTGTTTGGGGATTTAGTGGATAAAAATAATATTGAAAAACGCTATGAGTTTAAGACGGACACACGATTAGCCAAATACCAACAAGCCACGACACAAGATTACACCAGAAGCGGTTTTGATAGGGGGCATTTTGTGGCGAATGACGCTTCTTTTGATTTTGCGTCTAACCCTTTAAGAGAGACTTACAGAATGACTAATATCACCCCTGAAGCCAAAAACACCAACAGGCATTCTGTTTTATTAGTAGAAAAAGAGGGTCGTAATTTGGCCAGGAAATACCATCAAGTTTTAGTAGAAGAACTCACCATTATCAAACAAGGTTATAGAACCTTTAGCTCTAAGAATATCGCTATCCCTAGCGGATTTTGGTACCACTATGATACAAGCCTAACGGATAGCTATGAAAACGCTAAAAGCGAATGCTTTTATATCCCTAATGACAACCAAAAGTATCTCTTACAAGAAATGAGAAAAGATTGTAAAGAATACGAGCGGGTTGAAAAGCAGGTGGTTTTTAAGAACAATAAAAACACTGAGTTGAATGAATTGCCTAAGTATCTTAACAACGCTAAGAAGTATTAAAACCGCTCTTAAAATGCCCGTAAAAACACCGGTATTTTGGATAAAGGTTTAAGAAATCAATCCCTAAACGGCTAAAATTGGTTTTTTATTAGAAGCGATAAAAGTTTTATAGGCGTTGGAGGAATGAGATGAAATTATTATTACAATTATGGCAAACACAACAATAGATCTGGGTTTAAGATAATCTCTTATGGTTGTTTGCTGGTTTGCTGGGTAAATCCATGCTGTCCATATGAAACAGCCTATAATCCATAAAAACAATCCAAATACCCCATTTCGCTTCTCGCACCCCTAAAAACAACAATATACAAAATTTTAAATTATTTTACATGAACTCCTGGAGTTTGTTCGCTTGCGCCATCCATTTTGCAAGGCTTTCATAATCGTTATTTTCTATCCAAGCCTTAGCTTGCGCGATTTCTTTTTCGCATTTTTCAATCGCTTCTAAGACATTGTCTCGGTTTTGTTTGAAAATATCTTTCCACATTAAAGGCGAGCTTTTAGACAAACGGCTCATATCCCTAAAACCCCCACCCGCTAAGGATAAAATCACCTCTGGGTCGTTTTGCTTTAAAACGCTATTGGCTAGAGCGTAGCTCAAAACATGGGGTAAATGGCTGATATAAGCCACACGGGTGTCATGCTCGTTGGATTTCATCTTGATCAAGCGTGCTTTAATGCCTAAAAAGATTTCTTTAGCGATCTCTACTTGCTCAGCCCCTGAATCTTCTAAATCGCACAATATCACCAAAGCGTTTTCATACAACCCCTTAACGCTCGCTTTAGGGCCATAAAACTCTGTCCCGCACATGGGGTGCGCGGCGATGAAATTTTGACGAATGCTTTTAGGGATATTGCGAATGATTTGCACTTTAGCGCCCCCTAAATCAATAATCGTTGCGCTTTTTTTAACGGGAGTCATTTTTTTCAAACATTCAATGATGCCCTCAACTGGAATGGCCAAAAAAATCACATCGCATTCTAAAATCTTTTCAAATTCCACGCATTCATCTACAAGCCCCAAAGTCAAAGCCAATTTAGCATGCAAAGCGTTATGATCATAGCCTATAACGCTTTTAAAACGCCCCCATTCTTGTAAAGCCAGCCCTAAACTCCCCCCCATAAGCCCTAAACCAATAATGCCTGCTTTCATGCCAAATTCTAAAGTAAGGTTTTTTCTAACACTTCAGCGATGTTTTTCACCGCAACGATGTTTAAATTCTCTCGCACTTCAGCAGGGATCTCGTCTAAATCCCTTTCGTAATTTTTGACAGGAACAAGAGCGGTTTTAATGCCGGCTTTAAAAGCGGCGATCAACTTTTCTTTCAACCCTCCTATGGGTAAAACTTCCCCGCTCAAAGTCAATTCGCCCGTCATTGCCACTTCGCTTCTTGTAGCTCGGTCGCACAAAATGCTCGCCATCACGCTCGCCATAGCGATCCCAGCGCTCGGTCCGTCTTTAGGCGTAGCCCCCTCAGGGACATGCAAGTGCAAATCATAAGCGCTATAAACTTTCAGCGCTTTTTTCTTTTTCTTATTCTCTGCATCGGTTTCGCTAGGGATTTTAGGCGCTTTTAAGGTTTCGTTATCCAATAAGACTTTGACAACAGAAAAGGCAATAATGGCGGATTCTTTCATCACATCGCCTAAACTCCCGGTGAGTTTTAATTCCCCCTTGCCTCTAATCTTAAGCGCTTCAATTTTAAGCACATCACCGCCCACTGGAGTCCATGCCAAACCATTGACGATACCGATTTTATTTTCTTTATCTATGGGGTCAATTTCAAACACTATGCGTTCTAAATACTCTTTAAGGTTGCTGGGCGTGATAGAGATGCAGAAATTTTTACCCTTATCTTCGCTTTTTTCATTTTCGCCTTTTTTGGTTCGCCCTTTTTTGTGCGGGTTATCTTCTAGGTATTTTAAAGCCACTTTGCGCATAATCGTTGCGATTTGTCTTCGTAAATCCCTAACGCCCGCTTCTCTGGTGTATTTTTCAATAATGAGTTTCAAACACTCATGGCTAATATCCACTTCGCTAGGCTTTAAGGCATGCTTTTCTAATTCTTGGGGGATGAGGTAGTTTTTAGCGATTTCTTCTTTTTCATTAGGCGTGTAGCTGGACACGCTGATAAATTCCATTCTGTCTCTTAAAGGGGCTGGGATTCTGTCAATATTGTTAGCGGTAGCGATAAAAATCACTTGCGATAAATCAATGCTGAAATTCGCATAATGATCCCTAAAAGCGGTATTTTGCTCAGGGTCTAAGATCTCTAATAAAGCGCTCGCTGGATCGCCCCTAACGCTCCTATCCACCTTATCAATTTCATCTAAAACCATGACCGGATTCATCTTTTTGGCTTCAATAAGCCCTTGGACAATGCGCCCAGGCATTGAGCCTATATAAGTGCGTCTGTGCCCTCTTAGTTCATTCACATCTTCTAATCCCCCTAAAGCGATCCGAACTAAAGGGCGCTCTATCGCTTTAGCAATGGAATTAGCCAAACTCGTTTTACCCACGCCAGGAGGCCCATAAAAGCACAAAATCGTGCCTTTAGTTTTGTCTTTTTTTTCTGGCTTTTTCTTGTGGCGCATTTCTAAAAGCTGCATGGTGGCAAAGTATTCCACAATACGCTCTTTAGGCCTTTTTAAGGAATAATGATCCTTGTCTAGTTGTTCTCTCACATGCTTAATGTCAAGCGCTTTTTTTTCATATTGCCCAAAAGGCACATCCAACATGGTTTCAATATAATTTTGCAAAGTCGCGCTATCAGAGCTGTCTGCATGGGTTCGGCTCAGTCGGTCAATTTGCTTTTTAATCTCCTTAAACGCTTCTTCTTTCAAGAAAGGCTTGATGCTTTCTAGTTTTTGGTAGTACTGGTTTAAATCTTCATCTCGCTGTTTGTCTGTGCCAAGCTCTTTTTGGATTTGTTTGAGCTGCTCTTTTAAGAAATATTCCTTATTGGTTTGCTCCATTTTTTGATGGACTTTGGATTTGATTTCTTTTTGGAGTTTTTGGGTTTTAGTCTCTTCTATCACAATATCAATCAAATCCAACAAGCGCTGCTCGGTGTTGTTGTTGGCAAAAAGAGAATACGCTTGATCTCTTTTCAAATGCAAGGCCGCTGCGATTAAATCAGCGATGCGGTTAGGATCGTCATTGTCTTCTAAAGCCTTGATCAAATCCGGAGGAAAGAGCGAGCTGACATTGGCTAGAGTGATCACTTTTTCTTTTAAGACTTCCACGATAGCTTGAATGTTTTCTTTATCGTATTCTAAATATTCAATAGGGCTTATTTGAGCTTCTAAAAAGCCTTGCTCGTTTTCTTTAGCAGGCTCTAAAATACGCCCCTTAGCGATGCCATTAAAGAGCAATTTCACGCGCCCATTAGGCATGTTGGCTTCACGCATGATAGATCCAATCACCCCCACATCATAATAAGGGGCTTCATTGTCGTTCAATTTGTCTTTTTGGCATGCAATAAAGACTAATGATTTATTGTTTTTAGCGTAAGCTACCGCCTTGATGCTCGCGTTATTTTGCAAAAAAATAGGGGCTATCATAAAGGGGTATAAAAAGGTGTCTTCTTCTACCAATAAAGGCAGAATTTTAGGAAAATCTTCAGTCATTTTTCATCTCTCTGTTATAATTTGCATGGTTTGAAATATCCTACCAATCAAAAATTAACACATACCAAGGCATGTGCGATGGTTTGGGTTTAGTCTCTTTTTCTAAAGTCTCATCTATCCTTTCTAAATAGCGTTTCACGCCCTCAGGCTTGTGGCGTTTTTTATAGACATTTGCGATCGCGCGATTGAGCTCGTTTTGCCCTAAAATGAATTTGATTTGCATGTATTCTACATAGGGGCGGTAACGGCTGTTAGGGTATTTTTCTATAAATTCGCCTAAACTCACAATAGAATTAGAGATAAATTCCTGGTCTTTAGAATGGTTTTTGAAAGCGTAATAATGCGATTGCAATTTTAAAAAAGTTAAATAATCCACATTGTCCTTAGTCCCAAAGCGCTTGATGTATTCATCAAAGTAAAAAGACGCCAAAACATACTCTTTCTTTTTCATGTGCGCTTGCCCTAAAGCTAGCATCGCTTCTGGGATAAGGGGGGAATTGATGTGTTCGCTCTGTAAAGAAGAATAATAATTGTCCGCTGTTTCTAAATTAGCAAAAAGGATTTCTCTTAAAATCCCTTGATACCAAAAAATCGCCGGTTTGTTGTATTCGTCTTTTTTTTTCTTTTTGTTTGCACAACCGGTACCTATAACAATAATCGCCATTGTGATAAAAAGGAAAGTTTTAAAATGTTTTAAACGCATGCCACCTGTCTTATAAAATTAGATTTTTGAATAACTCATTATTTTTTCTTATCTTTCTTGTTCCTACCGAATAATGTAAAAACTATTTCTCCAAATCAAGCCCAGCCGCACCAAAAAGGCGCCACCCATCGCTAAAATGAGATTTACTAGGATGATTTTTCTTGATTTGTGGTTTTATCTTGCTCATTCCTCACTCCTTGTTGTATTTTATAATTATTCAGTTAAACTTCCATCATGGTTAAGTTATTGGGATTATACCCAAAACTAGCAAAAATTGATTTTACCAAAATTGTTTGATATAATACAGAGTTTAGTTTAGAAATCATTGAGCGCTGGTTTTAAGGCGGTCTTTTATTCTTTAAGGAGAAGATTTTGTGCTTTTTTAAAGGGAATGCAATCGCCTATGATTTTTGATGTGAAAGCACCTATATTAGGGTTTGAAACCATTCATAAAATGCGCTTGCAAAAGGTTGATGAAATCTTTTTGCGTTTGAATAGTGCAGAAGAAAATTCCGTGGTGTCTTTCACGCTAGTCAATCCCTTTGCTTTAAGAAAATACGAATTTGAAGTGCCTACCCCCTTAAAAATCCTTTTAGAATTAGAGGGAGCCAAGAGCGTTCTAGTCGCTAATATCATGGTGGTTCAAACCCCCATTGAGCTTTCTACGGTGAATTATTTAGCCCCTTTAATTTTCAATTTGGACAAGCAGTTCATGGGGCAAGTGGTTTTGGATTCTAACAAATACCCACACTACCATTTAAGAGAGAATATTCTAAGCCACACGCATGAATAATGCATGAGCGGTACTTATACAAAGCGTTTCTTTAAGCTTATGGTGCAATGCATCGGTGTTTTTGCAAATACAAGCGAGCGGTTTTCTTATGGTATAATAGCGGTTATTTTTTAGAATAACCAACGCTAAAAATAGCACTTTAGTTGAACCAAAACAAGGAGTTTATTTTATGGAACAAAGCCATCAAAACTTACAATCCCAATTTTTTATAGAGCATATCTTACAGATTTTACCTCACCGCTATCCCATGCTCTTAGTGGATAGAATTATAGAGTTACAAGCCAATAAAAAAATTGTCGCTTATAAGAATATCACTTTTAATGAAGATGTGTTTAACGGGCATTTCCCTAATAAGCCCATTTTCCCGGGCGTTTTGATCGTAGAGGGCATGGCGCAAAGCGGAGGGTTTTTAGCCTTCACTAGCTTGTGGGGGTTTGACCCTGAAATAGCCAAAACCAAAATCGTGTACTTCATGACGATTGACAAGGTTAAATTCCGCATTCCTGTAACCCCAGGCGACAGATTAGAATACCATTTAGAAGTCTTAAAGCATAAAGGCATGATCTGGCAAGTGGGCGGCACGGCTCAAGTGGATGGCAAAGTGGTCGCTGAAGCCGAATTAAAAGCCATGATCGCAGAGAGAGATTAAAAAATGAGTAAAATTGCAAAAACAGCCATTATTTCTCCTAAAGCAGAGATTAATAAGGGCGTAGAGATTGGGGAATTTTGCGTGATTGGAGATGGCGTCAAACTAGATGAAGGCGTGAAACTCCATAACAATATAACCTTACAAGGGCATACTTTTATTGGAAAGAACACCGAGATTTTTCCTTTTGCCGTGCTAGGCACACAGCCTCAAGATTTAAAATATAAGGGCGAATACAGCGAACTGATTATTGGAGAAGACAACCTTGTTCGGGAATTTTGCATGATAAATCCCGGCACTGAAGGGGGGATTAAAAAAACCATTATTGGGGATAAAAACTTGCTCATGGCTTATGTGCATGTCGCTCATGATTGCGTGATTGGCAGTCATTGCATTTTGGCTAATGGCGTAACTTTAGCAGGGCATATTGAAATAGGCGATTATGTCAATATTGGCGGTCTTACAGCGATCCATCAGTTTGTGCGTATCGCTAAAGGGTGCATGATAGCCGGTAAGAGCGCTTTAGGCAAAGATGTGCCGCCTTATTGCACTGCAGAGGGCAATCGCGCTTTTATTAGGGGGTTAAACCGCCACAGGATGCGCCAATTACTAGAGAGTAAGGATATTGATTTTATCCATGCGCTTTATAAGAGATTGTTCCGCCCTGTCCCCTCTTTAAGAGAGAGCGCTAAATTAGAGTTAGAAGAGCATGCCAATAACCCTTTTGTGAAAGAGATTTGCTCTTTTATTTTAGAGAGTTCTAGGGGCGTGGCGTATAAGCCAAGCGAATATTCTAGCGAAGAAAAACAAGAGGAATAACATGAACGAAACGCTTTATTGCAGTTTTTGCAAAAAACCAGAATCAAGAGATCCCAAAAAACGCCGCATTATTTTTGCGAGCAACCTGAATAAAGATGTGTGCGTGTGCGAATATTGTATAGATGTGATGCATGGGGAATTGCACAAATATGACAGAATGGATTCTTTATTGGCGCTCAAGAGAGAGCGATTGAGAAGAATGGAATCAGGCGCTTATGAAGAAGAGTTTTTGCTCTCTCACATTCCAGCCCCTAAAGAGCTTAAGGCGGTTTTAGATAATTATGTGATAGGGCAAGAGCAGGCCAAAAAGGTTTTTTCCGTAGCCGTGTATAACCATTACAAACGCTTATCTTTTAAAGAAAAACTCAAAAAACAAGACAGCCAAGACAGCGATTTAGAGTTAGAGCATTTAGAAGAAGTGGAGTTGAGCAAGTCTAATATTTTACTAATCGGCCCTACAGGATCAGGCAAAACTTTAATGGCGCAAACTCTAGCCAAGCATTTGGATATTCCTATCGCCATTAGCGATGCGACTAGCCTGACTGAAGCGGGTTATGTGGGCGAAGATGTGGAAAATATCCTTACAAGATTGTTGCAAGCGAGCGATTGGAATGTTCAAAAAGCCCAAAAAGGCATTGTGTTTATTGATGAGATCGATAAAATCAGCCGTTTGTCAGAAAACCGCTCTATCACTAGAGATGTTTCTGGCGAGGGCGTTCAGCAAGCGTTATTGAAAATCGTTGAAGGCTCTTTAGTGAATATCCCCCCCAAAGGCGGCAGAAAGCACCCTGAAGGCAATTTCATTCAAATTGACACGAGCGATATTTTATTCATTTGTGCCGGAGCGTTTGACGGGTTAGCGGAAATCATTAAAAAACGCACCACGCAAAATGTGTTGGGTTTCACTCAAGAAAAGATGAGTAAAAAAGAGCAAGAAGCGATTTTGCATTTAGTCCAAACCCATGACCTGGTTACTTATGGACTTATCCCTGAGCTTATTGGCCGTTTGCCGGTTTTAAGCACGCTAGATAGTATCAGTTTAGAAGCGATGGTGGATATTTTACAAAAGCCTAAAAACGCCCTAATCAAGCAATACCAGCAACTTTTCAAAATGGATGAGGTGGATTTGATTTTTGAAGAAGAAGCGATTAAAGAAATCGCTAGACTCGCTTTAGAGCGAAAAACCGGGGCTAGGGGCCTAAGGGCGATCATTGAAGATTTTTGTTTGGATATTATGTTTGATTTACCCAAGCTTAAAGGATCGGAAGTGCGTATCACCAAAGATTGTGTTTTAAAACAAGCTGAACCTTTGATCATTGCTAAAACGCATTCTAAAATGCTTCCTTGAAAAATACGCTTATAAATTTAATGATAAAGGATTGGAAAGGGCATGATTTTTAGCAAATTAATCGGTTTGTTTTCGCATGATATTGCCATAGATTTAGGCACGGCTAACACGATCGTGTTAGTCAAAGGGCAGGGCATTATTATCAATGAGCCTTCTATTGTGGCGGTGCGCATGGGGTTGTTTGATTCTAAAGCTTATGATATTTTGGCAGTGGGGAGCGAGGCTAAGGAAATGCTAGGCAAAACCCCTAACAGCATCAGAGCGATTCGCCCCATGAAAGATGGCGTGATTGCCGATTATGACATTACCGCTAAAATGATCCGCTACTTTATTGAAAAAGCGCACAAACGAAAAACATGGATCCGCCCGCGCATCATGGTGTGCGTGCCTTATGGGCTGACAAGCGTGGAAAGGAATGCGGTTAAAGAGAGCGCTTTGAGCGCGGGAGCGAGAGAGGTCTTTTTGATTGAAGAGCCTATGGCAGCTGCGATCGGGGCAGGCTTGCCCGTGAAAGAGCCGCAAGGGAGTTTGATTGTAGATATTGGCGGTGGCACGACTGAAATTGGCGTGATCAGTCTTGGGGGGTTAGTCATTTCTAAAAGCATTAGAGTGGCTGGGGATAAATTGGATCAAAGCATCGTGGAATACATCCGCAAGAAATTCAATTTATTGATAGGGGAGCGCACCGGCGAAGAGATTAAAATTGAAATCGGGTGCGCGATCAAACTAGATCCGCCTCTCACGATGGAAGTGTCAGGGAGGGATCAAGTGAGCGGGCTGTTGCACACGATTGAATTGAGCTCTGATGATGTGTTTGAAGCCATTAAAGATCAGGTGAGGGAAATCTCTAGCGCTTTAAGGAGCGTGCTTGAAGAAGTGAAGCCGGATTTGGCGAAAGACATTGTGCAAAATGGCGTAGTGCTTACCGGCGGTGGGGCTTTGATTAAGGGCTTAGACAAGTATTTAAGCGATATGGTTAAACTCCCTGTGTATGTGGGCGATGAGCCTTTATTGGCGGTAGCCAAAGGCACAGGGGAAGCCATACAAGATTTGGATTTACTCAGCCGTGTGGGTTTTAGTGAATAATGCATGCGTTTTTATTTTAAATTCCTTTGGCTTTTAGGGATTTTTCTTATTTTTTATTTTTTAGACATTAAAGGCAGTTCTTCTTATATCAGCGACCGGATTAAAAACGCCTTGATGAGCGCTAAAAACAGCTTATTAGACAACATTCAAGCGTATTTTTTTCAAGCCCAAAACATTAAGGAATTTCAAAAAGAACGCTTGATTTTAGAAGCTTTAAAACTAGAAAACGCCGATTTGAAAGAGCGCTTGAATAGTATTTATCCTTTAGAAAATCCAAAAATGACTTATACCCCCACTTTTATGACTTCATTCATCAGTTTAGAAGACACGCACAGCGTCTCTCTTAACCCTGTCATGGATTTAGAAGAAAATAAGATTTATGGCCTTGTTTCTCACAATCAAGCCATAGGCATTGCCGTGCTAGAAAAAGGGCGCTTGAATGGGTTTTTGAACGCTCACAAGCGCTGCGCTTATAGCGTGATGATAGGCAAAAATCAAGTGCTAGGCTTTATAGGATCTAATTTCAAGCAAGAATTAGTCGTGGAGTTTATTGTCCCAAGCGCTGAAATTAACATAGGCGATCAAGTGCTAACGAGCGGGCTAGATGGGATTTTTGGAGCGGGGGTGTTTGTGGGCGAAGTTTCAAGCATTGAAGATCATTACACTTATAAAAGCGCGGTGTTGAAAAACGCTTTTTTAAGCGAAGCCAAACTTTTAAGGCATGTGTTTTTAAGCGATGTGAAAAACTAGCCTTATAGGCTAATAAGCGGATCTTTTAACCCCTTTCAATAAGTTTAGGCTAATTGTTTTAGAAAAAAATCTTTTAATTCCCCTTCTTTAATCCAATCATCTCTATAACGCTCCCCCACATCATCCTTATTTCCATAAAATTTTAAAACCACTTTGATTTTGAGATTGGGATCGTCTTTAGGGTTAAAAATTTTATCTTTAAAAAGTTGATACGCATCTGCCTTATGCTCGTAATCAGTGTGTTTGCTCCCTTTAGGATCAATGAAGCAAATGATCTGCGCACCACCCTTTTGCAACCAAAAGATAAAATCAGGGAAAAATTTCCTTTCTGTAGCGCCGTTGTCTATATAGGGAATAAACAAATTGTCTAAATGCTCATCAATCTTGCTGAACGCCCAAAAATCATAGTTTTCTTGCAGCGTTTCGGTAATCTTAACAACTCTTCTAAAAAATCGCTCTCGCTCTTTACCTTAACCACATGCTTAAGCCAATCGCAGTTTTTGGCTTTAATGAGCGGGGTATAGTAATGCTCTTTGAGTTTTAACAGCTCTGCTTCATCAACTTTGAATGTTCTGTCTTGTTTGTGTTTTTCTTTATCCAAAGGCGCATACTCTTTCACTTCTTGGATTTTTTTAACCAATTCTTCTTTTTTATCCGCCTTAACTTTAACCCTTTTAAAATGCACGATTTTCTCATTATCTAGGGCGTTAAACTCGTCTTTAGGCACTTTTTGATTGGGGTATAGCTTGCCTTTAATTTCAGAAATCATGTAATCTAAATCTTTATAATGCCAAGTTGATACCTTTTTAAAATGCGCTGTTTGTATCATTTCTTTTAGCAGCGTGTAATCTTTAGGGTTATAAATTTCATGCTTTAAAATAAAATGTTTTTCGCTCATTAAATGAAAATACTCTTTTAAATCCTTAAAATTTTTTTCACTCATTTTAAACGAAGCGCTTGGAGAAATTTTAAGAGCGTTGGTTTGTTCTTTTCGGTAGCAAGGCACGAATAATGCGTGTTTTATAGGCGTTTTTTCTAATTTGATTTCACGCCAAGAACCTCTATTCTCACCCTTATTTTCGCTCTCTTTTTGGAACTTTAAAATCGCTTCAAGGCTTGCATGGTTGGTGGGTATCACAAAAAGCGTTTCTAGCATTGCAGCGTTTGGTTTCAATTTTTCTTTAATAGCTTCATCTATGTCTAAATACGCTAACCTTTGGCGTTGGTTTTTGACGCTTTCAATCCTTACGCCCCTGCCAAAAGATTGTTTCACCAGCTTTTTAGCGTCATCATCAAGCCCTATATTTAAAAATAAAATCACGCTAGGCCTTGTGCTATCCCACCCAGTGTCAAAAGTGCGAGACCCCACTAAGATATTGATACTGCTCTTATCAATCTGGCTGAAATAGCTCTCTTCTTTAAAGCTCAAATTCTTACTCACCACCTTCACGCTCTTTAATTTTTCACAAATCCATTCTGTAATATCGCCTATTCTAATCAAGCAAAAGACTTTGTCGCTTGTGTTGAGCTTGAAAGCGATTTCTTGGTTGTTTTTAGGGTTAATAATCACTTCAATATGCCCGTTACTGGCATAAAAAACTTCTTCTTTTAAGCCTTTAAAATCCATGCTTTTTAAACCCTCTTTAAAAACCTTAACCTTATAGTCTTTATCTTTGTCATCGCTAAAAAGAAATTCCGGATTCTTTATTTCCTCTAATAAATCTTCTTTAGCCTTTAAAAAATCGTTTCCATCGTCATTTTCAATCACGCGCGCTAAAGTTTTAAAAAAGATTTCCGCATCGCTGTTTTCCACATTCACAGAATGCGTGAACACGAGCATTAAAGGGTCGTAAAAATAGCCTTCTGTTTTATAGCGTTTTTGCATGCCTAAAAGCAATAACGCTTTTAAAAGAGCGATTTCTTTTTCCCTATCGTTTAAATCTTTTAAATCCTTAAAAGCGCTTAAATTGTTTTTCTTCAATAAAACAGACTCTTTACCATAGCCAAGCTTCACCCACTCGCCCACGCTCAAATTATACACCGCAGTGATGAGATCGCTTTCTTCGGTGAAAGTGGCGCTGAAATTGAATAAAAACCCTTTTAAAGACAAGAGACTAAAGATAGCCTGTCTTTTGCTCTCAGACTTGTTCCCCTTATGCGCTTCATCTAAAATCACATAATTTTCCCCATTATCCCAATAATCCTTATAATTTAAAAGGTTTTCCTTGCTTTCTTCATCATTCATCAAATCCGCGCGGTAATAAAAAAGAGCGATTTTTTCCATTTCCTTTAAAACATTTTTTGGAGCGCGATAAAAATCCTTATGGGTAACGCTTTTAAGGCTTTTGAAATCAATTTGCTTAAAATAGTCCTTACCCCGGTTGTATTTTTCAATTTCTTTTTCAAATTGCTTGATCAAATTTTCATTCGCGCTAAAAAACATGATGTTTTTCTTAGGGATCAAACCCATTCTTATAGCCACGCTTAAAAGCTCTACCAGTTTGATAATGACAATCGTTTTACCGCTCCCTGTGGCCATGTAAAAGGCTAAGCGGTTGATCAAATTTTCAAAACTCACGCGCTGATTTTCCACCTTAAAATGGCTCTTTAACAAAGGATTGAGTTTCTTTTTAGCGAAATCGCAATGAGCGAATGAATAATGTTTTTGATAAAATGCGTAAAATTCTTTTTTGTTCTCTTTGAAATCTCTAAAATAAGCAACAAGCATTCTAAAAGCGTTAATCAAAGCTTGCTGTTGGTAATCTAAAAGCTCCTTATTGCTATCAAAGCTTTTAAAGTCTAGCCTTTCTAATGGCTCGTTAATCTCGTTAGTGTTTAGTTCCTCTTCAGCGAGTTTTTGAGCGACAAAAATTTCGTTATCGGTGGTTAAATCTTTTTTCTTTGCCATGATTTTCTCCTTACCAAATGAGCGCTTCTTTTAAGGCTTTTAAAATTTCTACTTCTTTATCATTCCCTTTAAATTTCACCACCTTTTCATTAAAAAACTCCACTTTCAACCCCCATAAATTTTCCAAAGTTTCTTTAATATCCACGCCCATTTTTTCTAGCGCTTCTACATTGAGCGTGTAAGATTCGTTTTTGCATTCCACTAAATCGCTGTATTGTTCATCATAAGCTAAGGGTTTGTCATTGTCTTCATACTTGATTTTCCTTAAAATCTCTTCATAGCTTTCTAAAGCATAAACTTTCATTACCCCTCCTCCATTAAATTCTTTAGCCGCACCGCTTTTAAAACCGCCTATAACCTTTTTAAGGCGCGGCAAAATCACGCGCTCAAAATGCTCCCCCATTTCAACACCGATATACTTTCTCTTAAGCTTGTGCGCTACTGCGCAAGTCGTCCCGCTCCCAGCAAAAAAGTCTAACACGAGGTCGTTTTCTTGGGTAGAGATTTCTATAATGCGTTTGAGTAGGGCTTCGGGTTTGGGGGTGTCAAATGGTGAAACACTTAATCCTAAAACCTTTCTTACTTCGTCTTTTGCGGAAGTAATAGACCCTAACTCAGTAAAAATGCTTGACATAATTGCCGTATTGGCATCATAATCGGATTGATAAATTTTTAACCTTGGCACATTGTCATCTTTTAAAAATAAATCAATTTTTCCGCTCATAATATTCATCATAAGAAAATTTCCAATTTCTTATACACTCATTGCCACTTGGTAATTTTATTGCAAATTTGTTTTTATCAGAGTTTTGATTAGGACTAGCAGCATTGCTACTAAACCATGCGCCTTTAGGGTCATTGTCTAAATTTTCAAAAATCATTGTATTTTTTAAGCGATTGAATACTAGACTTAATTTATTTTTTGCATACACTAAAATATACTCATGTTCTTTTCGTATATGTTTAGATTGTTTTAAGACGCTACTTATAGAATTCCAAACTACATTAGCTACAAAGTTATCACCCCCCCATTAAAGACCTCGTCCATGAGCGTTTTTAAATACGCCTGTTCGTTGTCATCAATGCTCACAAACATCACGCCTTTATCGTTCAATAAGCTATGTGCAAGCTCTAAGCGGTTTTCCATCATAGAAAGCCAGCTGGAGCGTTTGAAATTATCCGCATAAATAAATTCATTGTTTTGCGTGTTGTAAGGCGGATCAATGTAAATGCAATCAATTGTTTCTTTATAGCGGTTTTTAAGAGAGTTTAGGGCTTGGTAGTTTTCGCTTTTTATGAGCGTGCCGTTGATTTCATCTTCATTGAATAAGCTTTTAACCTCTTCTTCTAAATCTTTAAAATAAATCGTGTCTATGGGTAAAAACTCATTTTCTAAAAGATTGTCTGTGGTTTTTAAATTCGAGTCTTGCCATTCTTGGACTTGTTTGGGGTAGTTTTTGTGGTTTGTGATTTTGTCTAAATTGTAGTTTTTAGCTTTTAATTGATCCAGGCTTACAATGAAATGCGAGTTTAATACAAAACGAGGTTTGTTCCAAATCTTACAAAGTTCGTTTTCAAATTCGCTCACTAATAAAATGACTTTTAAAGCCACTTCCTTAATGGTGTTGATTTCATTAAGGCGTTTAGCGTCAAATTCAGTCATTTCTTTAAAAAGGTATTCAAACAAATACAAATCCAATTGCTCTTTTAAAAACCCTAGCGCGTTTTTATGGATAAAATAATCCATACTGCCTTGCTTTTTGAATTTTATAAACGCTTTTTTTAACACTTCTTCATCAAGTTTGACGCCTTGATTGAAACAACCTTTTAGGATTTCACTTATTTTTGTTTGATTCCCTTGACTACTGAGGGTAACGCTAAAATTTAGGGTGTTAGTTTTTGTGTCTGTATCTTTGAGAGTAAAGACTAAATCTATTTTTTCATTATTCTTTTTGCTTTCTAATGAAGAAGTGTCAAAATTAAAAATAATGTTTTCTAATTCAAAGCAAAAATCCTTATAATTCGTTTCGCTTTTCACGTAATAAAGATCTTTAGTTTTATAAAATAAGGCGGTGTCTTTTTTAAGGGAGCATTTTTCATAATCGCTTTTAGTATAAAGGCTATCATAAAGGGGCGTGTCGTTGAAATAAATCCCTCCATTAGCGCTCAAATAACGCTTGAAAAAGCTATAGAGTTTGTCAAACAATTCTTCTTTAAGATCGTTGTTGTTTTGGCATTTACAATCAATGAGTTTTTCTAATTCTTGTTTTTTTCTTTGATAATACTGGCTCTTAGCCTTCAATAGATTGAGCATGCCATTTTTTACCGCTCTAGGGGTAGGATCTAAAAGGCTTTCTTGCTTGTCTTCAATCTTAACGCCTATAAAAAGGTTTTCTAAAACTTCATAAAATTGCGCTTCGTTCGTTTTCATTATAACGCTCCTTAAAAAACATAAGAAGTGTTATAACAAAGCCCGCTCATTAAGCGCTACAATACCCCCATGCAAAAAAAGATTTTTTTACTAGAAGACGATTACCTTTTAAGCGAGAGCGTTAAGGAGTTTTTGGAGCATTTGGGCTATGAAGTGTTTTGCGCTTTTAACGGGAAAGAAGCTTATGAAAGGCTCTCTGTTGAGCGCTTCAACCTCTTGCTTTTAGACGTGCAAGTGCCTGAAATGAATAGCTTGGAATTGTTCAAGCGCATCAAAAACGATTTTTTAATCTCTACGCCTGTGATTTTTATCACCGCCTTACAGGATAACGCTACCTTAAAAAACGCTTTTAATTTAGGAGCGAGCGATTATTTGAAAAAGCCTTTTGATTTGGACGAATTAGAAGCACGCATTAAAAGGTTTTTCAATGATGAACCCATAGAAATCATGCCTAACATTTTTTACCACCAAAATTGCTTGAGTATCAGGGGCAAAAAAGAGATCTTGTCGCCCAAAACCGCCCAACTTTTAGAATATTTTTTAGAGCATAAAGGGCAAATCATTAGCTCTCAAGCGTTAGAAAATAATTTATGGGAGCAAGCTATTGATGATTCCACCTTGCGCACTTATATTAAAGTGTTGCGCAAGCTTTTAGGTAAAAATTGCATAGAAACGCATAAGGGGGTGGGCTATCGCTTTAACCCACTATGAAAAAAAATCCCTCAAACTCTTTTTAGGGACTTATTTAGGCTCTTCGTTTGTGTTGATGCTAGTGATTAGCGTTTTAGCGTTTAACTATGAAAAAAACGAAAAAATCAAAATGATACGCATGGACATGGACAAAATGGCTTCCAAGATCGCTAACGAAGTAATTGCTTTGCACATGCAAACGCATGGGGATTATCAAAACGCTTTAAACGCTCTGATTTCACGCTATAAAGACGCTTCCATAGCCCTTTTTGATAGTAAAAAGCGTGTTTTGTATTCTAATATCCCTGAAAGCGCGGATTTGATTAAAACTCATAAAGAAGCGGGCTTTTTTAGTTTCAAGGGAGAGTATTACCTGTTTAGCGATGAAACTTTCGCTCACTTAGGCGTGGCTAAAATGCTTTTTAAAAATTCTAAACCCCTTCATTTTTTTTCTTTGTATCGTAACATTGTTTTAGTGTTTGTCGTAGCGTTTTTATGCGTGATAGGGGTTTCTGTGTTTTTAGGGCGTTTGTTTTTAAAGCCCATTAGGAATGAAATCACCCGTATTGATCATTTTTTAAAAAACACCACGCATGAATTAAACACCCCCATGAGCGCCTTAGTCTTGTCTTTAAAAACCTTAGAAGACAACCAACAACACCGCCGCATTAAAATCGCTATCCAGCGCATGAGTTTTTTATACCGCTCGCTCTCGTATTTAGTGATGCAAGATATTGAGCGCGAATCCCTTATGCTTTTAGACTTAAAAGCCCTAATTACCAAAGAAAACACGCTTTTTAGCGAGATGATAGACTACCACAAGCTGGAATTTAAAAGCGATTTAGTGGGAGTGGAATTTAAGGCTAAAGAGCAGGATTTCATTTCGCTTTATAGCAATTTGCTCATGAACGCGATCAAATACAGCGTCATGCATGGGTATATCCACATAGAGCTAACGCATGCGTTTTTGAAAGTGAAAAATTTAGGGTATGAAATCCCTAAAGACAAGATCGCAGAATTAAGCGTTCGTTATGCGCGTTTCAATTCTAGCGTGTTGGGTTATGGTATAGGGTTAGATTTAGTGAAAAAAGTGTGTGAAAAGTATAAAATGCGTCTAGAAATTCATAGCGAACCCTCTTCAAAAGGATCGTTTTATGAAAATTCGTTTTGCGTCCAATTTCAAGGATGAAGATGCTTTCAGTGTATGAAAAAGTGAATGCCCTAGACAAAAGGGCGATTGAAGAATTGTTTTTAAGCGAAGACATTTTAATGGAAAACGCTGCTATGGCTTTAGAAAGAGCGGTTTTACAAAACGCTTCTTTAGGCGCTAAAGTCATTATCCTTTGTGGGAGCGGGGATAATGGGGGCGATGGCTATGCTCTAGCTAGGCGTTTAGTGGGGCGTTTTAAAACGCTAGTCTTTGAAATGAAACCAGCTAAAAGCCCCATGTGCCAATTGCAACAAGAAAGGGCTAAAAAAGTAGGGGTAGTCATCAAAGCATACGAAGAAAACGCCCTTAATCAAAATTTAGAATGCGATGTTTTAATAGATTGCGTGGTAGGGAGCGCTTTTAAGGGCGAATTAGAGCCGTTTTTAGACTTTGAAAGCCTTTCTCAAAAAGCACGCTTTAAAATCGCTTGCGACATTCCTAGCGGGATAGATTCTAAAGGCAGGGTGGATAAGAAAGCGTTTAAAGCGGATTTGACTATCAGCATGGGTGCTATTAAGTCATGCTTATTAAGCGATAGGGCTAAAGACCATATAGGGGAATTGAAAGTGGGGCATTTAGGGGTTTTTAATCAAACTTATGAGATCCCAACAGACACTTTTTTACTGGAAAAAAGCGATTTGAAACTGCCCTTAAGGGATAAAAAAAACGCTCATAAAGGCAATTACGGGCAAGCACACATTCTTTTAGGCAAGCATAGTGGGGCTGGATTATTGAGCGCTTTAAGCGCGTTAAGTTTTGGATCTGGAGTGGTGAGCGTTCAAGCGTTAGAATGCGAGATAACTTCCAGTAACAAGCCTTTAGAATTGGTTTTTTGTGAAAATTTCCCTAGCCCATTGAGCGCGTTCGCTCTTGGCATGGGGTTAGAGGGTTTCCCAAAGGATTTTAACAAGTGGCTTGAATTGGCCCCATGCGTTTTAGATGCGGGCGTTTTTTATCATAAAGAGGTCTTGCAAGCCTTAGAAAAAGAAGTCGTTTTAACCCCTCACCCTAAAGAGTTTTTATCGTTATTAAAATTAGTAGGGATCAATATAAGCATGCTAGAATTATTAGACAATAAACTAGAAATCGCAAGGGATTTTTCTCAAAAATACCCCAAAGTGGTTTTGCTTTTAAAAGGGGCTAATACCCTAATCGCTCATCAAGGGCAAGTTTTTATCAACATTTTAGGGAGCGTGGCTTTAGCCAAAGCAGGCAGTGGCGATGTGTTAGCGGGGCTTATTTTAAGCTTGCTTTCTCAAAATTACACGCCTTTAGACGCCGCAATTAATGCAAGTTTAGCGCACGCGCTAGCGAGTTTAGAATTTAAGAATAATTACGCTTTAACGCCCTTAGATTTGATAGAAAAGATCAAACGATTATAAAAGGATAAAAATGGATCATTTAACGCATTTGCAGCAATTGCAAAACATTGAAAGGATTGTGCTTTCAGGCATTGTGTTTGCCAATCATAAGATTGAAGAGGTTCATAGCGTTTTAGAGCCTAGCGATTTTTACTACCCGCCTAACGGCTTGTTTTTTGAAATCGCTTTAAAACTGCATGAAGAAAATTGCCCCATTGATGAGAATTTTATCCGTCAAAAAATGCCTAAAGACAAGCAAATCAAAGAAGAAGATCTGGTCGCTATTTTTGCAGCAAGCCCTATAGATAATATTGAAGCCTATGTTGAAGAGATTAAAAACGCTTCCATTAAACGAAAACTTTTTGGCTTGGCTAACACCATTAGAGAGCAAGCCTTAGAAAACGCGCAAAAATCCAGCGATATTTTAGGCGCTGTGGAGCGAGAAGTCTATGCGTTATTGAATGGCAGCACGATAGAGGGCTTTAGGAGCATTAAAGAAGTGCTTGAAAGCGCAATGGATCTTATTACAGAAAACCAAAGAAAGGGGAGTTTGGAAGTTACTGGCATACCGACTGGCTTTGTCCAGTTGGATAATTATACGAGCGGTTTTAATAAGGGGAGTTTAGTCATTATAGGGGCAAGGCCGTCTATGGGTAAAACCAGTTTGATGATGAACATGGTCTTAAGCGCGCTCAATGACGATAGGGGGGTAGCGGTTTTTAGTTTGGAAATGTCTGCAGAGCAACTCGCTTTAAGGGCGTTATCGGATCTCACTTCTATTAACATGCATGATTTAGAAAGCGGGAGGCTTGATGATGATCAATGGGAAAATTTAGCCAAATGCTACGATCACCTTTCTTGCAAAAAACTCTTTTTCTACGATAAAAGCTATGTGAGGATAGAGCAAATCCGCTTGCAACTGCGAAAGCTTAAATCCCAACACAAGGAATTGGGTATCGCTTTTATTGACTATTTGCAGCTCATGTCAGGGAGCAAAGCCACTAAAGAGCGCCATGAGCAAATCGCTGAAATTTCAAGGGAGCTTAAAACTTTAGCCAGAGAGTTAGAAATCCCTATCATAGCGTTAGTCCAACTCAACCGCAGCCTAGAAAATCGAGACGATAAACGGCCCATTCTTTCGGATATTAAAGACAGCGGGGGGATTGAACAAGACGCTGATATTGTTTTATTTTTATATAGAGGCTATATCTATCAAATGAGGGCTGAAGACAACAAAATAGACAAACTCAAAAAAGAAGGCAAAATTGAAGAGGCGCAAGAGTTGTGCCTAAAAGTTGATGAAGAAAGGCGTATCCACAAGCAAAATGGCAGTATTGAAGAGGCTGAAATCATCGTGGCTAAAAACAGGAATGGGGCTACAGGAACGGTTTATACGCGCTTTAACGCTCCTTTCACGCGCTATGAAGACATGCCCATAGATTCCCATTTAGAAGAGGGACAAGAAACTAAAGTGGATTATGATATAGTTACAACTTGAAAGACAAAACTTTTCAGGGGGCGTTTGAACTTCTTTCAACCCCCAAAGAATACCTGGTGTGTGGGGTGTTTTTAAGCCTTTTGTTGGCAATTAATCTTTATTTAGAATACTTGAATTACCAAAAGCTTGATTTTTCAAAACCGACAAGCCTGAACGCTCAAATCTTGTTGCAATACCCTAAAACTAAAGATCAAAAAACCTATTTTGTTTTAAAGCTCCAATCAAAGGGCATGATCTTTTATTCCACCATTAAAGAGCCTTTAAAAAACCTCCAATACCGCCATGCGCAATTTTTTGGCAAGTTCAAATTTTGTTCGTTCTTAGAGTCTCTAAAATCATGCTTTTTTCAAACCTATTCTTTTTCTTTAACACGAAAACAAGATTTCAAATCGCATTTGCGCCATTTCATTGACAGCGCTCATTCCAACGCTTTAGTGGGTAATTTGTATCGAGCGCTTTTTATAGGGGATAGCTTGAATAAGGATTTAAGAGACAGGGCTAATGCACTAGGGATCAACCACTTACTAGCCATTAGCGGATTCCATTTAGGGATTTTGAGTGCGAGCGTATATTTTCTTTTCTCTCTTTTTTATACCCCCTTACAAAAACGCTATTTCCCTTATAGGAACGCTTTTTATGATATAGGGGTTTTGGTGTGGGTTTTTTTGCTAGGGTATTTATTGCTACTAGATTTTTTACCCTCTTTTTTCAGGGCGTTTTTAATGGGCTTGTTAGGGTTTTTGGCATGCTTTTTTGGGGTAAGGCTTTTGAGTTTTAAACTTTTGATTTTAGCGTGCTGTATCGCTATAGCGTTACTCCCTAAATTGCTTTTTAGCGTGGGGTTTTTGCTTTCTGTTTGTGGGGTGTGGTATATCTTTTTATTTTTAAAACACACGGAAAATTTTTTTAAAACCTCTTCTTTTTTGATGCGATCGTTTCAGGTCATAAGCTTAAGCGCGCTAATTTTTTTGAACATGCTCATCATTGCGCATGCCTTTTTCCCTATGTTTTCGCCCTACCAGCTCTTTAGCATTCCTTTAGGCTTGATTTTTATCGTGTTTTTCCCTTTGAGTTTGTTCTTGCATGCTGTGGGTTTGGGGTCTTTGTTGGATCACCTTTTAAACATGCCTTTAACAATCCCTACGATTTCAATCTCTTCGCCTTTATGGCTTTTAGGGGTGCATTTATTTTTAACGATTTTAAGCGCGCGTTTTTTTAAAGTTTATTTAAGCATGAATGTTTTAAGCGCGGGCTTTTTCTTGTATTGTTGCTATCAATATATTATAATGCCTAGCTTAATTGTAGGTTAGAAAAGTCATTTTATTAGGGATCAAATCATTGCTTAAAAAAATCACGCATAAAATCAAAGCTTTAAGCGAATTGGTCGCTTTGGAGCATACGATATTTTCTAGCATGTTTTTACTCATGGCTATGGTCATAAGCTCCTATCAAAAAAATCAAACGCTCTTTTTTGGGTTAGAAACCTTAATCCTTTGTTTTTTAGCCTTATTAGGGGCAAGAAACTTCGCTATGGGGTTTAACCGCTTGGTGGATAGAGATATTGATAAGGATAACCCAAGGACGAAAAACCGCCCGAGCGTGGATGGCAGGATCAGTGCTAAAGGCATGGTCATTTTTAGCGCTTCAAACGCTCTTTTATTCGTGGGGGTGAGCTATTTCATTAACCCTTTAGCTTTCAAGCTTTCGTTACCTTTTTTAATCATTTTAGGAGGGTATTCGTATTTCAAGCGCTTTTCTTCTTTGGCGCATTTTATCGTGGGTTTGGCTTTGGGTTTGGCCCCCATTGCGGGAAGCGTGGCGGTTTTAGGGGATATTCCTTTATGGAATGTCTTTTTAGCTTTAGGGGTGATGCTATGGGTGGCTGGGTTTGATTTGCTCTATTCTTTACAGGATATGGAATTTGATAAAGAAAGGGGATTGTTTTCTGTTCCTAGCCAATTAGGGGAAAAGTGGTGCTTGAACCTTTCAAGGCTCTCACACCTTGTAGCGCTAATATGCTGGCTTTGTTTTGTGAAATATTATCATGGGGGGCTTTTTGCGTATTTAGGATTAGGGGTTTCAGCCTTGATTTTACTCTATGAGCAGATCTTAGTGGCTAGAGATTATAAAAACATTCCTAAAGCCTTTTTTGTGAGTAATGGCTATTTGGGGGTGGTGTTTTTTATTTTTATTGTCCTTGATGTGGGGTTTAAGCATGCATGAGTTGGTTTTAAGATCCCAAGCTTTAGGGTTTGAAACGCGCTTAGTCCAGTGCGATTTATCGTTCTCTTATGAAAGGTTTATCTCTAAAAGTAAACGCTCTTTAGCGGTGTTAGAAGAATTTGATTGGTTAAATTCTGGCTTTGATTTTTCACGCTTGAATGTTGAAAATGACACTCTGGAATTGCTCAAAGCGCTATATTTTAAATTAGAAAAATTAGAAAGCCTGCTTTTAAAAGAAAAATTACTTGAACTAGAGCAAAAGGATCGCATCACCGCTTTAGGGCATGGGTTAATTTGTATCAAAAAACAAAGCCTGATAGCGCCTCAAACTTACTACGGGCGTTGTGTGTTAGAGGGGAAAATCCTAGCCTTTTTTGGCGTGGCTAGGGATAAAAATTTTTTAGAAATCACTCGCATGCACGCCTTAGATATCAAGCGTTATGATTCTTTCATTGTTGATAGCGAAAGAAAAGGCTTGAAATTATGAACGGGAGCAATCATGTTATCTTCTAATGATTTGTTTATGGTCGTTTTGGGGGCGATTTTATTGGTGTTGGTGTGCTTGGTGGGGTATTTGTATCTTAAAGAAAAAGAGTTTTACCATAAAATGAGGCGTTTAGAAAAAACCTTAGATGAATCCTATCAAGAAAATTATATCCATTCTAAGCGTTTGAAAGAATTAGAGGGGCGTTTGGAAGGCATTTCTTTAGAAAAAAGCGCTAAAGAGGATAGCTCATTGAGAACGACCCTTTCACACCTTTATAACCAGTTGCAAGAAATCCAAAAATCCATGGATAAAGAGCACGATTATTTAGAAGAAAAAATCATTATTTTAGAAAACAAATTCAAAGACATGGGACATTATGCCGCTAGCGATGAAATCAACGAAAAACAGGTTTTGAAAATGTATCAAGAAGGCTATAGCGTGGATTCTATTTCTAAAGAATTTAAAGTGAGTAAGGGCGAGGTGGAATTTATATTGAACATGGCAGGGTTAAAATGGTAGCTTTAAGCAACGCTCTTTCAAGGGTTTTTGGATCTGTGGCTGGTTATAAATTCCCTTCTTTTATCCAAAAAGGCATCAACGCCCTTTATGTTAAGATCTTTAAAATTGATTTGAGCGAGTTTGAGCCTTTAGAAAATTATAAGAGTTTGAACGCTCTTTTCACGCGCTCTTTAAAAAAAGAACGCCCCTTTGACAAAGCCCCTAATATTTGCATTGCGCCTTGCGATGCTTTGATCACTGAATGCGCTTTTTTAGACAACGATAGTGCTTTACAAATTAAAGGCATGCCCTATAAAGTGCATGAATTAGTGGGCGAAATTAACCCCTTAAGCCCTTCTTTTTTCTATGTGAATTTTTACCTTTCGCCCAAAGATTACCACCACTACCACGCCCCTTGCGATTTAGAAATTTTAGAGGCTCGTTGCTTTGCGGGGAAATTACTGCCGGTCAATAAGCCCTCATTACACAAAAACAAAAATCTGTTTATAGGCAATGAAAGAGTCGTGCTTGTTGCAAAAGACATTCAAGGCAACAGGTTGTATTTTGTGGCGGTGGGAGCACTAAATGTGGGTAAAATGCGTTTTAATTTTGATAAGAATATCCAAACTAACGCTAAAGCCCATTTGACGCAAACCTACTCTTACAACCCTCCGATTAAGGTTAAAAAAGGGGATAATTTAGGGAATTTTGAAATGGGCTCTACGATCGTTTTATTCATTCAAAACACCGCTTTTAAAGATTTGAAAGAAAAAAGCGTGAAGTTTGGGGAAAGTATAGGGGAATTTCATGCCAACTGATAACGATTTAAAAACTTCTATTTTGGAATTGTTGCGCGATTTAGACGCGCTTTTAGTGGCTCATTTTTATCAAAAAGATGAGATTGTAGAGTTAGCCCATTATACAGGCGATAGCCTGGAATTAGCCAAAATCGCAAGCCAAAGCGATAAAAACATCATCGTGTTTTGCGGGGTGCATTTTATGGGGGAGAGCGTCAAAGCCCTAGCCTTTAACAAACAAGTGATCATGCCCAAACTCTCATGCTGTTCTATGGCGAGAATGATTGATAGCCATTACTACGATAAAAGCGTTCATTTATTAAAAGAATACGGCGTTAAAGAATTTTACCCTATCACTTATATCAATTCTAACGCTGAAGTGAAAGCCAAAGTCGCTAAAGATGGTGGCGTGGTTTGCACGAGTAGGAACGCTTCTAAAATCTTTAATCACGCTTTAAAACAAAATAAAAAAATCTTTTTCCTACCGGATAAATGCTTGGGGGAAAATCTAGCCCTAGAAAATGGCTTAAAAAGCACGATTTTAGGTGCAAATAGCCAAGAAGAAATTAAAAACGCTGATGTGGTTTGTTATAACGGCTTTTGTTCGGTGCATCAGCTTTTCAAATTAGAAGACATTGAATTTTACCGCCAAAAATACCCGGATATTTTAATCGCTGTCCATCCAGAGTGCGAGCCTAGCGTGGTCCAAAATGCTGATTTTAGCGGATCAACGAGTCAAATCATAGAATTTGTAGAAAAGTTAAGCCCCCATCAAAAAGTCGCCATAGGCACTGAAAGCAATTTAGTCAACCGCTTGAAAGCCAAGCGCCACCACCAAAACACTTTCATTCTTTCTAGCACGCTCGCCCTTTGCCCTACCATGAATGAAACGACTTTAAAAGATTTGTTTGAAGTCTTAAGGGCTTATAAAAACCACAGGGCTTTTAATGCGATTGAATTAAAAGATGAGGTGGCGCGTTTGGCCAAACTCGCTTTAACTAAAATGATGGAGTTATCCTAATGGAGATTAAAACCTTTTTAGAACGCGCTTTAAAAGAAGATTTAGGGCATGGGGATTTGTTTGAAAGGGTGTTAGAAAAAGATTTTAAAGCCACAGCCTTTGTTAGGGCTAAACAAGAGGGCGTGTTTTCAGGCGAAAAATACGCTTTAGCGTTGCTGGAAATGACTGGCATTGAATGCGTTAAAACCATTAGTGATAAAGAACGCTTCAAGCCTAAAGACACTTTAATGGAGATTAGGGGGGATTTTAGCATGCTTTTAAAGGTTGAGCGCACCCTTTTAAACCTTTTGCAACACAGCAGCGGGATCGCTACTTTAACGAGTCGTTTTGTGAAAGCCCTAAACTCCCATGAAGTGCGTTTGTTGGATACACGAAAAACCAGACCCCTTTTAAGGATTTTTGAAAAATATTCCGTGCTTAATGGGGGAGCGAGCAACCACCGCTTAGGGCTAGATGACGCTTTAATGCTTAAAGACACGCATTTAAAGCATGTCAAAGATCTCAAAAGCTTTTTAACGCATGCCAGAAAAAACTTGCCTTTCACGGCTAAAATTGAAATTGAATGCGAAAGCTTTGAAGAAGCCAAAAACGCCATGAATGCGGGAGCGGATATTGTGATGTGCGATAATTTGAGCGTTTTAGAAACTAAAGAAATTGCCGCTTATAGAGATATGCATTATCCCTTTGTCTTATTGGAAGCGAGCGGGAATATTTCACTAGAGAGCATCAACGCTTACGCCAAAAGCGGTGTGGATGCCATTAGCGTAGGGGCTTTAATCCATCAAGCCACTTTTATTGACATGCACATGAAAATGGCTTAAAGGCTTTAAAAAGGGGTTATTAGCATGCTAAAAGAATATTTAGAAAGCATTAAAGATCTTACGCCTGAAAAGAATGAATTCGCACACCGCTCCTCTCTAGAAAAATTGCTTAATCGGTTAAAAGACCATTTCAATAAAGAATTTAAGATTGAACATGAGCCTAAAAGAGAGCAAGGAATCCGGCCTGATTTTCGCGTTTCTTTTCAAGGGCTTAGCATCGGCTATATAGAAAATAAAAGAGCAGGGGCCAATCTTAGCCAGCTCTTAAAAAGCGATCAAATCCGTAAATATTTAGAATTAAACCCTAACCTCATGCTCACTGATTACCTTAATTTCATGTGGGTAGGGAAAGATGAAAATAACGCCCCTTTAATTAAAAAAGAAATCTCTATCGCTAGCCTTGATGAACTCTCTAAACCTCTAAAACCCAAGCCACAAACCGAGCGCGATTTAATTGAATTGTTTAAAAGCTTTTTCAACCACGAAGCAGCCCCTATCACTAACGCTAAAGATTTCGCAACGCATTTAAGCCTGCACACCAAGTATTTAAAAGACGCTTTAATCAAATACCAAGAAAAAGCGCAAGTTTCTAGCATTTTTAAGAATTTTAAAGAATATCTTTATGAAGAATTGAGCTTTGAAGACTTTAGCGATGCGCTCGCTCAAACGCTCACCTACAGCCTTTTTCTAGCCAAGCTCAACCACCCTTTTGAAAAAATTAATTTGGATAATGTGAGGAGTTCCATCCCTAAAAATTTCGCTGTGATCAGAGAAATGGCGGATTTTTTAAAGAAGCTTGATGCAATCAAAGAAATCCAATGGCTTTTAAATGAAATTTTAAGCTCGATAAATCATGTTGATATGGACTCTATCCTTAAAGATTTGAATGACGATAAAGACCCTTATTTGCACTTTTATGAAACCTTTTTAAGCGCTTATGACCCTAAATTGCGAGAGAAAAAGGGCGTGTATTACACTCCAGATTCTGTGGTGAAATTCATCATTAACGCTTTGGATAGCCTGCTTAAAACGCGTTTCAAAGACGCTCCCTTAGGCTTAAAAAGCGCTTTGGATAACGAAAACATCAAGCTTTTAGATTTTGCTACCGGCACCGGCACCTTTTTATTAGAGGCGTTCAGGAAAGCGCTAGAAGTGAGAAAAACAAGCGATGGAGGCACCTCCACTAAAGAGGATAAATACCAAAACCTCTTGAAGCAATTTTATGGGTTTGAATACTTGATCGCTCCTTATGCGATCGCTCATTTGAATCTCAGCCAAGCTTTTAAGGAGGAGTTTAAAAAACCTCTCAAAGAAAACGATGCGCTTAAAATCATTTTAACCAACACCCTCATACAGCCTAGTGAGATCGCCACTTATCGTGGGCTAAATCCGATTTTTGAAACAGAACTTTTAAACGCTCAAGAAATTAAAAAAGATGAAAATATCCTTATCATCACCGGTAATCCCCCTTATAGCGGGGCGAGCAGTAATGAGGGCTTGTTTGAATGGGAAGTGAAAGCCACTTACGGCATAGAGCCTGAATTCCAAACCATAGAAATTGAAAAAAAGGTTAAACTCACCGCTAAAATCCAAACGCTTTTAAAGAACATTCAAACCCAAAAGCAAGGCGATAAAAGCGTCAAAAACACCGACAAAGACGCCCTAAAGAATCTTAAACAAATCCATTCCAAATACAAACTACAAGATGAGAAAAACCCTAAATGGATCTTAGACGATTATGTGAAATTCATGCGTTTCGCTCAAAACAAGATCGAATCATTAGGGCATGGCCTTTTTGGCTTTATCTCTAACAACGCCTTTTTGGACAACCCTACTTTTAGGGGGTTAAGGCGCTCTCTTTTAGAATGCTACGATGAGCTTTATATCTTAAACTTGCATGGAAATGCGAGGAAAAAGGAGAAAACCCCACAAGGCGCAAAAGATGAAAATGTTTTCAATATCAAACAAGGCGTGTCCATCAACCTCTTTGTCAAAAAGGCGCAAACAACCAAGCAAAAAATCCATTATTATGATGTTTATGGCGAAAGGGCTGAAAAATACGCCTTTTTAGCCCAAAATGATTTGAAGAGCATTGAGTGGCTTGAGCTTGCCCCAAGAGAGCCTTTTTACTTGCTACTGCCTTTAAAAACGCGCTTGTTAGATGAATATGAACAAGGGTTTAGCGTTCAGAAGATGTTTCAAATCTCAAGTGTGGGGATTGTTACAGGAAAAGATAGAATTTTTATTGCCAATAACACTGAAAGTTTAAAAGAACAAGTCTTAAAATATTGTAATGAATTTAATGAACAATATATCAAGGACATTCACTATCGTCCTTTTGATATACGCAAAGTTTATTACGACACCAAAAAACTAGAAAGAGCAAGGGAAAATACATTTAAGCACATGTTACCCCCCCCCCCCAACAAACCCTAAAACACCCAATCAAACGCGCAAAAATGTCGCGCTAAACACCCCACGACAGCTAAAAAACAACGATAAAAGTTGGACGCAATGCTTTATAAGCTCGTGCATTAACGATCAAGGGTTAAGCTCTGGGGGCAATGGAGCTGGGGTTAATTACCCCCTTTATCAGTTTAGAGATCCCAACTACACCGAAAATTTTACGCCAGAGTTTAGAAGCTTTATAGACAAGCATTATAACCACTCTTTTGAGCCGCTAGAGGTTTTAGGCTATATTTATGCGTTATTGTATTCCCCAAACTACCGCAAGCGTTATGAAGACTTCCTCAAAGCCGATTACCCTAAAATCCTTTTCACAGAAGATAAAGATTTGTTTAGGATTTTAAGCCTTTTGGGGATTGAGTTAATCGGCTTGCATGTTTTAAACCAAGAAAGCCTGAATTACAGCTTTGAAAAATTAAAAGACGCTACCATAGGCGAATCCGTCTATAAAGAAGAGCGTAACCCTATCATCAAAAAACCCTCTCATAACGAACAACGGCTTTATATCAACCATAGCGCTTATTTTGTGGGGGTAAGTCAAGAAATTTATGATTACAGGATAGGGGGGTATTGCGTTTTAGATAAGTATTTAAAAAGCCATAAAGACGAGTCTTGCGACTTTGATCATGTAAGCAACATCATTAAAGTCATCGCGCGCACGATTGAAATCCAAAAGACGCTTGGATTTTTGACGAGCGATTTGCCTCATTTAAAAGGGAATGACAGCCAAGCGTTAATGCAAGAAATCTTGCAAAATCCACCCCCCCCCCATTTAATACCAATATCGCCCTTATCTTATCGCGCCAAGCCAAAGCCATCGGAGACCTTGACTTTGATGGTGCATTCATCAGCAAAGAAGCAAGCGATAACAACATCTACCGCAGAGGCGGAGGTTCAGCCTTCCCTTTATTCTGCCTTGTCTAATCTCGCTTTAATTTGCGATAGAGGCTCTAAAGTAAGCCCCATTTCTAATGTTTTTGTAACGAACATGCTTTGCGATTTGCATGTGAATGGATCGGGGAGTTATGCGTTTTTGTTGTATCGTTTAAAATAGGTGGAGATGGGTAACTTCTATCATTTGATGAGAACAAATCTAGAGATCAAACATTAAGATAGCCTTAAAACGCTTGTGTTAAAATAATTAGAGTAGCAGATATAAAAGGTTAGTTAATAATGGATTTTTTAAAAGAAAACTTAAACACTATCATAAAGGGGGATTGTTTAGAAAAGTTGAAAGACTTCCCTAACAGAAGCGTTGATTTTATCTTTGCTGACCCCCCATATTTTATGCAAACAGAGGGGGAATTGAAGCGTTTTGAAGGCACAAAATTTCAAGGCGTTGAGGATCATTGGGATAAATTTGGCTCTTTTAAGGAATACGATGCCTTTTGTTTGGGTTGGTTAAAACGCTCCCAGCCCCATCGCTTTCTACGCTCCCACCTTCTAAAATATAGGGCATCGTTTTTAAAGGGTGTTTTAAAAACCCTAAACTTTTGAGTTTGAAATTCACCTGATTGTCTAAATTGGACGGGTATTTTAACCCCCAGCCATTAAAACCAAAATCCAAGCACTCTAAAACGCCCTGATTTTCAATACTGATCGCTCCAAAATCCCTAGCCCATGTGTCGTTAGTATCGACCTTTGCGATCTCTACGCCCGGTAAGTTTTTAAGCATTTCATAGCCGATAGTATCGTTATTATGGACGCACACTAGCACTTTAGCGTGTTTGGCTATGGTTTGAATGATGTTTAAAAAGCTCTCTCTGGCTTCTTTGATGCAATACGCCCAATCGCCAAACTCATGGGGGAACGCCATTAAAATCGCTTGGATTTTTTCAAACTCCGCTAACATTCTTTTCATTCAAAATATCCTTTTAAATAACTATAACACAATCTCATTCAAATCGCGTTTTTAAAACAGATTCAAACGCTTTTGTGCGGTTTGAAAATATTCTTTTTCTAACTCTATACCGATAAAATTCCGTTCTAAATTTTTGCACGCTAAGCCGGTAGTGCCGCTCCCCATGAAAAGATCTAGAACGATGTCATTAGGGTTTGTGTGGATGGAAATGATTTTTTCCATTAAGGCTAGGCTTTTTTGCGTGGGGTGTTTGGTCTTTTCAATTCCGCTCACCACAGGGCTTTTTAAAATCAAGGGTCGTAAATATTTTTCATTTTTGGGTTTGTTAAACACCCATTTAGCTTTCTTTTTAACCGCCCACAGGGCAAATTCCGTGTCTTGGACATAGCGTCGGTGAATGTTTCTTGGCATGGGATTATTTTTAACCCATTGGATAAAGTCTTTGACTACAAAGCCGTTTTCTTCTAAAAAATCAGCGATATAGCTTATAAACCTGTAAGAGCAAAAAATCACCATGCAGCCGTTTGGATTGACTAAGGGGGCGTAGCGCTTAATCCATTCTAAAAGCTTGAAGTTTTTATCCCATTCCCCAAAATCTATGCCTTGCCTTTTAGCGCTTTTTAGGGTGGAAAAATTATTTTTAACCGAAATGTTATAAGGAGGGTCCGTGATGATCGCATCCACTTTTAAATTTTGCCGGTAAAAGTCTTTGATGATTTCAAAAGCGTCAGCGTGATAAATTTGTATCATTTTCTTAAGCTTTTTAAGATCGCTTTGCCTAAAGCTAGGGCTAGAAGAGGAGGCACAGCGTTACCGATTTGCTTACAAACACTCGTTTTATTGCCATAAAAGATATAATTATCGCTAAAACTTTGTATCCTAGTGGCTTCTCTGGGCGTGATAGAGCGGTGCAACTCAGGGTGGGAGTTGGTGCCATTACTGGGAGTGTCAAATCGTGTGTCTATGGTGGGGCTTACTTTATTCCAGTTCAAACGCCCCCATGTGCTTTTGAATTGCTGTTTGCCATGCAAGTTTTTAGGCAAGCATTCTTTGCCTTGCTCTTTGTTAATGAGCTTTAATTTCTCTAAAGCGGCTTGCGAGTGGTTGGTGGCTTGATGGTTGTATAATTTGGGGCTATTTTTTCGCATCAAGGCTTGATAGCTTGATTGGATAGGGTTTAAATAATCGCTCTCAAACGCCCCCTCATTAGAACAAAGATAGGCTAAATCGCTTATCGCATCTTGAACGTTCACGCTTTGAGAAGGCTCTAAAAGATTGAAATCAAAACTAAAACGACTAGCCCCCACAATAAAAGCCCTCTCTCTGTTTTGAGGCACGCCATAATCTTTAGCGTTTAGGATTTGATAGCTTAATTGATACCCTAAAGCGTTCAACCTCTCTTTGATTTCTTCCAAAAAATAGCCTTTAGCGCAAGAGATGAGGTTTTTCACGTTTTCAATGATAAAAATTTCTGGCTTTAAGGCTTTTACTATTTCTATATATTCTAAGAATAAAAAATTCCTAGGGTCTTTTAGCCCTAAATTTTTCCCTTTATTAGAAAAGCCTTGACAGGGAGGCCCGCCAATGATCATGTTGATTTCTAATGTTTGGGCTAGTTTGATGACTTTTTCTTTAATTTCAGCTTGAGTGATGTCCCCACAAATACCCATAGCGTTTTTATGGTTGTTTTCAAAAGTGATTAGGGCTTGTTTATCGCAATCTAGCCCTATTAAAGCGTCAAACTCTTCTAAACACTCCAACCCAGCGCTAAACCCCCCAGCCCCACAAAATAAATCTAAAATTTTATAATTCATTTCAAGCTTTCACAAATACGATCAATAAGCGTTGAAAGATCATCGGTTTCAAAACGCAATTGTGCAAACTCTAAGTTGTCTTTATTGTGATTGAGAATGTTTCTAATCAAGCGTTTTTGAAACTCCTCTTCGCTAGATCCTTTTTTTAAAGCCCTATGACAAGTAGGGCAAAGTTTAGCAAGATTTGCTAAAACATCTAATTCTTTGTTTTTGCCTAAAGAAATTACATGGTGGATTTCAGTGTAGTAGGAATCAGGATTTTGAGTGATTTTATACAAAGGTAAAGAAATAAAACTCCTTTCTTTAATGTCATAATCACCGCAACATGCGCTGCAAACATTAGGCGTTGAAATGCGATAAAAATTGATGATTTTGCTATCTCGTTTAAACTCCTCACTCTTTTGAATCCATCCTAACTGCTCCCTTAATCTTTCAATGCTTTTCTTATCTAAATCCTATTGATAAACATTTTTCAAATAAAAATGAGCGCGTCTTATAAAGCTATTACCACGATATTCTGTTTTTGGTAGATAGCTTAATTTATAATAAATGCCATCACCAACTTAAAAACATGATGAGCGATTCGCGCTTTATAAGGGTTAAACAGACCGATATGGTGTAAATACCAATTTAAATAAATCCTGAATTGAGCGTTTCGTTGGTTAATGCCTTGCGCGTGTTCAGGCTGTAATTCCCTAAAGTTGAAATTCAGCGCTTCGCTAGGGATATTGAAATGATCGATTAAATAATGGAGCTTATTAAACTCTAAAGGGCTATGAAAGAAGTAATCTAAAGTTAAAAAATTTCGTTGCGTATCAATGCTGCCCCTGCTTTCAAAAAAGTCGCTCAAAAAGAGTCTTTGATTGGGGGTCATTGAATGGGAGCGGTTAAAAAAATCGTTGTCTATGAGCGAGTTTAAAAGTTTCTTGTAAAAAGAGTTTTCGTCTAAATGCAAGTCGTTTTCTAAAATGAAAACAAAAGTTCCTTTGATTTTTGTAACGCTTTCTTGATTGGATTGCCAAATTGGATGCACGCTTAAAGTGTTGAGAGCGTCTAAAACCTGCACTTTGCTTTTTTCATAGCCAGGGATAAATTTTGAAGCCCTATAAGAACACACCCCATAAATACAACCATTTTTAATTTGGAAACGGCTCAACAACACCCCCAAATTAAAGGGGTCAATAGCGTTTAAAAAGCAAGAAACAAGCAACAATAACCTTTCATTTTTTAAAAGGATTATAAAATGGCGCTCATTAGTTTTTGTTTAAAGGTTTTATCATACTGCTAACAGAGCATGATTTAAAAGAATCTCAATCTAAGCTCTCATCAAAGAGTTTTAAGTTAAAAGACTTACGATATTGAATAAGCGCATAATTGGATTTCTTAGGAGTGTCATTTAAATTTTTAAACACATCGTAGGGCTTTAGCATTTAAAAATAGGTTTGCAAAAGAATACAATCATATCAATTAACATGTGAGTTTTTTGACTCCATTTAAAAGAACACAAATTTAGGTATAAAGAAAACTTGTATCAAGTTTTATTGGAGTTATCTTGACCTGATACAATTTTAAAAAACAAGGAAATCATAAAAATTTTGAGAAACAAACAAGTCTTTTGTTATTGTTTCAAGCTTGTTTTTGCAAGCTTGGATAGCTAAATCGGAATTATCAATGCCTATAAATTTTCGTTGCAATAAAAACGCAGATTTTAAAGTTGTTCCAGAACCACAAAAACAATCTAAAACAATGCTATCTTTATTAGAAGAGGTTTTAATGATTAAGTCTAATAATTGAGCGTTTTTTTCTGTAGGGTAGCTTGGATATTGTGGGTCTTTAAATTCCCAGATGTCTTGGACTCTTTTGCCAACTTGTTCTGAGGCATAAATTTTTTTTCTAGGGTTATTATTGTTAGAGTACTCAATCAAGCCTTCTTTGTCCCAACGCTCAAGTGTGGCAACATCAGTGCGCCAATGCCGCCCTTTTGGAGGTAGCATACCTTTAAATGCTTTAGAACATTCGCCACTTTCTACTTCTCCTGGAGCATGTATTGGAACGGTAGTGTAACGCCTTTTATCTTTGTCAATTTTAGGGAATCGTTTTTCTAAATCTTGTGGCGTATAAGGAATCTTAGGTTCGTTAAAAATGGGATTTTTTCCTTTAGAGTAAAATAAAATCATATCTTTTATGTTGCCATAGCCCATCCTTTTAAAATTTTTAGGATTGCACTTTATGCGTGTGATTTCATTTCTAAAATTTTGTATGCCAAATATTTCATCTAACATCACCTTAACATAATGCCCTATCTTACAATCTGTATGCACATAGATAGAGCCTTGTTCTGAAAGCAATTCTTTAAGCAATACTAGGCGTTGCTTTAAAAATTCTATAAAATCCATACCCACTACTTTGTCGCTATAAGCAATATCGCCATTCTTAGAATTGCTAATTGTGGTTGCTCTACCATTTGTGATAGTAAAATGATTGTTTGTAGCAAATGGAGGGTCAATATATACCAAATCTATTTTTCCTTTTAGGTTTTTATCATTCAATAAAAAAAGTAGAGCGATTGCATTTTCTGCTTGTATTAATAAGTTTTGCATTTCTCTCATTTAAATCTGATATAAAAATTCTCGTAACACTAACGCGCTCATAATATTATAGTTTCTATAAGTAGTATCTAGCAATTTACGCATTTTATTATTGCTTTCAATATATAATACGCCATCTAAAATAGCCACTTTAATTGCTTTGATGTTGGGCGTTTCAATTGTGCTAATAGCGTCGTTAAATTGAGCGTTTTGGTGTCCTCCAAAATCAGTTAAAAATTTAGCTTCGCCAATAATGTATTTTTTGTTAAATCTTGCCACAAAGTCTAGCCCTTTATGATGGTGATAATTTAAATGAGATTTGGCAAATTCTGCCATGTATCGCTTGCTCTTAAAATGGCATCGTTTTCATTCGCTATAAAATCATTTAAATTTACAGGCTCAACACCTAAAGATTTATTATTGAGCCAATCTTTAAACATAGGACCGATTTAGCGGTTTGTTTCTTTTGGCTCACTGCATTTTTCAAAAATTTTATTAAGCCCCATTTCATACAATCTCCCACAAATACGATTGATTGTTCTTGGATTGCGTTCTAAGGCACTTTTATCCCGTTTTAAATAAGCCATATAACTATCTTTAATAGGGAATAAATCTAAATTAAGCAATTCAGTTATTAAGGCTAAATTGTCTTTTCGTTTAAAATGATATTCAACATTAGACCAAATCTTTGAATCAATTTCTCTCAAACCTTCTGGAATTGTAGGATATACTTGAAACAAGTCATCCAAATAGGAGCGTTGATTAGCGTATTCTATGCTTAGCTTTGTCCAATAATTCACCAATTCAACCTTTTTGAAAAATAGTTTCACTGCATAGATTGTAACAAAAATATTGCTTAAATTTCTAAAAACAATTTTAGGATAAGAGGTGTTTTTGATTGAAAAATAAGTTGTTAAAGTTCATTATTTTATCAAATAAATACAACCATTTTTAATTTGGAAACGGCTCAACAACACCCCTAAGTTAAAAGGGTCAATAGCGTTTAAGAAGTGAGAAACAAGCAACAATAACCTTTCATTTTTTAAAAGGATTATAAAATAACGCTCATTAGTTTTTGTTTAAAGGTTTTAGAATTGATTATCTCATCATAGAGTATCGCCACTCAAATTTTGCTCTAGCCCCAGAAAATAAAGAAATATAGGTTAAGGTTTGATTAAAGAGCATAGGGGGATTAAGGATTAAATTAAACTCATTTGAAGCATTAACGTTTCAAGCTTTCAATTTCTTTAAGCATGGTTTCAAAAGCCTCTTTAGTGCCTGCTCGCACGCTAGAAAACAAACTAAACACCACAATAGCTACGCTTGCTACAATAAAACCCGGAACGATTTCATAAATATCCAAAAAGCTTTTGCCAAATTTATCGTATAAAATCACCGTGCTAGCCCCAGAGAGCATGCCAGCAATCGCGCCAATGCGTGTCATTCTTGACCAAAAAAGTGAAAATAAAATCACAGAGCCAAAGCTCGCGCCAAAACCAGCCCATGCGTAACTCACGATGCTGAGAATGCTGGCGTTTCTATCCGTTGAAATGAAAAAAGCGATGCAAGCCACCCCTAAAACCGAAAGCCTAGAAATAACCATCACTAATTTTTGCGGGGCGTTTTTGTTGAAAATCGTCGCATAGAAATCTTCAGCAATGGTAGAAGAGCTTACAAGCAGTTGCGAACTGGCCGTGCTCATCACCGCCGCTAAAATCGCGCTCAATAAAATGCCTGTGATCCAAGGGTTAAAGAGCAATTGACTCATCACAATGAAAATCTTTTCAGGGTCTTCTAAACTCAAATCAAATTTATGCACATACGCAACGCCTAAAAGCCCCATAACGCATGCCCCAATCAAAGAAATAACCATCCAAGAAATCCCAATAGTGGTCGCTTTAGGCACATCTCTAATGGAGCGGATAGACATGAAACGCACTAAAATATGGGGTTGCCCAAAATAGCCTAACCCCCAAGCAAGGCTTGAAATAATGGCGACTACGCTAGAGCCTTGCAAGAAAGAAAGGTTTTCAGGCTTGATTTCTCTAATGATTTTAATCCCCTCTCCAATCCCTCCAAGATGGATTATCATAACGATTGGCACCACGATTAAAGCACTCATCATCAAAAGCCCTTGAATCAAATCCGTCCAACACACCGCCTTATACCCCCCTAAAAAGGTGTAAGAGACAATAATCAGCGTGCCAATGCTTAAAGCGTAGGTGTATTGAATGCCAAAGGTCGCTTCAAAGAGCTTAGCCCCACTCACCAGCCCTGAAGAAATGTAAAAAATAAAAAAGATCAAAATCACAAAAGCTGAAATCAAGCGCAAGATGTGTTTATCATCGCTAAAGCGCGTTTCAAAATAATCTGAAATGGTGATGGAATTAGCGATCACGCTCGTATAAATGCGTAAGCGTTTGGCCACAAAAACCCAGTTAATCAATGCACCCAAACTCAAGCCTATGGCGATGTGTGAATTGATAAGCCCCCCCACATATAAAGCTCCCGGTAATCCCATTAAAAGCCACCCGCTCATGTCACTCGCCCCAGCGCTCAAAGCGCTAATGATAGGGCCCATAGAACGATCGCCTAAGAAATAATCTTCAGTCGTTTTATTTTGTTTGTAAAAATAAAAACCAATATAGAGCATTAACAGCGAATAAACGACAAACATCGTAACAATAGGGGTGCTTAAAACAACATGTCCCATTTTAATCTCCTTATTTAATACAATATTTATTTTTCAGCACAACATGAATTGCGGCAAGGGTGTTGCCTTAAAACCCTTGAGCCTAAATTCCCGTAACGATGATAAGAAATACTAACCGATCGCTCTAAGTGGTAATACAGCAATTCAAAACGCCCGTTCAAGCAGGGTTTAGTCGTGGCTAAAACCATCCCTAAAGCACTCGCTTGCTTGTGCAATAAATCCAAATCGTTTTTTAAATAACGGACACGATTGAAAGCATGCAATTTTTCGCTAAATTTTTGCAAGCTTTCATAAACGATAGGGGCGTTTGCTCGGAGCGTTTTTAAGCATTCTAAAAAAAAGGTTAAATCCTTGTTCGTTCGTTCGTTTTCTATGCTGAGCGTTAAAGGGATCTGAGAAATTAAGCATGCTAAAGCCACGCCTAACATATCGCTTAAGGTGTCCTTTTCGGTGATGCGATAGCCCACGCTTTTAACTTTGGTGTAGGAAAAAAGGTTGTCTTCACCTCTGATTTTGACATAGTCTTTAGCTTGGCTGAATTCATGTTTGTAATGATAAGCGTAGCTCTTTGCCATAAAAATCGCGCGCTTCAACTCATGCGTATGCTCATCATAGCCTTTTTGAGTCAAGCCCTCTAAAGCTTCGCTTAAGGGGTTTTTTAAGGCGTTTTCATCTTCTTCATCTTGATGGATATTCACAAATTGCGTGATATAGTTAAAAATGCCCACCTTCCTCCCAAACCCTACAGCGGATTTTTTAACCCCCCCAAAAGGCTGGCGCAAGACAATCGCTCCTGTGGTGGGTTTGTTGATATAGATATTACCGGCTTCAATGCGTTCTAAATAATACTCCCACTCCCTTTCGTCCAAAGACTCTAACGCGCTAGTCAGCCCGTAACCGGTAGAATTGACTATCTCTATCGCCTCGTCTAAATCTTGCGCCTTCATCACGGATAAAATGGGCGTAAAAAGCTCAGTTTGGTGTGTGAAATCGCCTTTTTTAGTGCCGTATTTGATGCTTGGCTTCATCAAATAGGGGTTATCATTGACAAAGCTTACCGGGATTTCGTAATTTTCATAGCTTTTCAATTCGTCTATGGCTTTGATGACCTTTTCATTAGGCTTGTCCGCTAGAGCGCCGATTTTGTTTTTGAAATCAAAAGGATCGCCCACGCTAAGGCTTAGAGTCGCATCTATTAGAGTCTTTTTAAAGTTCTCATCTTCATAGACTTCTTTTTCCAACACTAAAAGCGAAGTGGCGGAGCATTTTTGCCCCGAATTGCTAAAAGCTGAATGGATAACATTTTTAATCGCTTGATCTCTGTCTGCCATTTTGCTCACAATAGTGGCGTTTTTACCGCCTGTTTCAGCGCTCAAGGCTAAAGTGGGGTTAGCCTCTAGCATTTTATAAGCGGTGTCTTCGCCCCCTGTTAAAACGGCAAACTGGATGCTTCCATCTTTTAAAAGATGTTCGCTAATATCGCTCCCTTTAGAGGGCAAGTAAATGAGTGCATCTCTAGGCACGCCCGCATCCCAAAAGCACTCACAAAGCTTATAACCCGTTACGCTAGACAAACTTGAGGGCTTGTAAATCACCCGATTGCCCGCGGCTAGGGGGGCAGCGATAGTGCCTACAGAAATGCCCACAGGGAAATTCCATGGGGCAATGACCACACCCACGCCTTTGGGGGTGAATTGTGTTTTTGGGTTTTGTTCTTGTAACACCCTTAAGCTGTAAGGGTAAAACTCTAAAAAGTCAATGGCTTCGCTCACTTCAGCGTCCGTTTCAGCGAAAGTCTTACCCACTTCTAAAGCCGAAATCCCTATCAAATCGCCTCTCCTTTCTCTAAAAAGCTGGGCGGTTTGACTCATTAAGGCATGGATTTCTGCAAAGCTTTTTTGACTGAAATGACTCTTATCGCTTTTAGCCACTTCTAGGGCTTTTAAAATCGCTTCCTTATCCGCTAAATGCACGCTAGCGATTTTTTTATGATGGATTTTATCAAAGACTTCTAAAGGGGTTAAATTAGGATCTTCAAACCTCCCATCTATTTCTGGGTAAAGCTCTAAAATAGGAGCGTTATGCATTTTCTCGCGCACTTTTTTAGCCCATTCTCGGTTGGCTTTTAAGATAAAATCGGTATCGCTTTCGTTTTTAAAGGAGTGGTTTGGGTAGGTGGTATGGCCGGTTTGTTTGGCGTTCCTGTCTTGAGTCCTATGGGTGGCATTGTCTAAAGCAGCGATTCCTTTAAGGCTGTTTAAAAAGCGTTGCTCTTGGTCTTTCCATTCGCTCGTGCCTACTTTGAGATTAAAGAAAGCTTTCATGAAATTATCGCTTGAGGTGTTTTCGTCTAACCTTCTCACCAAGTAAGCGATCGCATTGTTAAAATGCGCTTCATCGCACACCGGCGCATAAAGAATGAGTTTGTGCATCTCTTTTAGTTCTTGGCTCGCTTGCAAGCTCATGCCCTCTAGCATTTCAAAGCTGAAATGCTCTAACACAACAGGGTCGTTAAGGGCATGGATGCGTGTATAAACATAAGCGATTTCAAAAATATTATGACTCGCTGCGCCAATATGAATGTATTTATAATTATCGCCCTCTAAAACAAAATCTAACATTTTATTGTAATTAGAATCGGTGTCTTGCTTATTGGAAAATGTGGGTAACGCCCAATCTTTCACGGAAGCGATCGTCTCTTCGCTCTCCATGTTCGCTCCCTTAACAAAGCGGATTTTAATGGGCTTTAACCCTTTTAAAACCCTTTCTTTAGAAAAAGCGTGCAGTTTTTTCAAATATTCATAAGAATCAGGGATATAGGCTTGCAACACAATACCAGCGTTCAAATCAAATTTAGCGATAGACTCCATAAAAGACTCCACCGTGAGTTCCAAATCCCTAAACTCCTCCATATCCAAATTAATAAATTTAGGCATGCCTTGCTTTTTTTCTTCTTCTAAAGCCAGGGCATAAAGAGCGTCTAGGCGTTTGACAATCTCTTTTTTAGAGTATTCAAAATCAAGGATATTGATTTGAGAAAAAATCGTTGTGATTTTAATGGAAATGTATTGAATGTAGTTGGATTTTAGGGCTTGAGAGTATTTTTCAAAACGTGCACTAGCTTCTTCTTCGCCTAAAACCTCTTCGCCAATAAAATTCACATTCAAAATGATTTTTTCATTTTTTCTTTTTAAAATCCGCTCTTTTAATTGGCTCTCTTCTTGATCCAATACCATCGCTTTCGTGTCGCTTCTGATTTTATTGACAAAGAAAGGCACGCTCATATCAGGGAGCATTTTCCCAAAGCTCAAAAACCCCATTAAAAGCAATTTTTCAAAGGAAGAAAAAATCTCACGGCTTTTGTATTTGTCTAAAACATGCTCAATCATTTCAAAGCGGGCTTTATTATCCAAGCACCTAAAACTCCGATCCATAAGCTCTATGAGCATGACTTTATTTTCAGGGTTGTTTAAAAGCTTTTGCATTTTAGAGTGGAACGCTTTTTCTTGCTCGCTCAAATGGTTACTGATACTATCTTGCAGTTTTTTAGCTAATTCTAGTGAATCGTCAATGATTTTTTGCATGAGCTTACCTTTTATTTAAGAATTTGGCTTGATTGTAGCATGTTTTAAGCGGGTGGCTTTAAGTCTTATGGGTTGGTAATGTTTTTTAATTTTAAATTTTGTTCTAGCGGTAATTAATTCTCATTCCAATCTGTTTGAGTTTATCACGCATTTTTACACAATGATAAGAATTTGAGTGATAATTTGTATTGTTTTTAGCTTCATTTACTTTTCGTTTAAAAATGAATTATAAAATTCGCATCGTGTAATTTAAAGTTTAGCTTATTCAATTAAACGATTTTAAATTAAACGGATTTACAAAGAATTTTACAAAACAAAGGATATAAAATGAAAACAATTAAAAATGGTATTATGATTGGCACACTCGGTGCGTTGTTATTTAGCGGTTGTTCTAGCTTTGATACTCAGCGTTTCGCTTGTCTCCCTAAAGACCATTCTTCAAAAGACGCTTCTACCAAAAAAGAAGTGCAATACATGCCTAAGGGCTTTTTTGACCCTTATTCTTCTAACTTAAACCACTGGGATTCTACATTCTAGGGGTTTATAAAGAGGGGGCGAAAGGGGGGGATAATAAAGCTCATTTTAAGTTTTCTCAAATTACAATAACAATCTTTTTAACACTGATATAATTATAAAAGGAGGTATTCTTATGAGTGGCACTCATATTGTAGAAAATACGAATATTTCAAGAACGACTGCTTCCACCCCCCCCCAATAATAATGAAGAGCTTTCAAAATCTGTTAAAGATCTTACAGATCGCGTAAAAAAATTAGAAGATCTTAAATTAGAAGACTTTGAGCCCCTTAGAAAAATCTCTCATCTTATAGGCTCTTTCTTTTCGCTTGGAAAATCTTCTAACGACACCCAAGAAAACTCAAAAGACGCTTTAAAAAAAGAGGAAGAGCTTAAAAAAGTCCAAGAAGTCCAAGAAGAAAACGCCAAACTAAATAGAGATAAAACAGATCTAACTAGAGAAAGAGATAAGCTAGCTGACCAAAATAAAACACTGATTGAAACAAATCAAGAACTAACAGCAGAAAAAAGAGAATTAAATAACAAGATTACTGGGTTAGCCACAGATAAAGAAAATCTAACTAAAGACAAAGAAAACCTAACTAAAGACAAAGCCGAATTACAAAAGCGAGTGAAAGAGTTAGAACAATCTCAGCAAGCTTTAAAAAATGGAAACGACGAACTATTAAAAGATAGAGAAAAACTAACCACACAAAACACCGAGTTAGCTGAAAAAATTGAAGTGCTAACCACAGAAAAAACAGAATTAAATAACAAGATTACTGGGTTATCCACAGAAAAAGATAAGCTAACTAGAGAAAGAGATAAGCTAACCACAGAAAAAGAAAAACTCAATACAGATCTATCAACAGCAAAAACCCAAGCCGAACAAACGAGCCAAAAACTAAACGAGCTAGAGCGAAGGCATGCTCCATACCAAAAATTAGAAAAACTCTATGAAGTCTTTTTGGAAGTCAAAGATCGCTTGAATTTTAATTTTGTAGCAACCACTCACAGCGCAATGGATTTGATCGCATCTGTTCTTAGCGATAGCAAATACTATTTAGAAAGCCTTTATAACAAAGCGAGCCAAGAATTAAGCGATAAGAGGAGCGATAAAGGCGAAAAATTAGCTGAATTGTTTGATTTGCTTTTTGAATACATTAAGGACAATAAATTTGAGCGTTTGAAAGAGCCAAGCGCTTATGATCATTCTTGCAAAAAGCTATACCCAGAGCAAAACACTTCTCAAAAGATGCGAAGAGTGGTCTTAAGAGGCTACACATACGACAAAAAAATAGCATGTTACACTATCGTGGATATGGGATCATAAATGGGAAGGCTCATTGAAGAATGGTTTGGCTTCTATCAAATAAGAGAAGAATTAGAAGCCCGCATCGGTGAGTTAGAAAATGAAAACGCCGAGTTGTTAAGAGAAAGAGAATACTTAGCTACAGAAACTAGCGAGTTGAAAGACGCTAACAATCAATTACGGCAAAAAAACGACAAGTTATTCATAACAAAAGACAAGCTAACCAAAGAAAACACCGAGCTAGAAAACAGAAACGACAAGTTATCTAAAGAAAAAGAAAACCTATCTGTAAAAATCAGCGGGTTAGAAAACGCTAACAATCAATTACGGCAAGCTTTAGAAAACTCTAACGCTCAATTAGCGCAAGCTAAAGAAAAAACAGCCAAAGAAAAAACCGAGCTGGAGCGAGAAATCGCGCGCTTGAAGAGCTTAGAGGCTATGGAAGAAAAAAGCAAACTGGACTTACACAACAGGCGTTTAGCGAGCGCAAACCAGGATTTAAAACGACAAAACAGAAAATTAGAAGAAGAGAACATAGCGCTCAAAGAGAGGGCTTATGGCTTGAACGAGCAACTCTTCACATTGCAACCACAAAAACCACAATAAAGGAAATATCATGGCAAAAGAAAAAAGTTTAGAACTGCCTCTTGGCCACCCCTTAGTAGAGAAATTGTGCGATAAGTCTTTAAAGGATGGAGTCAAATTCAATGAAGAAATACCGATCCATTTCAAAGATGAAGTGTCAAAAGAAGATCGGACCAAATTCAAACAAGCGCTGTGGGTGCTTCATGTGATCGCCAATAATGAGACTTCTTTAAGGTATCTTTCTGATGACAATCAAAAATTCTTAGAGGATTTAGCGCAAGCTAAAAAGATCGCTAATGAGCAAATAGAAAAAACCTTAGAGATCGTTTCTGATAGCGATGTGTATGTGGATTTTGAAAAATTTAAAGAGTTAATGCTCAAGGTGGATAGTGTAGCGGTAGGCCTTAAGAGCTATAGCCAAAGCCAATTGCTTGATTTAAATGGAGGGCATTGGGATTTAGAGGTGCCTAGTGTGCCTAAAGAAAGCGTAACCTTTAGGTTTGATAATTTAGACAGCAACAATAAAGAAATGAACTTCTATGCGCGCTCAAGTTTGAAGGATTTAAAAAAGGGCGTTGTCGCTATTGACTTTGGGACTAAAAGCACGACCGCAAGCTATATGGATAAGACGGGAACATACCGCTTGCTTTCTATTGGCGGGAATGTAGATGACGCAAGCCTAACAAAGTTTGAAAACCCTACGATCATGGAGTTCAGACACAAAGAAAAATTTAATACAGAATACAACGCGCTAGATCACCGCCCTTTCACAGAAAAGAACGATATAGAAGTGGCGCATGAAGCCCAAAAGAATGCTGAAGGCGTTAAAGGGAATGATTTGTATCGGTCTTTTCTAAATTGAAGCAATGGGCTGGAGCGGATGAAAAACAGAATTTTAGGGATTTAGAAGAGGATTTTTCTTTAGAGAGTTTTACTGATTGCACGGGTTTTAACCCCATAGAAATCTACGCTTACTACATCGGCCGCTGCATCAACAACATGCACAATGGCGTGTTTTTGAAATACTTTTTATCCTACCCCGTTAAATATGAAAAGCATCAGGCTGAAAAAATCAGAGAGAGTTTTGAAAGAGGCTTGAAAAAATCCTTACCCCGGCATGTTTTTGACGATGAAAAAACGGCTAAAACTTTCAAAGTGGAATTGAGAGCGAGCGAGCCTTGCGCGTATGACATTAGCGCTTTAAAAAGCTACGGGTTTTTTAAATCAGAGAAGTTAGACAAGCCGGTTTATTACGGGGTGTTTGATTTTGGGGGCGGGACGACGGATTTTGACTTTGGCAAATGGGAAAAAAGCACCAGCCCTAAATTCTTTTACAAAATGATGCATTTTAGCAGTGGAGGGGATAAATATTTAGGCGGTGAAAATTTATTGGAATTGTTGGCTTGGGAAGCGTATGCCCAAAATTTCCAAGAGCTGAAAGCAAAAGATATTGTCATCGCTAAGCCCAACTATGACAGGATCGATATGCAACGCTTTGGATCGTTTATGCAAAACTCCAGTGGAGCGCGCTTGAATTTGCAAACGATCGCTTCTCAATTACGCCCTTTTTTAGAAAAATTAGACGCTAATATCATAGAAGCGATAGAAGAAGGCGAAGAGTTTGAGATAGAAGGCTTTGAAAAGGAATTTAAAATCCAGCTGTTTGATAGGAATGGGGAAGCAAAAGACACCCAACTCAAAGTTGATTGCAAAGAGCTTTTAAACCTCTTAAAAGACAAGATCAATGAAGGCGTTGCCAACTTCTTTGCCGGATTTTCTAAAGTGATGGCTGAAAACATTGATGATCAGTGTCGGGCGTTTCATATTTTCTTAGGCGGGAATGCGAGCCGTTCGGTGTTGGTCAAACAAGCGTTTGAAAACGCCAAAGAAAAGCAGCTCAAAGATTATAAGCAAAAGACTTCTAAAAATGATTTTAAATTCATCATTTACGAGCCGCTAGGCACAGAAAAATCAGACAAACAGATTTTAGAGCTTACAGGAGAAGACGTTTCTAACACACCCGCTTATTTGAAGCCCACTTGCAAAACCGGGGTGGCCTTTGGGCTTTTAGAAAGCAGGGACAAGGCTAAAGGGATTGAAATGCCCTCTATAGATTCCAATCCGGTGTTTAAATACGATCTGGGCGTTGAAAAAGAAGGGAATTTCCACACTAAAATCAGTCGGGATTCTTTAAAACCTAATGAATACCAGATTTTCCAAATTAAAGAGGAATGGGGAGGCTTTGATGAGCTAGAGATACGCTATAGCGATAAATCTCTCGCCAACACCAACACTCTAAACATTCAAGATACGCAAATGATTTCCATAGCGCTAGAAGAGCATGAAGAAGTGGATGTGAAGGTGTGTTGCGTGGATTCCCAAAGCATTAAAGTGGGGCTGTTTAAAGACGACCAACTAATCTATGAAAGCGAGGTAGAAAAATTATGATGACTAAGAGCGCGTATGCGTTTGTCGTGATTGAAAAAAGCATTATGGTGTTTAAATGCGCCAAAGACAAGGGGCTAATCCCTATCACTGAAGGCTTTGTTCCGTTAAAAGAGGGTTTTTTGAAAAGTTTTAAAGAGCGTTGCAATCTAGAATTTTTAGAAAATTTAGACCTTTTGTTTTTGTATGACTACCCGTTTTCAAGCGAGGTTTTTTCCTTGTGTAAGGATTTGAAAAATTCCATTTGGGACAGGAAGCTTGTGGTAGCGTTAGTGGAGGCTTTGGAGGGGTTTAAGGATTGGAATTTGTCGCTCAAAGTAGAAGACAAGCGTTCTAATAGCTTGGGTAATGGCACAAAAAAATTGCTCACCAACGCTGATTTAGAGAGTTCTCATCAAAAAATAGTGATAGACAGCATGAAAACATACCACCAAAGCCAGCAAGAAAAATACAAAAGAGAAAGAGGCCAGGCGCAAGAATCGCACACACAAACACCCCCTAGCTATGGGGGTGGAAGCATTAGAATCAGCGGCGATAAAAAGCCTGATTCTAATGAAGAAAATTTTTAAAAGAAAGGACAACAGATGAGCAAAGTGCAAATGGATACCGAAGAGGTTAGGGAATTTGTGAATCATTTAGAACGCTTTAAAGAGTTATTGAATGATGAAGTGAATGGCTTGAGCAGCCATTTCCATAATTTAGAATCATGGCGAGACGCTAAAAGAGACAAATTTAGCGAGGTGCTGGATAATTTGAAAAGCACTTTCAACGAGTTTGATGAAGCCGCGCAAGAGCAAATCGCATGGCTTAAAGAGAGGATTAGGGTTTTAGAAGAGGATTATTAAGGGGTGGTTTATGGCTGAATGGAAAACGGATACAGAAGAAGTCAAAGAGGTTGTTAGAAGATGCAGGGATTTTAAAAAATCCCTGCAAGAAAAAAGGTGTCTTGGTTTTATCAAAGACCTTGATAGTTATGCGCTAAAAATCATAGTGGAGCGCAGAAAAATTGAAATGCAATTGTGGAAAAAGCCATAGGAAAATTAAACGCAGCCATAAAAAAGCGAAAGGGCTTTTGGGGATCTGTTTTAGATTTTTGTGGAGGTGTTTGTGATGCAGTCTCGACTATTTTCCCTCCTGCTAAATTAGGCGCTGAAGCTTGTGAAAAGGGCTTAAACCTTATGGAAGACAATATAGAAAAATGGGAACACAATGTAAGGTTATTAGAACGAATGCTTGAAATCTACGCCACTCAAGCCAAAGCGAGCGTGGATCTTGTGAATCAAGCTTGGGAGGGCGTTAAAAAGAGGTTGCATTTTTATACCGATAAGCACCAGGAATTTATCAGGCGTTTGAAACAAGCGAGCGCGGCGATAGATAACGAATACAACTTTCCAACCCCAGGCGTTTTAATGGAATACGATTTTGAACGGCCTACTTTCTCTTATAGCCCTAAAAAAAGCGTTTTTGATGAGCGTTTGAAGGATTTGAGGGAAAATTTTAGTGCTTCTTTATACGCTGATTGGAAAGACAGGATCAACGCTTTTTCTAAGAAGGATCGCGCTAAAGCCTCTAAAGAGCGAGAGTTGGAAAATTTAGAGGATTTGATGGGCGTATCTTCTTATGATGAAAACCCTAACGATGAATTGGATCGCATGGCAATCTCTAAAGAGCGAGAATTTGAAAAGAGTTTAGAGGATTTGATGCCAAGCGTTTTAAGCGTACCTTCTTATAACGAAAGCTTGACTCTAGCCAAAAAGAATTGCGTTAAAAATTGCAAGAAAGCTTTAGAAGGTTTTGCAGAAAAAATCAAAGAAGCCCCTAACGATCCAAACGCTGTGAATGAAGCTTTTGATAGCTTGGAAACAGAGTTAGAGCGTGCTACGGAAAATTTGAGTCAAAAAATCGATCCCGTTTTAGAACGCAATGAAGATTATACGCAAAAAGCGTTGGAGTATAGGGAGTTTTTAGAAAGCCGTAAAGAGGGCTTTATTGTAGATGAAAAAAACCCCTATCCGGAAGAAGTCAGCTTTAATGAGTGGCGTTTGGCGGAATTTGATAGCGTTTTTAGCGCCATTGTGCCTTTAGAAGATTTAAATAAAACCGCATGCGCTCATCATGCCCTAAAGGCTTTACAAGCCGCGCTTAAAGACAACGATTTGGGCTTTGATGCGACAGATTTGGAACAGATCGCAAAAGGATTCATCCCTAGAGGCTATTTGTGGCATTTTGATGCGAATGTTTTAGGGAATGTGGCGTTGGTGAGAGAAGAGTTGTTATTAGGCGTGAAACACACGAAAAGATATTCACTATGGATAGAATTTCTACAGAAACAGAATTGAACTGGGAATTTGTAGAGCCTCTCAATGAAAATGCGTTTCATTTATTAGAAGAGCGGTTGAAAATAGGCTTTAGCGATGAATTTAAGGACTTTATCAAACGATCAAACTATGGTTTTAGCCAATTGCGTTATTTCATGGTGGGCAATGAATCCTACACATTCAAACATGTTTTGAATTTCAATTTAGAGGGCAAGGGCTTGTTTATTGATTTCATGCAGAGCTTGAAAGAATGGTTAGAGCCTGAAGAAATCGTCTTTGCTAATGACGGGTATGGGGGGGTATTATCTTTGGAATATGACCACTGATGTGGTGCTGTTTTTAGACACCGATAATGGCTCAAAAAAAGCGCTATTAAATCTTAAAATGTTTTTAAAAAAACTGGAATCAAGGGGTTAAAATGTTTTCTCATAAAGTTTTTTTGGAGGGTTGCACCAATGAGTTAAGAAGGATTTGCGACTATTTCGTAGAAAACGCCATGCAAGATAATTTAGGGCAGAAACTTAAAAGTGAGGCGCTAGAGGAGATGCTAAAAATCGTGCATGATTTAGAAAATTTAGAGCAAGACACTCAATACCAAAGAAGAAGAATCAACGAGCAACTTGAAGAAGCCAAGCGTTTGGAGAAGCAAATTCATATGAATTTCCATTCACCAAGCGAGATCGATAGGCTTATGCGTGAAGCCAAAGAGCATGAAAGAGAAGCCAAGAGGTGCTATGATGAATATCTTAAGGATAAAAATGATTGATGCGGGTAATTTATTAAAAGAACTGGACGATGCCTTAGATAAAGTTATCGCTAAAAAAGAGCCAGAGAGTTTTCTCAAGCCGATCGTCTCACAAATAGAGAACTATCAAAAGAGTATCAGGCAAATTCAAGCGCAATTCACAGACGCGCCAAAGTTCAATGAAGAGGGTGCTTACCCTAAATTTTTAAGCTGTGGTTTATTGCATGTTAGGGGCAAAAATGGCGCTAACATGGAATTTTGCTTGCCTAAAGTTTATCCTTTCCCTCCTAAAAGCTTGTATATAGAGCATGAAAAAGACGGGCAGTTTTTGAGAGAAATGCTCATGCACTTACTCTCTAGCGCGCCTTTAGTGCAACTGGAAGTGATTTTGGTTGATGCGCTGAGTCTAGGGGGCATTTTCAATCTGGCAAGAAGGCTTTTAGATAAAAACAATGACTTTATTTACCAGCAAAGGATTTTAACCGAAAGCAAGGAAATAGAAGAAGCCCTAAAGCATTTGTATGAATATTTAAAGGTTAATTTGCAAGAAAAATTGGCCGGTTTTAGAGATTTTGCGCATTATAATGAAGAAAAAGAAGACCGCTTGCCTTTAAAAGCGCTTTTTTTAAGCGGGGTAGATGCTTTAAGTCAAAACGCGCTTTATTATTTGGAAAAAATCATGCGTTTTGGCTCTAAAAATGGGGTTTTGAGCTTTGTCAATTTGGAGAGTGAAAAAAACAATAAATCCGCAGAAGATTTGAAAAATTATGCGGAGTTTTTTAAAGATACGACAAGTTTTGAACGCTTGAAATACCTTAATGTGGAAGTGATCAACGATCATGGTATTAAATCCCAACACATGAAAGACTTCGCCGATAAAATTAAAGCGTATTACAAGCAAAAAAAAGAAGTTAAAAGGGAGTTGAAAGACTTACAAAAAGAGAGTGAATTTTGGACTAAAAGCTCTCAGCATGAAGTAAGCGTGCCGGTGGGGTGGGACATTAACCATAAGGAAGTGTGTTTTGAGATCGGTAACGCACAAAACCACACGCTCATTTGCGACCACAGTGGGAGCGGGAAATCCAATTTCTTGCATGTGTTGATCCAAAATCTAGCCTTCTACTACGCTCCCGATGAAGTCCAACTCTTTTTGTTAGACTATAAAGAGGGGGTGGAATTTAACGCATACACAGATCCGATTTTAGAGCATGCGAGATTGGTGAGCGTGGCGAGTTCGGTGGGTTTTGGTGTTAGTTTTTTAAGCTGGCTTTGCGATGAAATAAAAAAAAGATCCGAGCTGTTCAAGCAGTTTAAGGTGAAAGATTTGAGCGATTACCGCAAGCATGACGAAATGCCCAGATTGATCGTGGTGATTGATGAATTTCAGGTGCTTTTTAGCGATAATAAATCCACTAAAGCGGTGGAGGGGCATTTAAACACCCTGCTTAAAAAGGGTCGCAGCTATGGGGTGCATTTAGTTTTAGCCACTCAGACCATGCGCGGCACTGACATTAATCCAAGCTTTAAGGCTCAAATCGCTAACCGCATCGCTTTGCCTATGGATGCAGACGACAGCAGTAGTGTTTTGGGCGATGATGCAGCTTGTGAGCTTGTCAGGCCAGAAGGCATTTTCAACAACAACGGAGGGCATCAAAAATACCACACCAAGATGAGTATCCCTAAAGCCCCTGATGATTTCAAATCTTTTCTCACAAAAATACACGCTGAATTTAACCAAAGAAATCTCACCCCCATAGATCGTAAAATCTATAATGGCGAGACACCTTTAAAAATGCCCAACACCCTTAAGGCTAATGAAATGCGTTTGCATCTGGGCAAAAAAGTGGATTATGAGCAAAAGGACTTGATAGTGGAGTTTGAAAGTAACGAATCGCATTTGTTGGTGGTGAGTCAAGATTTAAGCGCTCGCATCGCTTTAATGAAACTCTTGTTCCAAAACATTAAGAGCGCGAACAAAGAATTGGTTTTTTGCAATAAAGAAAAACGCTTGATAAGGTCTTTTGATGCGCAAAAAGAATACGGCATCACGCCTGTAGAAAATATCTTAAGCGTTTTAGACACCGCTATGAATCCTAATAGCACGCTTGTGATAGACAATCTCAACGAAGCGAAAGAATTGCACGACAAAGTAGGGGCGGAAAAGTTAAAATTGTTTTTAGAAAAAGCCACCGACAACGAGCAGTATTGCATCATCTTTGTGCACGACTTCAAACAAATTAAAACTAATTACCATTTTGACAAGTTAAGAGAATTGTTAAGCAACCACTTCAAGCAATGCCTAGCCTTTAGGTGCAATGGGGAAAACTTGAACGCTCTCCAAAGCGATTTACCTTCACCAAGCGAACTCAACGCGCTATTGATAGAGCTTTCCAAAGACAGCCACACTGAATTCAGGCCTTTCAGCTTATAAGGGGGAGTTAAAAAAAGAGAGTTAAAAAAAGAGAGTTAAAAAAAAGAGAGTTAAAAAAAAGAGAGTTAAAAAAAAGAGAGTTAAAAAAAAGAGAGTTAAAAAAAAGGGGGGGTTAAAAAGACTAAAGGGATTTAATCTTTTTGAAGTGCTTTCAAACCTTTTGCGTGGTGGTTTGCGTGATGAGGCGAGCGATTTTTTCTCTTAAATGCAACAAGGGTTCTGAACCTTTCGCTAAAGCTTTCATGCATAAATGAGAACTAGCAATCTCGCTCACGGCTCCATCCACTCCTTTGCTTTCTTCAATCAATTCTCGCGCACCAGAGAGCTCTATGGGGCAATTGACAAGCACCAGATTCAAATAATGCGTATAACCATCAAACATGCACATGTTTGTCATGTCGGTGGTTTTGGGATCTAAAATCGTATTATCATAATAGATGGGCTTCTCATCTTGTAAAATAGCGATTTTGGTGTGCAAGCGGTTGAATTTAAACAACTCATTACGCGCCACTCGCCCAGCGACAATGATTTCACTATAGAGCAATTGAGAGCTAGAATGCAAAGAAATCGTGGTATTGCCCTTAAAATGCGCGTTTTCAAAGGGGATTAACGGGAAAGGCGCGAAGTCTAAAAAGGCGTTTTCCCCCACAACGATATGCATGTCTCTGCTGGCAAACCCATCTTCAGTGTTATGGATTTTTTCAAAGGATTGCGAAGTGATCCTTAGCTTGCAATTTTGACCGATGCTTAATTGCATGTCTTGTGCATCGCCTTTCATTAAGCCAGGGCTTACCGCTAGAAGCATGATTTCAGCTAAATCGTCTTTAGGGTAAAAAGGTGCCATAAGCTTAAAGGGGGGCGTGAAAAAATTGTCCTCAATCACGCACCGCCCATCAGCCCCTATTTTGGTTTTTAGCCTGAGCTTGGATTCTTGAGCGTAAGTGTTCATCAATCTTCCAATAAAGCGTTGCGCTTAATCCAAGCGATCACATCATCTAGGCCTTCTTTAGCGCGGATATTCGTGAAAATAAAGGGCTTTTCGCCGCGCATTTTTTTAGAATCCCTTTCCATGACTTTCAAGTCCGCTCCCACATAGGGGGCTAAGTCAATTTTATTGATGACAAGCAAGTCTGAGCGCGTGATTCCTGGCCCGCCTTTCCTGGGGATTTTATCGCCCTCAGCCACATCAATCACAAAAATCGTAAAGTCCGCTAGCTCTGGGTTGAAAGTCGCTGAAAGGTTGTCACCTCCGCTTTCAATCAAAAGCAGTTCCAAATTAGGGAAACGGCCATGCATTTCTTCTACGGCTTCTAAATTCATAGAAGCGTCTTCTCTAATAGCCGTGTGCGGACAGCCCCCTGTTTCTACGCCAATAATCCTCTCTCGTGGCATCACCGAATTTTTACACATAAACTCTGCGTCTTCTTTAGTGTAAATATCATTAGTGATGACCGCCATGTCGTAATCCTTTGACATGTGGCGCGTTAAAGCTTCAATCAAGGCGGTTTTACCGCTTCCTACAGGACCACAAACTCCAATTTTTACCATAAAATTCCTTTCAATTTGAGATTAAAATTCAAGACATATAAAGGCGCGAGTATAAACTCTCATGTTGCATCGCCTTAATGTCGTTTTGAACGCTTGCTGCACACAGGTGGCTTTCGTCTAATTCTAGGGTTTTTTCTATGAGCTGGTTAAAAGGGCTTTGCAAGCTCAATAAGATTTTTTGCCCGTCGTTTTGAGATAGTGGGACGCTTTTAACGCAGTTGATCACCATGTTAGAAGTTTGCGCATAAAGATAATGCCTTAAAGCCTTTTTCAATTCCATATTCAAACTCGCCGCAAAAACGCCATAGCTAGTGGCATGGGTGGGGTCTTTGGTTTGTTGAGCGTAAGCGTTAAAAAATGCACCCATGTCTAATTCGTTCATGGCTTGTAAGGTTTTAATGAAACGATTGCCTAGCTTTTGGTTGGCTAATCGTAATTCCATGGGGCTTGTGGATAGCATAATGATTTCTTCAACCCCTAAGATCTTTTTTAAATCCTGTTGGAGGGCGCTTTCATAGGTTAATTTCAAGCTCAGCATTTCCGTGTAAAGGAACTGGCTAGAGAGATTGGCTTTTAAATATTCTAAAGCGCTTTCTTTATTGGTAACCTTTTTTTGTTGGATGTAAGTTTCTAGCCCAAAAGAATGCGTGTAAGATCCAATGGGGAACACCGCATCATTGACTTGTAAAATCAGAAATTCATTATCCACATGAGCATGGTTGTCTGTCTTTGGAGTTTTTGGGGGCATACCCACGCTTTTTTCAGTGCTTTTCACGCTTTTTCCTTTATCCATTTATTTTTCTATTTCATGACCACTTTAAAATCGCTCGCTAGTGAGACCTTAAAATTAGGCTCACTATGGGGCATGCTCACGGTTAAGCGATCTTTGGAATCCAGTTTTGAACTTAAAACACGATTTTGAACCCCTAGCTTTTCTAGTAACGCTAGTGTGGGCTTTTCAAATGGTGTTTTAAATTCAAATTGGGACTCGCCATAGTATAAAGCCGCATGGCGGTTTCCTATTTCATAGCATATTTTCGCTACTTCTGCCACGCTCTTAGCTTGGATGTGAATGACTTCAGAATTCAAGATATTAACGGCGATAATTTCCTTCTCTTCTTTAAATAAAATATCCCCTTGAGAGAGACCCAGCTTGGGAGCGTCTTTAAGGCGTATGGCTATGTCTTTGCCTTGCCTGGTTTTAAAACGAGCGATTTTTTTCCTCGTTTCAAACCATTCTAAATCCACATAATCCACGCTGAAATCCAAGGGGTTTAAATCCCTTAGATTGCCCATTAAACGCTCTATGATCATCTCACACCCAGTGTTGGATAAAGAGCAACCAAGCAGGGATCCAAGCGGTTAAAATACCCTCAATGATAGCAAGCCATGGAGTGAATTTCCCTAAAGGAATTTTCAAGATGTTTTCAATGAAAGCGGTAAGCCACAAAACACCCCAAGCCAACCATATGATTGCCCACCAATCGCCTTCAGTGATGCCTAACACTTTGTGATCATCAAGCATATCGCTATAGTGGGATAAAATCGCAGCAGGAACAGTGTTGATCGCTACGAATAAGCTATACCAAGAATACGGCCTCCAATCCAAACCAAAAGTGTGGTTGATAGCCGCATACAAGTAGGTAAAACCAAACAATAACCCAGTCGCTGGCCCATAGAAACTAGTCAAATGGTGCGATACTTGAACAATATCTTCGGCACCTTCTACAGGGGCTGTAGGGTGGAGTGCAGAATAAGTGATGACAACTATATTACAAATAATGGAGAGCCCACCCACAAAAAAGTTCATCACCGCAGTGCTTTTAGGATCGACTTTGGTTAACCCGCAAATCCCATTGCTGATTAAAACAATCCCAACATATAACAATACAAGTCCTAGCATTGCCTTTTCCTTCCAAACAAAAATTTTTACAACAAACGCACCTTACGAATAACTTTTGTTGCTTGAGCTAATCATAAAGAAAAATAGTAAATTGATAAAAAATAAAAACAAAAAAAGCCCCCAATTTTTTGATAAACAAAAAATCAGAGAGCTAAAAACTAAGGATTTAAGGAGCATTGCTCCTAAAAAATCCTAGAAAATGCTAAAGAGTTGCGCCAAGCTCACTTTATTGGCTGGTTTAGAAGTTACTTCTTTGCCATCCACGAACACATGGTAAGTTTCAGGATTGACTTCAATGTGAGCGGTAGTGTCGTTGAATTGCATGTCTTTTTTAGTGATGTTTCTGCAATTTTTTACCGGCAACACTTGTCTTTCAAGCCCTAATTCTTCTTTAATGCCTTTGTCATAAGCCGCTTGAGACACAAAAGTGATGTTGGCATCGTATTTAGCTTTACCATGATGAGCGAACATTTCTCTGTAATAAACCGGTTGTGGGGTAGGGATAGAAGCGTTCGCATCACCCATTTGACTTAATGCAATGAATCCGCCTTTGATGATCATGTTGGGTTTCACGCCAAAAAATGCGGGACTCCACAATACCAAGTCAGCCACTTTGCCCACTTCTACAGAACCTACATACTCGCTAATCCCATGAGCGATCGCTGGGTTAATGGTGTATTTAGACAAGTAGCGTTTGATCCTGAAGTTGTCGTTATCGCCTTTTTCTTCTTTCAAGCGGCCAAATTCTTTTTTGTTTTTGTCAGCTGTTTGCCAAGTTCTAGTGATAACTTCACCCACACGACCCATCGCTTGAGAGTCAGAACTAGTGATGGAGAAAATCCCCATGTCATGCAAAGTGTCTTCAGCCGCAATGGTTTGAGGGCGGATCCTTGAATCAGCGAACTGGACATCTTCTTTAATGCTTTTATCCAAGTGGTGGCACACCATAAGCATGTCCATGTGTTCGGCTTCTGTATTCACAGTGAAAGGGATAGTGGGGTTAGTGGAAGCGGGTAGAATGTTGTGTTCACCGGCTACTTTAATAATATCAGGAGCGTGTCCGCCGCCAGCGCCTTCAGTGTGGAAAGTGTGCATAGTGCGTCCGGCAATGGCTGCCATAGTGTCTTCTACACAACCGGCTTCATTCAAAGTGTCTGTGTGGATAGCGACTTGCACATCGTATTTGTCCGCAACATCTAACGCATGATTGATTGCAGAAGGAGTGGTGCCCCAGTCTTCGTGGATTTTAAAACCAATCGCACCGGCTTCAATTTGATCGGCTAAGCTCGCATCGTTAGAAGTGTTACCTTTAGCCAAGAAACCTAAGTTCACAGAATATTCTTCAGCCGCTCTGAGCATAAATTTTAAATTTCTTCTGCCTGGAGTGATAGTAGTCGCATTAGTGCCATCAGCAGGGCCAGTTCCGCCACCAATCATGGTTGTTACACCGCTTGCAAAAGCTGTAGGGATTTGTTGGGGTGAAATGAAGTGGATGTGTGTGTCAATACCACCAGCAGTTACGATCAAACCTTCACCGGCTAAGGCTTCAGTAGCAGGACCCACGCTAAGATTGTTTTTAACGCCATCTTGCATGTCTTTGTTACCGCCTTTACCAATGCCAGCGATTTTGCCATCTTTAATACCAATATCCGCTTTATAAATACCGGTGTAATCCACGATTAAAGCGTTAGTGATGATTAAATCCAGTTCTTCTTTGCTAGGGTTGTTAGATTGGCTCATGCCTTCTCTTAGGGTTTTACCACCGCCGAATTTAAGCTCTTCGCCATAAATGGTGTAGTCATGTTCTACTTCAGCGATCAAATCTGTATCGCCCAATCTCACTTTATCGCCTGTAGTAGGGCCATACATAGAAGCATATTCTTTTCTGCTAATCTTTTTCATTTCTTACTCCTTAATTGTTTTTACATAGTTGTCATCGCTTTTAGCGCCATGAAAACCACGCTCTTTAGCTCTGTGTAAAGCAATTTTTTTGCTTTCGTTGTCTGCTTGCCTATCAACCAATGCGTTAAATCCAAAGATTCTTCTGTTGCCGCCAATGTCAATCAATTCTACGGATTTTTCTTCGCCAGGTTCAAACCTTACCGCTGTCCCGCTCGCAATGTCTAAGCGTTTGCCGAAAGTTTTTTCTCTGTCAAAGTCTAAGCATCTATTCACTTCAAAGAAATGGAAGTGTGAGCCGATTTGAACCGGTCTGTCGCCAACATTTTTAACTTTCACGCTAACGGCTTTTTTGCCTTCGTTGATAGTGATGTCTTCATTTTTTAAGAACAACTCACCAGGAACTAATTTACCATTAGCCTCAATAGGGGTATGCACGGTTACGAGTTTGGTCCCATCAGGAAACATCGCTTCAATACCCACTTCATGGATCATGCTTGCCACGCCATCCATCACATCATCAGGTTTTAAAAGGGTGCGTCCTTCTTGCATCAATTCAGCCGCAGTCTTTTTACCCGCTCTCGCTTCTTCCATAATATGGGCACTAATCAAAGCTACCGCTTCCACATAGTTAAGCTTAATGCCTTTTTCTTTGCGTTTCCTAGCCAATTCTCCAGCATAGTGGAGCATTAACTTGTCTAACTCTTTTGGGGTGAGTTTCATCTCATTCTCCTATTCTTAAAAGTGTTTTTCCTTGAAGACATAACGAAATCAAGGTTGGAGTAATTGTAGCAATGTTTTGATTTACTAAGATTAACAGAAGCGTTCATTAACTAATTATTATTTAAAACGAATTAGTGTTATAGTTTTGAAGCGCTATAAAAGCGTTATTGGGAGCGCGTTTAATACCCTTTAGAATCATTTGATAAAATCAAAAACCCACAAAAAAATGAGAATTAAAATTGGAGTGATAATGGTGGCCACGACTGGACTTGAACCAGCGGCCACTACCATGTCAAGGTAGTGCTCTACCAACTGAGCTACGCGACCTTTTATTTTAAAAAGAGCGATTATGCCTTAATTTTGTTTTGTTTTTGCTTAAAAAAGAATTGTTTCAACAATAAAACGCCCACACCCACATCTATCATGACATCAGCGAAATTAAAAATGGCAAAATCAAAGCCATAATGATAATACACATAATCCACTACGCCCCCATGCACAAACCGGTCTAAAACATTAGAAACCCCAGCGCCAAACACCATGCCAAACTCTATCGCATGGGTTTTAAAAAGCTCCTTTTGGCGCATTAAAAAGATAAAAAGCCCTAAAATCAAAAGGATTTGCAAGTATTTCAAACCCCCCTCTAAAAAACTGAGCAAGGAAAACGCCACGCCTTTATTGAACACCAAAACAATATCTATCATCAAACTTTCATAGCGAAACCCCTCTAAAATAGCGTATTTAATCGCTTGATCCACGCCAAAAATAAGAAAAAAAACCCCTATAAAAACCAACAGGCTTTGTTGGGTGGTTTTTAGCACAAATGCCCTTCAAAAAACTCTTTTAATTCTTGCATTTTGGATTCTAAAAGTTTTTCATCTTTAGCTTCTAAAAGGATTCGCAGTTTGTTTTCAGTGCCGCTATAACGGATCAAATGGCGGATTTCTAGCTTGTCTAATTCTTTTAAAAGAGCGCTATAACCTTTCAGGCTTTCTAAAGGAGGCTTTTTTTGGACATTCAAATTCACTAGGTTTTGAGGGTATAATTCAAAGGGGTTTAACGCAACAGAGCTTACCTGCTTGCTTTCTAACACTAACGCGCTCACTTGCAACGCGCACACCAAGCCATCGCCTGTTTTAGCGTAATCGCTAAAAATGATATGCCCGCTTTGCTCGCCTCCAAAATTGGCTTTGTTCAATCGCATGCATTCGCTCACAAACTTATCCCCAATCGCGCAATGCTTCAATTCTAAATCTTGGGATTTCAGGTATTCTTTAAGGGCTAAATTGCTCATGTTTGTGGCGACAATTGCTTGAGAAGAAAGGGCGTTTTTAGATTTTTGATAAACCCCTAACACCCCTAAAAGCTTATCCCCATGCACGATATTCCCTAAATTATCCACCACCACTAGCCTATCCGCATCGCCATCAAAAGCAAAGCCTAGATCCGCGCGGTATTTTTTCACTTCCTGGCTCAATTGGTTAGGGTGTAAAGCCCCGCATTGCTCATTAATATTACACCCATTAGGCTCATCATTAATCACTAACACATCAGCCCCAAGCTCGCTAAAAACGACCGGAGCCACCTTATAAGCCGCGCCATTAGCCGTATCTAGCACGATCCTTAAATTTTGTAAATTCAAATGTTTGGGGAAAGAGTGTTTTAAATGCACGATATAGCGCCCTATGACATCATCTATCCTTTTAGCGCTACCGACGCTCTCGCCTACTTTATAGCTGGAATGCAGTAATCCTTCATCATGAAAGATTTCTTCAATCGCTCTTTCTTCTTCTTCTTTAAGCTTATAACCATAAGAATTGAAAAACTTAATACCATTATCTTCAAAAGGGTTGTGGCTCGCGCTTATCATAATGCCTGCATCACAGCGCATGTCTTCGGTTAAAAACGCAATCGCAGGGGTAGGCATAGGCCCTATTTGAATCACATTATAGCCTATGGAAGTTAAAGCACTCACTAAAGCGTTTTCTACCATATAGCCGCTTTTTCTGGTGTCTTTACCAATTAAAATTTTATTCGTTTTAGAATGTTTTTTAAAATACAATCCGGCAGCAACGCCCAAACGCATCACAAACATGGGGGTGAGTTTCACCCCTGCTTTACCCCTCACGCCATCAGTCCCAAAAATTTTCATCGTTATAAAATACCTTTTAAACTATTTTTAATCAATTTTTAGATAGAATTATGCCAAATTTTATATTACAAAGGGATTAAAACAAGGCTATGGCAAATCATAAGTCCGCAGAAAAGCGAATCAGACAGACCATTAAAAGAACCGAACGCAACAGGTTCTATAAAACTAAAGTTAAAAATATCATTAAGGCCGTGCGTGAAGCGGTCGCCATCAATGATGTAGCAAAAGCTCAAGAGCGTTTGAAAATCGCTAATAAAGAGTTGCATAAATTTGTCAGCAAAGGGATTTTAAAGAAAAACACCGCTTCTAGGAAAGTTTCAAGGCTTAACGCTTCAGTGAAAAAGATCGCTCTCGCTTAGTTTTGGGGCGTTTTTGACTTCTTCAAGATCAGTAGTGGGTTTTTGTTATTGGGCTTCTTTTTAAGTTTTGTGTTTTTTAGATTGTTGTATTTTCTATTCACATCTTTATTATAGGTAGTCTTGCATGTCTATTCTAGCTGAAAAGCTTTCTTCCATTCTCAAACGATACGACGAACTCACGGCGTTGCTTTCTAGTGCTGAAGTGGTTAGCGATATTAAAAAACTCACCGAATTGAGCAAAGAGCAAAGCTCCATTGAAGAAATCTCTATAGCGAGTAAAGAGTATTTGAGCGTTTTAGAGGATATCAAAGAAAATAAAGAGCTTTTAGAAGACAAGGAATTGAGCGAGCTGGCTAAAGAAGAGTTGAAAATTTTAGAAATCCAAAAAAGCGATCTAGAAACTACCATTAAGCAACTCCTTATCCCCAAAGATCCTAATGATGATAAAAACATCTATTTAGAGTTAAGAGCCGGCACAGGGGGCGATGAAGCGGGCATTTTTGTAGGGGATTTGTTTAAAGCGTATTGCCGTTATGCGGATTTGAAAAAATGGAAAGTAGAGATAGTGAGCTCTAGCGAAAACAGCGTAGGGGGCTATAAAGAAATCATCGCTTTGATTAAGGGTAAGGGCGTGTATTCAAGGCTCAAATTTGAAGCAGGCACGCATCGAGTCCAAAGAGTCCCTGAAACAGAATCTCAAGGGCGTATCCACACTTCCGCTATCACAGTAGCGATCATGCCTGAAGTGGATGATGTGGAAGTTTCTATCAACCCTAGCGATTTAAAGATTGAAGTGTTTCGCGCTGGCGGGCATGGGGGGCAATGCGTCAACACCACAGACTCTGCGGTGCGCATCACACACCTTCCCACCAATATCAGCGTGAGCATGCAAGATGAAAAATCCCAGCATAAAAACAAGGATAAAGCCCTAAAAATCTTAAAAGCACGCCTTTATGAAAAACAAATTGAAGAGCAGCAACTCGCTAACGCTAAAGACCGAAAGGAGCAAGTGGGTAGTGGGGACAGGAGTGAAAGGATCCGCACCTATAATTACCCGCAAAACCGCTTGAGCGAACATAGAATCAATTTAACTCTATATAGTTTAGAAGAAATCATGCTTTCAGGGAATTTAGATGAAGTGATCAACCCTTTAATCGCTCATTTTCAAAGCCAGTTTGAATAGGATTTTTACACGATACGACAAAAGCGATAAAACAGCTTTTTTAAGATAGCCACCCAACCACTACCAAAAACCCTAACATGCTCTAAATTTTCGCCCCACAAAAACAGCGTAAGAGCTTCCATAAAATCTAATTAAATATAATTTTAAATTTTATGTATATAAAATACATTTTTAAAAAATAAAAAATTTTATTTAACCCATTCTTAACAAAAAATTCACTTTTTTGTGATATAACTCCAAAGCTCAATATTTGTAAGAGCGAATTGTATTCTGTAGAAGCGAATGTATTCAAGGACAACTCTCAAATTTTGATAGCTCCCTATATTTTTGCACCATAGCATGAATGCAATAAAAAAAGAAATTCTTAGGATTTCTCACATTAAGGAGTTTTAAATGAAAAAGGTTTTTTTAGGTATGGCATTAGCCTTTAGTGTGTCCATGGCAGAAAAAAGCGGCGCGTTTTTGGGAGGGGGGTTTCAATATTCTAATTTAGAAAACCAAAACACCACCCGCACCCCAGGTGCTAACAATAACACCCCGATAGACACTTCAATGTTTGGTAGCAATCAAACAGCTCCAGCCAAAGAAACGCAGAGTGCTTCCAAACCAGATACTAAAGTCAATCCAAGTGCAAGCTGGATGAAAAAATAAGGGAGGAAGTCATGAAAAAGTCATTCAAAAAATTAGGCTTTTTCTCTTTAGCGGCTAGTGGCGTGCTTTTAGGGAGCATGAACGCTACCGATTTAGAAACCTACGCAGCATTGCAAAAACCATCGCATGTTTTTGGTAATTATGCTGAAAAGGAAAAGGAAAAAGAAGAGGGCAGTAAAAAAGAAGTCCCCACCGGTTTTACAAATGGCAGTGGCAAAAGCAATAGTGGTAGCACACCAACCCCACAACAACAAGCCCAAACCACCGCTACAAGCGACAAAACAGAAGCAACAACCCTTGAAAACACCGCTACCACTGACAACACCACAGCGGCTGCTGATAAAGCTTATGAAAGTAGCACTTACGACAGCACTGTATCTGGTGCGGCTCAAAAAGTAGAAACCGATAACACAGCCGTTCAAACAGCTGAACAAGCTTTAAAAAGCGCTGTAGAAAAAGTTCAAGCTGATGCTAACGCTACAGATTTTAATGAAACAACATTTAAAACCGATCAAGCAGCCGAGCAAACCGCTGAAAAAGCTTTACAACAGGCTGAGAGCAAACTCAACACCGATCAACAGACTTTAAACACAGCGTTACAAGATCAGACGAAAACACCAACCCCATCAACCCCACCAACTAAAGAGGAACCAAAACACACCGCTTCAAGTGGCACACCAAGTTCAACAACCCCACCAGCTAAAAAAGATGAAACAAGTGGTGGCACTAGCGGGAACACCGTGGCAAGCCAGTTAACCAAAGATATCACTATGGTTAATAATCTTAAGAGCGTGAGCGTGAGTGGCATGAACACCACTTTAAGTGGGGTAGAAACCATGTCTCAACAGAGCGCAACGATTGGCAACCTTTTGAATAGTAGCACCGATTTAAGCAGTGTGATTCCTAACGCTCAAGGGCTAAACAGTGCGTTTAGCACATTAGAAAGCGCTCAAAACACTTTAAAAGGCTATTTAAATTCTTCTAGCGCGACGATTGGGCAATTGACAAACGGCTCTAATGCGGTTGTGGGCGCGTTAGATAAAGCTATCAATCAAGTGGATATGGCTTTGGCCGATCTTGTTACGGCTGATACGCAAAAAACGCAAGCCGTTACGCTTGCAGCTGCTAGTGATAGCACAACGACAACGACAGATGCCATCAATTTCTTAAACGCGCTAAAAAGCAATCTAATGGCTCAAAAAGACGCTTTCATGAATGTGCATAAAAACATTCAAACCGCTGTCGCTCAAGCCCAAGCAACCTACACGCCAAGCGTGATTAACACCAATAATTACGGGCAAATGTATGGGGTAGATGCGATGGCAGGGTATAAGTGGTTCTTTGGCAAAACCAAACGCTTTGGCTTTAGATCTTATGGATACTACAGCTATAACCATGCGAATTTAAGCTTTGTAGGGAGCCAGCTTGGAATCATGGAGGGCGCGTCTCAAGTGAATAACTTCACTTATGGCGTGGGCTTTGATGCGCTCTATAACTTCTATGAAAGTAAAGAGAGCTATAACACAGCAGGGTTGTTCGTGGGCTTTGGGTTAGGAGGGGATTCGTTTATCGTTCAAGGAGAGAGCTACTTGAAATCTCAGATGCAAATCTGCAACAACACCGCCGGCTGTTCAGCGAGCATGAACACGAGCTACTTCCAAATGCCTGTGGAATTTGGTTTTAGGAGCAATTTTTCTAAACACAGCGGGATTGAAGTGGGCTTTAAATTGCCTTTATTCACCAACCAATTCTATAAAGAAAGAGGCGTAGATGGATCGGTAGATGTGTTCTATAAAAGGAACTTCTCTATCTATTTTAACTACATGATCAACTTCTAAGCCTTTTTCTTCTTTTCAATAGAGGGTTTTCTCTCTGTTGGTTTCTTTTTTCTTTTTTTTTTGCGGTGTTTGTTTTGTTGTGTTGGGGGGTTAGGTTTTTGTTTAAGAAAGTTTTTTAAAACTAAAGAAGCGCTTAAAACAGAACCTTTTGTTTTGGGATTTGATTTTTTACTTTGGCTTGTTTTCAAAAGCCATTTTGATTTCTAAAAATAGTCTATAATGCTCGCAAGAGATATTTTTTAAGGTTATCAATGAAAGCTATAAAAATACTTTTTATAATGACACTCAGTTTAAACGCTATCAGCGTGAATAGGGCGTTGTTTGACTTAAAAGATTCGCAATTAAAAGGGGAATTAACGCCAAAAATAGTGAATTTTGGGGGTTATAAAAGCAGCACCAAAGAGTGGGGGGCTACGGCTTTAAACTATATCAATGCGGCTAATGGCGATGCGAAAAAATTCAGCGCGTTAGTGGAAAAAATGCGTTTTAACTCCGGTATATTGGGGAATTTAAGAGCGCATGCACATTTAAGGCAAGCCCTAAAATTGCAAAAGAATTTGAAATATTGCCTTAAAATCATCGCTAGGGATTCTTTTTATAGTTACCGCACCGGTATTTATATCCCCTTAGGGATTTCTTTAAAAGATCAAAAAACGGCTCAAAAGATGCTCGCTGATTTGAGCGTGGTAGGGGCGTATCTTAAAAAACAACAAGAGAATGAAAAGGCTCAAAGCCCTTATTACAGGAGCAACAACTATTACAACTCTTACTATAGCCCTTATTATGGTATGTATGGCATGTATGGAATGGGTATGTATGGCATGTATGGCATGGGCATGTATGATTTTTATGACTTTTATGATGGCATGTATGGTTTCTACCCTAACATGTTTTTCATGATGCAAGTTCAAGATTACTTGATGTTAGAAAATTACATGTATGCGCTCGATCAAGAAGAGATTTTAGACCATGACGCTTCTACTGACCAACTTGATACGCCTACTGATGATGACAAAGACGATAAAGACGATAAATCCTTACAACAAGCAAATCTCATGAGCTTTTATCGTGATCCCAAATTCAGCAAAGGCATTCAAACCAACCGCTTGAATAGTGCTTTAGTCAATTTAGACAACAGCCGCATGCTCAAAGACAATTCGCTTTTCCACACTAAAGCCATGCCCACTAAAAGCGTGGATGCGATAACTTCTCAAGCCAAAGAGCTTAACCATTTGGTGGGGCAAATCAAAGAAATGAAGCAAGATGGGGCGAGTCCTAATAAGATTGATGCGCTTGTGAATAAAGCTATGGGAGTGAGAGACAAATTAGACAACAATCTCAACCAACTAGACAATGACTTAAAAGATCAAAAAGGGCTTTCAAGCGAGCAACAAGCTCAAGTGGATAAAGCCCTAGACAGCGTGCAACAATTAAGCCATAGCAGCGATGTGGTGGGGAATTATTTAGATGGGAGTTTGAAAATTGATGGCGATGATAGAGATGATTTGAATGATGCGATGAATAACCCTATGCAACAACCTGCACAACAAACGCCTACTAGCAACATGGCCAACACCCATGCAAATGACAGCAAAGATCAAGGGGGTAATGCACTCATAAACCCTAATAACGCCACCAACGATGATCACATGGATACTAACACCACTGACACCGGCAACGCAAACGACACCCCCACTGATGATAAAGATGCTAGCGGCAACAATACCGGCGATATGAACAACACCGATACCGGCAATACGGACACTGGCAACACCGATACCGGTAACACCGATGATATGAGCAACATGAACAATGGCAACGATGATATGGGTAACGCTAATGACGACATGAGCAACGGCAACGACATGGGCGATGACATGAACAACGCCAACGATATGAACGATGACATGGGTAATGGCAACGATGATATGGGCGATATGGGGGATATGAACGACGATATGGGTGGCGACATGGGAGACATGGGGGATATGGGCGATATGGGGAATTGAGATTAAACCCCAACATCAAAGAGTGATAGCCAAAACTTAATATTTTTATTTATAATTCTTTTAAGGGGGATAGGGGGATACTTTGGCGATGAATACCCCTTTAACCCCCAACCAACTCCCCTTAAGAACGCTTTTTAAAATCCAGCCAAAGCTTTTTATCAAACTGAACGCAAAAAACTCCGTCCTTTAGGGTGCAAAATGCAAGTGCATAGCCGTTAGGCTATATTTAAGCTAAAAGATGACAAAATACCTCTAGTCTTTTTAGGCTAGAAAATGCCCATGCAGGCTTTAAGGAACAAAGCCTTTCGTGTTAGCATTCAATGGAATGCTTTAGTTAGGAAGCTCCTTGCTTTAGAAAAAGGGGGCGGTTCCACATTTTAGACGCTCAAAATTAAAAGCAGAAATTAAAATTTCTTCTTGCTCACATCTTCTAAAATATCTTGGGAGATCCCATCAATTTTAGTGCTGACTTGTAAAGAATAATTAGCGATAGTCAAATTATCCTGCACATCTTGTTGCAAGGCGTTAATGGAGTTGTGGATGTTTTCTACGCCCTTGTTTTGCATTTTGATAGACTCGGCGTTATCGGCAATGCTTTGAACTAAAATATTAATATTGGCTTCAATCTCGCTGAGCGATTTTTGCGTCCTTTCAGCGAGTTTCCTCACTTCATCAGCCACCACCGCAAAGCCTCTGCCATGCTCACCAGCCCGTGCGGCTTCAATAGCAGCGTTTAGGGCTAATAGATTCGTTTGATCAGCGATGTCTCTAATCATATCCACCACGCTTTTAATGTCTTCGCCTTGAGAGATCATCTCTTGGCTTTTAGAATCAATGGTTGTGATAATATTAGTGATTTCTTCTAAGGATTGAGTGGTGTTTTTCAGGCTCCTTTCTTGTTTGTGAGCGGTTTTGGTTAAGTTATCCACGCAAGTTTTTAAATCTTTGGATTCATGATTGAGCGCGTTCGCAAACCCTAAAGAAGCTTTAAGCATGCTAGAAATTTCTTGCCCTAAAGTGTTGAGCGCTTTTTCCATGTTGGCTTTAGGATTTTGGATGTGGTGGGTGAAATCCAGGTTTTTATAATGCTCTAGAGCGTTATTTAGGGATTCAATATTGGCGCCAATTTGGTTGCGGAAATACTGGATAATGCTATTAATCGTATTTCTTAAAGCTTGCAAATCTTTATTTTTAGGCACGCATGCGATTTCTTGCGTGAAATCCCCATTTTCCACATAATTTGTTACTTCAATGCTGTTTTGAATGGCTTTGTTATCGGCTTGAATGCTTTCTTGGGTTTTAAGGATATTTTCATTAATGGAAGCTTGCATTTGCCCGATTTCATCATAAGCGCTTGGAGGCGTTAGGCTTATGGCATGGTTATTTTTGGGGTTATTAAGCAAGTTGAAAAAATCGTTTAGGGTGTTATTGACCCTACTGATGCGTTTGGTTATGAGATTAGAAATGATGATAAAGACTAAAAAGGCTAACACCAGCACGCCTAAAATCAAAGTGGTGATGATAATGAATTTGGTGTTTGTCGCTTCTTTAAAGACTAAAGATTTATTGACATATTTTCCGATTGCCCAACGCCAATGATTGCCGTTATTCCCTTTTTCTTCAAAAAGATCAAAGGGCTGTATGGCTAAAAAGGTTTCTGTATTCCCGCTCAATGAATGGTAGCTCAAAGTGCCCGCTTCGTTTTGATCGTAATACTCCACAGCCTTAGCGACTCTTCTATCCGGATTGATGGTGCTTAAGATTTTATCTTGGATCTCATGATTAGGGTTGATTAAAATCCTGCCGTCTTTCCCCATTAAAAAGGTGTTGCTCTTTTTCTTGCCTACCACATCTGTATAAAAAGCGTCAATGTTTAAAAAGAAATTCAGTGCGCCTATCACATTTTGATTCTTACCCATTAGGGGGAGGGTAATATCCATGCCATAGATTTTATCGCCATTAACCTCTTTATAATAGGGATCTGAACGGGTTATATTTTTGAGCGAACGGATTTGATTGGTCATGGTTTCATTGAGTGCGGTATTAGGGTAGGCGATTTTTGAATCTAAATTCATAGCAGTGATAATTCGTTCATTATTATTCGCATAAATCGCACTAATCAATAACACATGAGGGTTTGCCAGCAAAAACTCAGAGAGCATGCGCTTTTTTAGAGTGTCGTTGATAGCGCTATTTTCATCGCTTAAAAATTTTTCAAGGGTGTTAGCGCCAATAAAAATGCGTTTCATGATGCTTTGAATCTTAAAACTGACTAATCGAGCCTTTTTTTGCAGCAATTCTGTGGCTTGGCTTTGCAACACGCTTTCAACCTTGTAGCTGATAATAACGCCCATAACAGCACTAATCGCAATGACAACCGCACATACCATCATGACGATTTTAGAACCAATTCTTGCAGATTTCATTCCCTTTGCCCTTTTAAAACTATTGATAGAGAATGATTATTATACATTAATATTGAAATTTTAATAAAACAAGAGAGGACAAAAAAGCAGAAAATAAAAGAGAGCCAAAGCCCTCCAAAGCTCCCCCAAAGGAGAGGCAAAAAGAAATAAAAATTACCTTTTGGAGAATTGCGGGCTTCTTCTAGCCTTTCTTTTACCATATTTTTTGCGTTCAACCACCCTTGAATCCCTAGTGAGCAAGCCCTTAGGTTTTAAAATGGCTCTAAAAGCAATATCATAAGCGTTCAAAGCCTTAGAAATGCCATGCCTTAAAGCTTCCGCTTGTGCTGAGTAGCCCCCACCAAAAACCACCGCTTTAATATCCACAGATTGCTCTTGTTTGGTTAAAAGCAAGGGCTGCATGACTTTCATTTTAATGGCTTCATGCCCGCCCAACCATTGATTCAGGCTCTGCTCATTGATACTCAATTCGCCTTTACCCGGAGTGAGCCACACTTTAGCGATAGCGGTTTTTCTTTTACCGGTAGCATAGATTTTTCTCATTTAGCGTCCTTTTTGCTAGTTTGTGCGGTGTGAGGGTGCTTATCATCACGATAAACTTTGAGTTTTTTAATCATCGCTTTCCCTAATTTCGTTTTAGGGAGCATGCCCCTAACGGCTAAGTGGTAGAGCTTTTCGGGGGTTTTTTCTAGCATTTCTTGGAGAGTTTTGCTCTTAGTACTGCCAAAATAGCCTGAATGGGTGAAATACTCTTTATCCTCTAATTTCATGCCTGAAAATTTAACCTTATTAGCGTTGATAACCACCACAAAATCCCCGCAATCCACATTAGGGGTGTAAAAAGGGCGGTGTTTGCCTCTTAAAAGCACAGCGATTTCAGTGATCAAGCGGCCAAAAACTTTGTCTTTGGCGTCTAAAACGACCCAATCACGAACGATGTCATTGACTTTAGCAGTCTTTGTCATGAGAATCCTTTGATAAAATTAAAGCACCCATTATAAGGAAATAAGCTTAAATATTGCTGAATTTAAGGAAAGTTTAAAGTTTAAAAATAGGGTTTTTAAAAAATTTGTTTGACTGCTTTTGATTTTATTGTAAAACCCATTTCCTTAAAGGGATAGGGGGGCATTTTACAATAACTCTCCCCTACAATCCCCAACTAAAAACCCCCTAACCCCAAAAGACCGCTTAAAAAATCACCGCCTGATTAAAAACCAAGCTTTTTACTATTTGATCGTAAAAATACCAAAAAGCCTTTATTTTTGCTTTTGGTTAAGCCTTTCTTCTATCTTTTTGATTTGTTGGCTCATTTTAGCGCTCGCATTGATTTGATTGATGAGCATGTAAAGGTTTATCATCATCAAAAGCACCACCACAAGCCCTAAAAAAAACACGATTTGAACGGCTTTTTTAGCGATTTCTCGGGCTTCTTGTTCGTTTTGCATGCGTTTTTAATTTTCCAATTCTTCTGGGGATAAATCTTTATAAAAGCGTTCTAATGCAAAGCTCTCGCCCAAATACGCAACGATTTCTTGGGAATCCACAAGGGCGTTTTGCAAGCAACTCGTCGCGCCTGGAGAAGGGGTCATGTTAAAAGTGATGCCTTTATGGGTGCAAATCTTTTTTTCGCCTAATTCCAGTTTTCGCTTGGTTCTGTCTAAAACCTGCGGGCGCACTTCGCCAAAACCATGAGCGTATTCTAAATCTTCTAGACTAAGAGAGGGGATGATTTTTTGAGCGTCTTTTAAAAATTTCCTTTTACCGATAATGGGCAATTCAAAAACCATGTTTTTAAACACATAATTACGGATTTCTTTATCGCTCATCAAATCAAACGCGATTTTAAACACATCTTTATTCAAATCCATTTTCAACAATTCCAAGCTAATGCCCTTAAGCCAGCATTTGTTGCGCTCTAATTTAGGCATCGTTAAAGCGGTAGGCCCGATTCGTGTTTTTCCTTTAATGACGGCATCAGGGTCGCCATGCACGGCTGCAAAAGGGAGTTTGGGGTTTTGAACGGTATAAACCTTGCCTCTTAATAAATCCGGCACAAAATAAAAGCTACCCGCCACAGGCAAGCACCCTAAATCCAGGCCATAGCCCATGCTCTGAGCCAAAGGCAAAGCGTAAGAGCCAGCATTGACCAGCACGAATTTAGCATACACTTCTTCAGCGTCTTCTGAAATTACGGCGTAAGTGTCGTTGCGTTTTTCAATCTTTTTCACTTTGAAATTCAAAAACACCTGGTTGTTAGGCCTTAATTTTAGGGCTTCTTCAACGAAGTTTTCACTCAACTTCGCAAAATTCATGGTGCTCCAATCCTTCCTATACCCATGCCCGACAATGTTTTCATGCCTGTCTATGCCATTAGCCCCTAAAATCACATTAGGCTCTAATTCTTTAATCTTTTGCTTGTCAAATTCTTCTAACCCCACAAAGATTTCTTTAAAGGATTCGTAGCGCTTTTTCATGAACTCGCATTCTTCATCGCCCACGCCTATAGCCATTTTCTGGGTTTCAAAAATCACTTCATTTTGCAAGCCTTTATTGAGTGCGTATTGTCTGGTTTTATAAGCACTCAAACGCACTTTTTTAGCTTTTTCAGGAGTGTAATTCGTTTCAATAGAGCCATCATGAATGGTTTGTGAATTAGCCTTAGCGCTGGAGCTGATTTGAGCTAATTTAGAGCATTTTTCCACGATAGCCACGCGTTTTAAAGAGCTATATTCGCTCAAAGTATAAAAGGTCGCGCACCCTGAAACCCCACCTCCAATAATAACAGCATCAAATTCCATACTCATTGTCTTTCTCCAAATGTTTTAAATTGATAAATCGTAATCATAGTATAAGAAAATCAATTCGCATTCAAAGGGTTTGAAGTTTTATTGACAAAATCTTTCAAATCGCTCATTCCAAGCACCCTATCAATCAATAATTTCTTTTTAGAAAACGCCCCATTATGTTCTTCTGCTAACCATAATGAAGTGATCACCACGCCCCCTATTTTATGACTCAAGGTTTTAAAATGCTTTTGGGTTTGCACCGACCAAATGCTGTGAGCGACTATCGCTTGATGGTTGTGTGCACCTAAATAGAGCATGATGTGCCCTTTTAAATAGATGAGCGTTCCAAAAGGCGTGGCGCTTTTAAGGATGTAATCTTCTTTTTCTTTAGCTTTCATGGAGCTTAAATCCACATAATTGTTCGCGTAACGGCTTTGCGCGTAGGAATTTCTGGGGAGCAAAATGCCAAAATTAGCAAAACTATCCCTAGTGAAAGCCGAGCAATCCCTATTACCTAATAGCCCTCCCCAGCCGTATTTTTGCCCTAACATGGTGTCTATAAAATACGCCATGTTCTCGCTGTTAAAAGCCTTAGGGAAAACAAAAAAATCCTTTTCTTCTAAGATCACGCTTTGTAAAGTCGCATAGCCCTTAGCGTCCCTCAAAAAACCATAGGCTTTCAATTCCTTTTTTGGGGGTTTTTCAGGTGTTTTTTGACTTTGGGGGATGAGAGCGAACAATTCGCCCACCCTAGCATCGGTGTAAAAATCCCCATAGTCTGTATAAAGGGGGATTTTATCTTTTATAGGCATGACATAACTTTTAAGCTTGGTTAAAAGCTCTATGTCTTTATCGCGCATGTAGGCTAAATCGCTAACTTTAATCCAGCCATAAACAAAACTGCTTTGAATATGGGCGTAAGTTTTATCTAGATTAAAATGCGTGATTAAAACCGGCGTGCCTTGAAAAATCAGCGAATTTTGATACCTATCAAAAGGATAGCCTTTTTGAGAAAGGTAATAAGGCTTGTTAGTAGGCACAGCCCTCACATCGCTATCTCGCACCACAACAGCCTTAATCTTAGTGCTCGGGTAATGCTCAATATCCATGCTTTTAATAAGCTCATCATTGAAAGCTTTTGCGTTGGGTTTTAGATCTTCGCCATAACCGGTGGATTTATTCATCTCCTTAAGGATCCAAAACACTTCTTTTTTATTGCTTTTGACTTTCATATCTAGCCATGGGGAATACCACGCTTTGAGATAGCTCTCTTTTAGATTTTCTCTTAACGCTTGGGGGTCAATGCTTTGGTTATTATGACTGCCATTTTGAGAGTTTGCAAGATAGCTTGAAGTCTCTTGGGGCAAGGATAAATCTTTGAGCGTGAAATCCTTTTTCATGCAACCCACAAACAAAAACAAGAAAACTACAAGAAAATAACGCATGTTTTAGAGGAACCTTAACATCAAATGCGCAAATAGTTTCTTAAAATGCGCCCGTATTGCGGGCTTCTCAATTTTTTAATCGCAGAGCTTTCAATCTGGCGCACCCTTTCTCTAGTAACATTCAATTCCTTGCCGATTTCTTCTAAAGTGCGATCGCTTTCATCGTCTAAAAGCCCAAAACGCATGCGGATCACCGCTTTTTCTCGCTCATTCAACTGATCCAAAACGCTTTCAATTTGGGCTTTTAAATCTTCTCGCATGATGTGATCAATGGAGCTAACGATATTTTTATCTTCCACGAAATCCCCAAATTTGCCGTCATCATCATTGCCGACTGGGGTTTCCAAACTGATAGGCTCTTTAGTAACCTTAATCACATTCTTCACTTTATCTAACGAAAGCCCCACTTCTTCAGCCACCACTTCTAAATCAGGCTCTTTGCCGGTTTCTTGAATGTGTTTGCGCATGACTTTATTGATGCGATTAATCGTGTCAATCATGTGAATGGGGATGCGGATAGTGCGGGCTTGATCGGCTATGGCTCTGCTGATAGCTTGCTTGATCCACCAGGTCGCATAGGTAGAAAACTTGAAGCCCTTTTCATGCTCAAACTTATCCACCGCTTTCATCAAGCCGATATTACCCTCTTGAATCAAATCCAAGAAGGGTAAGCCTCTACTTGTGAATCGTTTAGCGATGCTCACCACCAACCTTAAATTGGATTTAGCCATTTTGTTTTTAGCGCGATCGGAAATCAATTTCCCTCTTTTGATTTGCTCTAAAATTTCTTTTAGCTTGTTAGGGGCTAAATCAAAGCCTTCTTCGCTCGCTTCTTTAGTCAAAAAGAGTTTTTTGAGATCCATATACACGCTCACCATAGTCGCTTCTGGCACTTGAGCGATAATATCTTCTTTAGTCATGTTAGTGATATTAGCGAGAATTTTTTTATGGTTAGCGATCAAAACATCATTGAATAAGGGTAGCTTATATTCCAAGCGTTTCAACTCTTTTTCAAACCCATCGCCACTTTTTAAAGTGGTCTCCATCGTTTTGACTAATTCATTGATCAGTTTGCTGGTAGGCTCTAAATCATAGAGTCTGTCTTTGAGCGTTTGGCGTTTGTAAGCTAGGGTCAATGAACGCACTAACTCGTCTTCTTTTTCATCTATGGGGGCTTCAAGGGCTTTAAGCCATTCTTTTTTAGCCTTGTCTAGGGCTTTAAAGCTTTCTTGAACCTTTTCTACGCGCTTCTTGTCTTTTTCGGAAACGACTTTTTTCCTTTCTTCGTTTTCTTCATCTTCTTCGCTGTCGTCATCTTTTTTAGAATCGCTCACGCTATTTTCATCGTCATCATCAAAGCTCCTGAAAAGCTCCTTAACCCTTCGTTCACGATTGATTAAAGCGTCTTTATACGCATAGATAAAATCAATCAAATACGGCACCGAGCAAATCGCGTCTAAAATAATGTCTTCACCCAAGCGGATTTGCTTGCTCAATTCAATCTCTTCATCTTTGCTTAAAAGTTTTATATCCCCCATTTCACGCAAATACATGCGCACTGGGCTATCGCTTCTGCTCCACTCTAAAAAATCCTTTTCTTTCAAAAAGTCATAGCCATCTTCTAATTCTTCATCTAAAACTTTTTGCTTTTCTTCAGTTTTTTTAATCTTGTCAATCGCATTGAGTTTTTTAGCGTATTCTGAAGAGCTGACCAATTTCTTTTGGTATTTTTGGCACAACTCTTTGATTTTTTTGACTTGGGCTAGAATGGGGACTTTCGTGCTGATTTGAATGATGGACTCATAAGAAACGCAATCGCTTAAGGAATTAGCGAACAATTCTTCTAACGCTTCATTAAAACTAAGCTTTTTAACAGGAACGGGTTCTTTCGCTTTAGCTTCTTTGATTTTGTTTTCTTTGGTTTTATTTTCTTTAATTTTGCTCTCTTTGGCTTTATTGTTTTCCTTAGTTTTATTTTCTTGTGTGGCTTCTTGTGTGGCTTCTGCTTTGGCTTCCTGTTTAGCTCTTTTGGGGGCTTTTTCTTCGTTAGCTTTCTTTTTCATTGGACACTCCATAAAATAAGAACCCATGCTTTCAATCAAAAGCTAGATCCATAAGATAAGATACACCTAATCCTTTGTTATTTTACTAAAAAATAGCTTAAATTCTAATTATATTATTGGAATTTTTCCCCACTTTATTAAATATTCATCACAAAAATGTAAAAAATACTAAAAAGCTTTTTTACATTCCACCACTCCATTCCATAACTCTATAAAAACAAACCCTAAAGCTTATCCACCATGCTTTTTAAGAATTTCGCTGAAGTTTGAGCGCTTTTTTCTAAAAACGCATCAAAGCTCATGCCAGCTTCCTCATCAGCGTTATCGCTAATACTCCTTAGCACGCAGCATGGCACGCCAAATTTTTGGCACACAAACGCCACGCTCGCCCCCTCCATTTCCACCGCGCTCGCTTTAAACTCGCTAACTAAAAACTCTTTCCTTTCTTTGCTATGGACAAACTGATCGCCTGATGCGATGATACCTTCTTTGAGTGCGATGTGTTGCTCATTAGCGACTTTTTTAGCCAAAGCGTTTAAACTTTCGCTCGTTTCAATAAAAATCGCGCTTTCTGGGATGAACCCTAAAGGGTGGTTAAACGCGCTCAAATCCACATCATGCTGGACTAATTGAATAGCCACTAACAAATCATTGATTTTTAAGTCTTTGACTAAGCTTCCAGCCACCCCGCTAAAAAGCACCTTTTGAACGCCAAACGCTAAAATCATGCTCGTTGTGGTTAAAGTGGAATGCACCTTGCCAATCTTGCTATAAGCGACAATGATTTCCTTGTTACGATAAACGCCTTTATGGAAAACATTCTCCCCTAAAGGGATCTCTTCAAAATCCACGCCAAACAATTCTAAAATAGGGGTTATTTCTTCTCTCATCGCCCCTAAAATGCCAATTTTTTGCACCATTTTCTCCCAATCACACGTATTCTTCTAAAAATTCAATCGCTTCATCAAGCCCTTTATTATCCCCAACACTTATGGTGGGCTTGTTGCTCAATCGCTTGTTAAGCCCCTTTAACACACTCCCACAGCCTAATTCAAAAAAGACATCCACTCGGTCATTATTGGATTTCACGCAGTCTTGATAACGCACCGGCTGAGTGAGTTGCAAGCTCAATAATTCAACGGCTTTTGCTTTGTTGTGATACGCTTCGTTAGTCGCATTGGAGATGATTTCAAAATGGAATTTATCTTTCAGGCTTTTTTCTAGCAATTCCTGGAATTTAAAAGTCATAGGCTCTAAAAAAGGGCAATGGCTCGCCACGCTCATTTCTAAAAAAAACCACCCTTTTAGCCCCCATTTCCTTTAAAGTCGGCTCTAGAGCTTTCAAATCGTCTTTAATCCCAGCTAAAACCACTTGCATGCCGCCATTGAAATTTGCGCACCACACGTTTTTGGTTCTTTGACACAAACTCAAAAGGCTTTCTTCAGAAACGCCCAAAACGACCATCATGGAAGCGTCTTTATTCGCGCACGCTTCTTGCATCATTTTGCCTCTTTGGTGCGTGAGTTTAAGGGCTTTTTCAAAATCCAACGCCCCGCTCAAAGACACCGCGCTCACTTCGCCGAGCGAATGCCCTAAAGCAAAAACGGGTTTTAACCCTCCATTCACTTGTTTGTTGAGCAATTGGTAAGCGATATAGCTCACTAAGTAAATGGCAGGCTGGGTGTAAGCGCTCTCTTTTAAAAGCTCGTTTTCTTCAAAAAGCGTTTTTTTCATATCCACTTTAAGCGCGTTAGAAGCCCTTTCAAACAATTCTTTAGCTAGGGCGTGGCTTTCATAGAATGATTTTCCCATTCCTATACATTGCGAGCCTTGCCCTGGAAATAATAGCGCGTATTGCATGGTGTTATCCTTTAAATTTTATTAATCCATAGTTTGAGATTGTAATATAAAAGCCCTTAGTTTTGTTTAGAAACCATTAAAGTTTAAGGTTTATTTTAACTTATTTTTACTATAATTCTACTTCTTGAAGGACAGGTGGGTGAGTTGGCTGAAACCACATCCCTGCTAAGGATGCGTAGCCGTCAAGGTTACCGAGGGTTCGAATCCCTCCCTGTCCGCCAGCCTTTTTGCCTTTAAAAACTTTTTGTTTAGAATGTATTAACGAGACACCATAGTTTCTAAGCATTCCTTTTACGACACTCCTTTTACAGATTTTACAAATACAAATTTTAGGTTGGGTGAAGAGAGACACCCAGCCTAAACCCTATAAGGGTTGCGGTATTTTCAAACATTTTGAGTATAATCGTTTCTGCTCATAACCACAAAAAAGAAAGAACATGACTTACAGAGAATTAGGTAAAAAAGTTTTAGAACAAGCAGAGAGACCTTTGAGCGTTAAAGAAATTTTTGAGAAAGCTTGTGAAATGGGATTGGATAAAGAATGCAAGGACGGAAAAATACTTCCTCATAGTCTTGGAAGTCAGCTTGGTGAGCACGATATTTCTAACGATAAGAAGCAATTCTATGTTGCACGCAAAGAGGGAGGAGCCTTTTTCTATTGGCTCAAATCTCGTGAAAGAGAATTTCCACCACAAGAAACCTCAAACGCCGAAGATGATGAACAGATCGAGTGTTCAGGCACAGCCAAAAAACAAAAAACCTCTTTTGATGAAAGGGATTTACACCCACTACTTGTGAAATTCCTTGACAAAGATCCAAATTTCAAGCTCCTATGCAAAACCATCTACCATGAAGATTGTAAAAAAAGTAAAGGGGGTGAATGCAAGTGGAATTATCCTGACATCGTGGGCGTGTATTTTCCCTATAATAAATATTTTCCCTACAATGGATATAAAGAAGAAACTTTGAAATTTTTACACCATACCGGTCAAAAAAGACACAAGCTTTTTTCCTTTGAGCTTAAAATTAGGATTAATTTTTCCAATCTGAAAGAAAGCTATTTCCAAGCGGTGAGCAATTCTACTTGGGCTAATGAGGGGTATTTGGTGGTTTTTGAAGAGATTGAAGATAAAGTTTTGGGCGAATTAAGGCGGCTCAACCAAAGCTTTGGTATAGGGGTTATCAAGCTAGAATCTGAGATTTCAAACTCCAAAATCTTGTTGCCAGCTAAAGAAAGAGAGATTGATATACCCACACTTAACATGCTTGTAGAACAAAGTCCGAAGGATTTTAAGCCTTTTATGGAAAAGATTAACAAGCAAATTGAAAAAGGACTTGATACGGCAGTGGATATGGAGAATTTTTTTGATGAAGTGCTTGGTGATGAAGCAATGCAAAAACACATTCAAAAACACATTAAAGATAAAGACATTAAAAATGATAAAGGCATTGAAGCAGAATAAAAAATGGGAGCACCTTATCTTTCTTGTCCCATTTTTAAAAGCCAAGACCAGCTTTTCACCCTTTATCAAGGGGATTGCAATGAGGTTTTGCCTCAATTTGAAAACCAGTTTGATTTGATTTTTGCCGATCCGCCTTATTTCCTTTCTAATGACGGCTTAAGCATACAGAGCGGTAAAATCGTGAGCGTCAATAAAGGCGATTGGGATAAAGAAGAGAGCGTTAATGATATTGATGAGTTCAATTACCAGTGGATAAACAACGCCAAAAAGGCTTTAAAAAACACAGGAAGCCTTTTAATCAGTGGGACTTACCACAATATCTTTTCTTTGGGGCGCCTTTTACAAAAATTGGATTTTAAGATCTTAAACCTCATCACCTGGCAAAAAACCAACCCTCCCCCCAATTTTAGCTGCCGTTATTTGACGCATTCAGCTGAGCAAATCATTTGGGCGAGAAAAAGCCGCAAGCATAAGCATGTTTTTAACTATGAGATTTTAAAAAAGATCAATAACGACAAACAAATGCGCGATGTGTGGAGCTTCCCAGCGATCGCTCCTTGGGAAAAAACTCATGGCAAGCACCCCACTCAAAAACCCCTCGCTTTATTGGTGCGCTTGCTTTTAATGGCGAGCGGTGAAAATTCCCTCATTGGCGATCCTTTTAGCGGGAGCTCTACCACAGGCATTGCGGCTAATCTTTTGAAGAGGCAATTTATCGGCATAGAAAAAGAAAGCGAGTTTGTCAAAATATCAATGGACAGGAAATTAGAATTAGACGCTCGCTTTAAAGAAATCCGATCTAAAATCAAAGATTTAAATCTGTAGTAAGCCCCTTTTTAAGCCGTTTTAAGCGTTATACTTTTGGGATTTTACCTCAAAATGGGATTCTATTTTCACCCATTCCTTACAAAGGATATTTTCATGCCCAAAAAGCCAGTGTTTGGGGCCAATAATGATTTTTTCTGGATTTTTTATCAAATAAGCCGCCCACCAACTATAAGTGCTATTAGCGATAATGCCATGCTGACAAGATTGCATGAGCAGCATATCCCAATACGCCTCTTCTTCTTTATCCCTAGTGGTCATGTCTATAAAAGGGTAGCCCAGATCAAGGTTTTGCGTGAATTCTAAGTCTTCGCAAAACACAAAAAGCTCCATGTTTGGCACGCACTTTACCATATACTCAAGCGCCTTTTTTTGATAATCAATACCAAGTTGACAGCCAATCCCCACATAATCCCCTCTTCTTATATGCACAAACACGCTGTTTTTAGCGGCTAAAATCAAAGAAAGCTTGCGGTGGTATTCTTCCTCTTTTTTTTTATTATTTTCTGGGGGGGGGTAAAGTGAAGGTTTGCTTGATTAAAGGGGATATAGCGTCAAAATATCGTGGATCTTGGAAATAGCCAAAAAAATAAGTCAAGCGGCTTGGCTTTAGTAATTCAGGCTCGTATTCAAAAACGATTTCTTGACTCACCCTATCAAATCCCATGCATTTGAGCGCGTCTCTTACTAACTTGGGGAGGTGTTGCATTTTAGCTATAGCGATTTCTTTCGCGCTCGCATAGGGCAAATCAATAGGGAAAAGTTCTAATTGCATTTTCCTATTACTCCCATCAAAAGAAGTAATATCTAACAGCACAGGCGTATTAAGGTGTTTTTGCAAACTTTTAGCAAAAGCGTATTGAAACATTTGATTCCCAAGCCCCCCGCAAATTTGCACCACCTTAAAAGCCATTCAATCCCTTTATTTGTCAAATGAAACGCTAATTTTAGCTCATTTTATAGCCCTTTTTCAATAAAAACCTAAAAAGTGGGGCAAGTAACGCTTTCAAATCATTTGAATTTTTTATTTGAAAAAGATGCGTATGAGGGTTCTAGCAAGCGTTCCTGGTATTCTAAAAGAATCCTGTCTTCGCTATTGAGCGAGTAGGCTTCATCGTATTTGCGCTTGATGATGCCTTTTAAAATGGTGTGCTGGACTTGGTACTTATCTTCTTTAAGCATTTCATCCACTAAAGCGTAAAGCTGAATGTCTTGAATGAGTAAATCTGAAATTTTAACGCTCTCTTTATCAAACAATTCTTCATTAGTGCAATATTCATTCACTAAAATAAGCACCCGGTTATACACATCAGAGGCGATTTTAGCGTTTAGGGTTCTATAAATGTAATCTTTGATTTTTTTGAGTTGCTCTTCTAAATCTTCACTGGCCTTGCTCGCTAAAGCCAGAATGCTTAAGATTTGAATCAGAGTCATCATTCTATGGCTTAAAGAGCGGGTGCGCCATTTAATGAGAAGGCGCATGAAATAAGACATTTTGATAGAAAGGCTACAGGGGAGGGTGTTTTTCTTGGATTTTGGCATGCTTAGTTTCTTTTAAAGGATTTTGTGGTTTAATTATATAACTTTAAAACTAATTCTAGGAGTAAAGAGATGGAAACATTCAAAAAAGGCGTGGTCTTAGACGCTAAAAGCGTGGGGTTAAAGGCGCTAGAAGTTTTAAAAGAAGTGGCGGATTTTGATTTTTATGAGATCACTTCGCCTAATCAGGTGGTTGAGCACTGCAAAGAGGCTGAGATTGTAGTGCTGAATAAAGTCGTTATCACTAACGAAATTTTAAGCCAATTGCCTAAACTCAAACTCATTTGCATCACCGCTACAGGCACGGATAATGTGGATATAAAAAGCGCGAAAGCTTTAGGCATAGAAGTCAAAAATGTGAGCGCTTATTCTACAGAATCCGTAGCCCAGCACACTTTAGCGTGCGCATTGTCTTTGTTGGGGAGGATTAATGATTACGATCATTATTGCAAAAGCGGGGAATATAGTCAAAGCGATATTTTTACGCACATTAGCGGTATTAAAATGGGGCTTATTAAGGGGAGTCAATGGGGGGTTATTGGTTTAGGGACTATTGGTAAAAGAGTCGCCAAGCTCGCTCAAGCTTTCGGGGCAAAGGTGGTGTATTATTCCCCTAAAGATAAAAAAGAAGAGTATGAGCGCTTGAGTTTGAAAGATCTGCTCACAACAAGCGATATTATCAGCATTCATGTCCCCTTAAATGAAAGCACGCACGATTTAATCGCTCTAAAGGAATTGCAAAGCCTAAAAGACGGGGCGATTTTAATCAATGTGGGGCGTGGGGGCATTGTGAATGAAAAGGATCTGGCTGAAATTTTAGAAACCAAAGATTTGTATTATGCAAGCGATGTGTTTGTGAAAGAGCCTTTTGAAAAAGATCATGCGTTTTTGAACCCAAAGATCCAAAATAAATTGCTTTTAACCCCCCATATCGCATGGGCGTATAGCGACAGCTTGAAAACCTTAGTAGAAAAAACTAAGGAAAATATCCAGGATTTTTTAGCTTCTCAAAAATAAACGCAAAAAAAGGGGGTTTAATTGTTGGGCTTTTCTCTCCGCTTTTCTCTCTTTTTGCCATAAAGTGAAACCCACCCCTTTCTAAAGAAAGAGACTTCCTAACTAAAACATTGAATGCTAACACGAAAGGCTCTTTATAGTCTGCATGGATATTTCCTACCCTATAAAAGACTAGGGGGATTTTAACCTATTTTAGTCTAACGGCTATGTGCGAACATCTTGCACCCTAAAGGACAGAGTTTTTTCGCGTTAGTGGGATAAAACCTAAACAATGGAGTAAGGTTTAATGATTTTTAACCAAATTAAGAAAAAACCTTTAGGTGGATTACCCAAAGGCTTTAAGGGGATGATTACATCTTAGAAATATCAATTTTAAAGGTGTGGATTTCATCTTCTAAAAAGACTTTAACCACCACCACACCCGGGGTTTTAAGGTTTTTGGTATCCACTACCACAAACCCTCCCTTAGCTTTACCTTCAACATTAAGGGTGTTGTTTTTAAGGTAATTGATTGCTAGGATTTTTAAAGCTTGGCGGCTTTCTTGCATGATTTCTTGCTCTTCTACATCATCCATCATCATCATGCCAAAGCCTGGCCCATACAAGCCCATTCCCCCATACATCATGCCGTTATAAGCTAAAAAACTCCCTTGCCCGTAATAAAACATAGGCGGGGTGATCATATTGATATTATCAATAGGAGCGGTCGGCACGCTGATATTAAAGCTTTGTAAAATGCCCTCAAAATCAAAACTGGATTTCATCACCTGTCTCAAGCTTAAGACCGGTAAATTCGTTTGGTTGATAGACACCGAAATGGCTTTACGGCTAAACACCACAGGATTTCCCTCTATAACTTGCGCCGCTACATACAGCACTAAGGGGGATTCATTCAAACCTTTCAATTTGCTTTGAGCGATTTCTAGCTGGACTTTAGACTTGGCTTGCGTGGAGGTCATCACTTGAATCCCATTATTATAGGAAGTAACATGTTCAGGCGTGATCTTATAACTCGCACAACCACTTATCAGTAAGGCTATCGCTACTAAAATGATTTTTTTCATCAAAATCCCTTTCATTCAAAGTTTAATCTTCGTTTAGAATTTCCTTATTATAGTGTAGTTTGACTTAAAATTAAGATTTTATTAGGAATAAGGGCTTAAAAAAGATTTAATGTAGGCTTTCTAGCCACAAAAGAATAGAAGATTTGATCTCATTGAGTTTTAAAACTTCTTGGTGCTTGATTCCTCTTTCAAATAAATCATCAAGGCGTTGGCTATCCGGGGTATTGTAGCTGTTTTTAAGCGTTTCTAGGGCGGCTTTATCGTTATCGTTTTTCTTTTGCTCGTTTAGGGCTAAAAGGGTGGTTCTAGGGAATTTTTCATAAGAGGCGGTGGCAGAAACAAGGGTTTTTTCGTGGGTTTTCAAGCTGGCGTTTAAAGCGGTGGCGGTGTGGGGGTCAATCAGGTATTGGTGCTCTGCATAAACTTCTTGGATCGTTTTCAAACAAGCTTCATCTGAGCAGCTCGTGCAAGAAAAATGCTCCTGTAAAAGGGCTAATTCTTTAGGCTTTAAGGCATAAAATTTCTCTTCTTCTAAAGCTTGCATCAATTCTAGCGTGCGTTCAAACCCAAAAAGGCTAAAAAGCACCCTTTCCACATTAGAGCTTTTTAAAATATCCATAGCCGGCGAGTAGGTTTGCTTTAAAGAGCGGTGGGTTAAATCGTAACGCCCTGTCTCTATAAACTCCCTTAAAACATCGTTGCTGTTGGTTACCACCTTGATTTTAGCGATATTCAAGCCCATTTTTTTGGCATAAAACGCCCCTAAAGCGTTCCCAAAATTACCGCTAGGTATGGCTAGGGTGATTTTTTCTTTAGAATTGATCGCGCCTTTTTTATACAATTCCAAAAAGCCCCAAATATGATAGACGATTTGAAAAGCGATGCGCCCAAAATTCACGGAATTAGCCACGCTTAATTTTAATTGGCGCGCTTTTAAAGCCTCGTTAAAATCATCGTCTTTTAAAAGGTTTTTGAGCGCGTTTTGCGCATCATCAAAATCCCCACTGATCCCAAAGACCTTTAAATTGCTAGCGCTTTGGGTTACCATTTGGAGCTTTTGGACTAAACTTGTGCCGTCTTTGGGGTATAAACACACCACAAAAACATTAGGCATGCCCGCCAAACTTTCTAAAGTCGCAGGGCCGGTATCCCCACTTGTAGAAACGAGCATTAAATACTTTTCATTTTTTCCTACCGCTAGATTAGAAAACAAGCTCGCTAAAGGCTGTAACGCCATGTCTTTAAACGCCAAACTAGGCCCATGGTAGAGCTCTTGGACAAAAAGCCTTTCATTGAGCGCAAAAATAGGGGCTGGATTTTTAGGGTTATCAAAATTTTCATAGCGTTTTAAAGCGTCTGTCAATAAACCTTTAGGAATCTCTAATCCCAATCGTTCAAACACGCATTCTACCAGCTCGTTATAGCTCAGATTCAAACAATCTTGCCATTCTAATGTTTCAAAATGCTCTAAAGTGTAAAGCCCGCCTTTGGGGGCGTTGGGGTTTAATATTGCTTCAATAAAATCAATCTTTTTTTCTTTCAAAGAACGCGTGGGGACAAAAGGCATTATTCTTCCTTACCATAATTTTTAGCCGTAGCATACCCTAAAAGAGCGAATGCAACCTTAAATGGTTTTTTAATGAGAATGATTGATCGCCTTTTTAATCCAGTTTAATTTTGGATTTATGCTTATAATACTATAATGCGGTTTAAAATTTTGCCGCAAATGGGCAAAAAATTTCATCAGAGTAAGGTTGTGTTTTGTCTAAAGGTTTGAGTATCGGTAATAAAATCATATTGTGGGTGGCGTTGATTGTGATCGTGTGCGTGAGCATTTTAGGGGTGTCCTTAAACAGCAGGGTGAAAGAGATTTTAAAAGAAAACGCCTTGCGTTCTATGCAAGATAGTTTGCATTTTAAGGTTAAGGAAGTGCAAGGGGTTTTGGAAAACACCTATACGAGCATGGGCATTGTCAAAGAAATGCTCCCTAAAGACACCAAGAGAGAAATCAAAATCCACTTGTTAAAAAACTTCATTTTAGCCAATTCGCATGTCGCTGGGGTGAGCATGTTTTTTAAAAACAGAGAAGATTTAAGATTAACACTTTTAAGAGATAACGATACGATTAAATTAATGGAAAATCCGTCATTAGGGAATAACCCTTTAGTGCAAAAAGCGATGAAAAATAAAGAAATTTCTAAAAGCTTGCCTTATTATAGGAAAATGCCTAATGGGGCGGAAGTTTATGGGGTTGATATTCTTTTACCTTTATTGAATGAGAACGCTCAAGAGGTTGTAGGGGCTTTGATGGTTTTTATTTCCATTGACAGCTTCAGTAATGAAATCACTAAAAACAGGAGCGATTTATTTTTAATTGGCGTTAAAGGTAAAGTGCTTTTGAGCGCGAATAAGAGTTTGCAAGACAAATCTATCGCCGAAATTTATAAGAGCGTGCCTAAAGCCACTAATGAAGTGATGGCTATTTTAGAAAACGGCTCTAAAGCGACTTTAGAATACTTAGATCCCTTTAGCCATAAGGAAAATTTCTTAGCCGTTGAAACCTTTAAAATGCTAGGCAAAACAGAAAGTAAAGACAATCTTAATTGGATGATCGCTTTAATCATTGAAAAAGACAAGGTTTATGAGCAAGTGGGATCGGTGCGTTTTGTGGTGATCATAGCGAGCGCTATCATGGTGTTAGCCTTGATTATAGCGATCACTTTACTCATGCGAGCGATCGTGAGCAATCGTTTGGAAGTCGTTTCTAGCACCTTGTCTCATTTCTTTAAATTATTGAACAATCAAACCCATTCTAGCGGTATTAAATTGATTGAAGCGAAATCTAATGACGAATTAGGCCGCATGCAAACAGCGATCAATAAAAATATCTTGCAAACCCAAAAAACCATGCAAGAAGACAGGCAAGCCGTCCAAGACACCATTAAAGTGGTTTCAGACGTGAAAGCAGGGAATTTTGCGGTGCGCATCACAGCTGATCCCGCAAGCCCTGATTTGAAAGAATTGAGAGATGCGCTAAATGGGATCATGGATTATTTGCAAGAAAGCGTAGGGACTCACATGCCAAGCATTTTCAAAATCTTTGAAAGCTATTCTGGTTTGGATTTTAGAGGCCGAATCCAAAACGCTTCGGGTAGGGTGGAATTGGTTACTAACGCTTTAGGGCAAGAAATCCAAAAAATGCTAGAAACTTCGTCTAATTTTGCCAAAGATTTAGCGAACGATAGCGCGAATTTAAAAGAATGCGTGCAAAATTTAGAAAAGGCTTCAAACTCCCAACACAAAAGCTTGATGGAAACTTCTAAAACGATAGAGAATATCACCACTTCCATTCAAGGCGTGAGCTCTCAAAGTGAAGCCATGATTGAACAAGGGCAAGACATTAAAAGCATTGTAGAAATCATCAGAGACATCGCTGATCAAACGAATCTATTAGCCCTAAACGCCGCTATTGAAGCCGCAAGGGCCGGCGAGCATGGCAGAGGCTTTGCGGTGGTGGCTGATGAGGTGAGAAAGCTCGCTGAAAGGACGCAAAAATCGCTCAGCGAGATTGAAGCCAATATCAATATTTTAGTTCAAAGCATTTCAGACACGAGCGAAAGCATTAAAAACCAGGTTAAAGAAGTGGAAGAAATCAACGCTTCTATTGAAGCCTTAAGATCAGTTACTGAGGGCAATCTAAAAATCGCTAGCGATTCTTTAGAGATCAGTCAAGAAATTGACAAAGTCTCTAACGATATTTTAGAAGATGTGAATAAAAAGCAGTTTTAATGCTCATTCATATTTGTTGCTCAGTGGATAACCTCTATTTTTTAAAAAAGGCTAAAGAGGCTTTTGTGGGTGAAAAAATAATAGGGTTTTTTTATAACCCCAATATCCACCCTTATAGCGAATACTTGTTGCGTTTAGAAGACGTGAAACGCACTTGCGAGATGCTAGAAATTGAATTGCTTGAGGGCGATTATGAATTAGAAAAATTTTTAGATAAAGCTAAGGGTAAGGAATTGTTAGGGGAAAAAAGCGAGCGCTGTTTTGAGTGCTTTGACTTACGCTTAGAAGCGAGCGCGTTGAAAGCCTTTGAATTAGGGGAAGAAAAATTCACCACCACCTTACTCACAAGCCCTAAAAAAGACCCTAACCAGCTCATCGCTAAGGGACAACACATCGCGCAAAAGCACAATTTGGAATTTGTTGTGTTCAGAAACGATAATTTTGAACATTTTAAGAGCGAGTTGGATTTAAACTTGCAAGCTTTGGCGAGAGAAAACGAGCTTTATAGGCAAAATTATTGCGGTTGCCAATTCGCTTTAAAAATCCAAAAAGAATCCCAAAACAGAAGCCCCTTTGAGCTTTGCTCGCCTTTAAAACGCCAGATTTTACCCGCAAGTATTGAAGAAAGAACGCAAGTTTTTAGAGGACTAGAAGCGGCTAAAAAGGGTGCTAATAAGCCTTTTTTAGCCCAAAAAACGATCGCAACTTACCGCTTATTGAATGGGGGCGTGTGGCTTTCTAAAAATTCAAACCCCTTGAGTTGCTGCATTCTAGCGCGCTCTAAAAGTAAGGCTAAGGTTAGGATTAACGATTTAAGGTGGGTTTTTTCTCAGCGTTTAAGCGTGCTAGTGGGTTATAGCCAAAGAGATGAAACCTTGTTTTTAACTTTAGAAGGCCTTAATACCCTTATGGCGAAAAACTATGATAATTTAAAAGAGTTAAACCTTAACCCCTTAAATTATGAAGAAGAGTTGTCTTTAAGGGCGTTAGTGAGCGGGAGCGAGAGTATTAACCCTATTATCGTGCTAGAAGAACGCACAGAAAAAACCCTTTTTGTAGAAATTAAAAGCATTTTTCAAGAAGAAAAGGTGTTTTATTTGCTCTAAGCTAAATTTTAAAATATAGCGTTGTGCGTGGGTGGGGGTTATGGTAAAAACATGCAAGTAATTTAAAGTTAATTTAAGATAATTAGGCACAATAGCCGTAAAAAGTTTAAGGCTGTATTTGAAAACTCTATTTAGTGTTTATCTCTTTTTATCGTTGAATCCACTCTTTTTAGAAGCTAAAGAAATCACTTGGTCTCAATTCTTAGAGAATTTTAAAAACAAGAATGAAGACGACAAACCTAAACCCCTAACCCTTGATAAAAACAATGAAAAACAGCAAATCCTAGACAAAAACCAGCAAATCTTAAAAAGGGCTTTAGAAAAAAGCCTTAAGTTTTTCTTTATTTTTGGATACAACTATTCGCAAGCCGCTTATTCAACCACTAACCAAAACTTGACTCTTACGGCAAATAGCATAGGGTTTAACACCGCTACGGGCTTGGAGCATTTTTTAAGAAACCACCCTAAAGTCGGTTTTAGAATCTTTAGCGTCTATAACTATTTCCATTCCGTTTCGCTCTCTCAGCCTCAAATCCTAATGGTGCAAAATTACGGAGGCGCGTTAGATTTTTCTTGGATTTTTGTGGATAGAAAAACCTATCGTTTTAGGAGTTATTTAGGAATCGCTTTAGAGCAAGGGGTGTTATTAGTGGATACGATTAAATCCGGTGCTATCACAACAATCATTCCTAGAACCAAGAAAACCTTTTTTCAAGCCCCTTTGCGCTTTGGTTTTATCGTGGATTTTATCGGCTATTTGTCCTTGCAATTTGGGATTGAAATGCCTTTAGTGAGGAATGTTTTTTACACCTACAATAACCATCAAGAAAGATTCAAACCACGATTTAACGCTAATCTTTCTTTAATCGTTTCGTTTTAAACTCCCTTTAGATCCCCCTTTTAAATAAGCCCATGATCTTTCTGGGGTATTTTAAAAGCATGGAAAAAACATTCGCTCGAATGCCGTTTTCCTGGCACGCTCTCAAATTTTCTTTATTCCTTAATAAAAGGCTTTTAAACCCCCTTGCGCTAACCCCACCGGTGCGCATGATGACTAACACTTCTTTCAAATAAGAAAAGCTTATTTTTTGCACCACAAACAAGCGGATGATCATCTCAAAATCCGCTGAAATCTTATAATCGGTTTTGTAAAGCCCATAGCGTTCATAAATGGCTTTTTTGACAAAAAGCGTGGGGTGCGCTGGCACCACGCCATAAAGCAAGGTTTTAGGGTTAAACTCCCCGCTTTCATAATAACGGACCACTTTTTCCAAGCAATCAGGTTTGACAAACACCAGATCCGCATACACGCTATCGCAATTTTTGTTTTCAAACTCATGCACCACTTTTTCTACCACAAACTCATCTTTGTAAAAATCATCGCTATTCAATAAAGCGATAATATCCCCACTAGAACGCTTTATGCCTTTATTCATAGCATCATAAATGCCCTTATCTTTTTCACTTATTGCGCAAGCGATTTTATCTCTGTATTTTTGAATGATTTCTAAAGTGCCATCCGTGCTAGCCCCATCTATAATGATGTATTCAATGTTTTTATAAGTTTGATTAAGCACAGAAAGAATGGTGTCTTCAATGGTTTTTTCGCTGTTAAAACACGCCGTGATCACAGAAACTTTTAACAAGCCAACCCTTTTTTAATAAACTCCCCCCAATTAAGTTTTAAATAAATTCACTTGTTTGTCTAAATTCATGGCCGTTTCGCTCACATGCGTAACGATGTTTAAAATATCTGAAGAATCGGCTAAAGTCTTAGAAGCCACTTTTTCCACTTCTACAAAATCGCTTACCATAGCTTCAATTTGGTGTCCGGATTTGGCGTAATCGTCCATGCTTTGATTGCTGTCTGACACGACTGAGCTTAAATTAGAACTCATTTTTTCGTAAGTTTCTTGCACGCTTTTACTCATATCGCTCAAGCGCTCCATTTTTTGCGAATTGAGGTTCATTTGCGAGCTTACGGCATTGATTTCTTGGACAATCACCATGATAGTGGAATTGATTTCGGCTAAAGACTTTTGAGTGCGCCCGGCTAAATTCCTAACCTCATCAGCCACCACCGCAAAGCCTCTGCCATGCTCGCCGGCTCTTGCAGCTTCAATAGCCGCATTTAGGGCTAAAAGATTGGTTTGATCGGCAATATCATTGATAATATCCAAAATGGATTTGACATCATCAGCGTTACGGCTGAGTTGCTCCACTTGGCTAGAGAGTTCCTCTTCAGTGTGCACGCTCTCTGTGATTTGAGAAAATAAATCCACAATCGCATCCTTGCTCTCTTTGACAAACGCTTGCGTTTCAATCAAACGCTTCCTTAACCCTTGAGACTGCTCTATGGAAGCATTCATCATGCCCGCTATATCAGTGGCTTTATTTTTTACGGAATTTAGGGTGGTTGATGAATTTTTCATGCTCTTTTGGGTTTCTTGCGTGATTTGGATTAATTTATCCATTGAAGTTTTATTGAGGGTGGAAATCCCTTTAATCTCTTCCATAATCAAGCGGGCGTTTTCCACAAACAAATTGACCCCACGACCCACTTGCGAGATTTCATCGTTGCGATCACCCACATCAATTTTGGCCCTCAAATCCTTATCCCCATGGCTGAAAGCGTTGATTTTAAAAACCAGTTCGTCAATGCGTTTCACGATCCTTAATTTAGCGTATATGAGCGTCAAAACCACTAACGCTATTGTCGCTGTCAGTATCCAAAGGAATAATTTCGTGGTGTTTTCATTAAAAACCTTATTTACGCCTTCTTTAATCGTCTTATTTTCTGTGTTAATGTCAGTGTAATAAGAAGTCGTTGCGATCACCATTTGAGACACCTCATCATAATGCGAGTAGGCGAATTTTTTCTCCGGCACGCCTCCATCGTATTTAGGCATTTTATAATAAGTGTAACCTCCCCCTTTTTTAGCCGCTTCCAAATACCCCCTAACATAATACACCCCATCAACGCTCTGAGCGTCAAGCCCTGATTGGCCTACGGTTTTAGGATTGACCGGATCAAACAGCACCACCCCGTTTTTATCCACCACCACCATATAAATCATGCCCTTATCGTCGTTAATGCGTTTAAAATAATCCAACGCCATTTTTCTTGCAGTAGCGTTATCAAAACTTTTGTAATACTCATGAATGCCCTGTTCAATAATTTCTGTCATGTAAGCGAGCGTTTTTTCACGCTTTTTGTATTGCCCAGTTTCTAAATGCTCCATGAGTTGCGTTAACACATCTTTTTGCATAACCTTTACAAAACCAATAAAAAGCCCCCCTAAACCTAAAAGAGCGGCTAACACGACAAACATAATACGAGTCCCCAACGAAGAAAACATTGAAAAAAACACCATTCATCTCCTATCAATCATTTTTAAGTCAAACCCTAATTTTAGGATTCAGCTTCTAAATGCCCCCCCCCCCGAAAAATGAGGGGCGCAAAACAAAATTAAAACCCGATTGTTTGAAAACCGCTGTAAACAGAGAGCAAACAAGTCAAGATTATAGAACACCCTTTTTTAAGTTAGGCTTAAAGAATAAATAATAAGAATAAAAAATTTTATTTAACTTCACTTTCCTTAATGGATTTGACATTCAAAGTCCTTGCGTCTTTTGAAGTGGGGATTTTGATGCTCCCCTCTTTTAATTTTTCTCTCAATTTTTCCAACAACGGGTTTTTGAAATCGTAGTTGATGATTTCCCAGTTATGTTCCAGTTCAGGGGTTACCTTCCCGCCTTTTTCTTCTGTGATGTATTTGATGATTAAATCCCGTATTTGCCCGTTATCTTGCAATGCATCGTAAGAATTATAATACCTATTAGCGTCTGTAACCAAATTTAATGTCTTGGATAATGTCCCAAATCGGTAATTGTTGATCGCTAATTTATAGACCGCTTTGGGGTCAATGGGTTTGTTGTTGATCGTCGGATTAATAATCCTTGATCCGGCGGGTTTTGTAACATCAACTTGGTATTTCACGCCAAAAAACATATCAAAGTTATAGCCGCGAATATTTTCATTAAAACTGATCGTCAAATCTCCTGGTTGCAACTGATTGTAGAATTGATACGACCATTCCATGTATTTTAACAGATTTTCACCCGTTATATTCACTCCAATGAGCGTGTTAGCGAACTTGTAAATATAGGCGACATCTTTTCTTTTGAAAGGCCCTTTTTTCAAATTGGCGCCAAAATTGAATAAAGCTGCCGCTGAAACATCGGCTTTTGCATAATGTTTTTGCACTTTATTGATCAATTCTATCACCGGTGTTTCTTGCAATGCGGCGGTGGGCATCGTGGTGATTTTTTCTTCTCCTGTGATAAAATCAGGCCTGTCAATAAAGGTTTTTGTAACTTCGCCGACAACTTCATTAGCGTATTCTTTTGATTTTTTATCCACATATTCGTATTTTTTCGCTAATTCTTCATCTTCTGGCACGCCTTTTGTGGGTAAATTTTCAGTCGTTACGATTTTTTTCTTCGTTTTGGTGTCAAACACCACCACGCCTTTTGCCAGATAAGCCCCATACGCTCCAGGCTCAATGGTATGCACCTTTCCTATTTTAGTGTTATAAACCGCATGCTCATGCCCTGCAAAAATGATGTCAAATTGCGGGAATTTTTTCGCCAGATCAGGGACTCCATCGCCACCTTTCTCATCTTCCCGCCCCAAATGAAAAGCGCCAATCAAAACATCATATTTCCCTTTTAGCTCTTTCAAGGTCTTTTTTAACGCTTCTTCAGCGTCCAAAAACTTTAATCCTGCAAAATGTTCAGGCGTAGAAGCCTCCCAAGTGGGGATGTGCGGCACCACATACCCCACAATTGCCACCCTCACGCCATCAATTTTTTTAACCGCATAAGGTTTTACAAACGGCTGATTGTCCGCAGTTTTGATGATATTTGCATTCACAACATCGCCATTAAACCCCTTGATATTTTTCTCTAAAAAATCCTTGCTGAAATTAAACTCGTGATTCCCAAGCACACGAATATCAAATTTCAAATCATTTTCGGCTAAGATTAGCGGATGAATCGGCTCATCATTAAACAACTCCGCGCTATTACCCTGCAACAAATCCCCGCTGTCAATCAAAACCACATTTTTATTCTCAGCCCTTTGCTTTTTGATTAAGGTTGCAATCCTTGTCAAGCCGTTATTGGGTTTTTGTTCGCCAACCGCATAATCATACGAAAAAAGCCGCCCATGAATGTCTGAAGTTTCTAAAAACACGATTTTGACTTCTTTTGCAGATACTGAAAGTGCTAGCGTTAAAAAGATGAATAAAATCAATTTTCTCATTGAAATCCTTTTAAACCAAGAGATTCATAACATTAATTTCTACATAATATTAACGCTGATACGATGGTTTTTGATTGGCATTTAACGCTTATGGGCAAAATGGGTAAGGGGGGGTAGGGGAGTAAAATCATTCCCCCACCAATCAAACCCCCACTTCAGACCATTCAGCGCGTTTGTCTAAAAAAGCGTGTGCTAAATTTTGTGCACCCTCTAAAGTGTGGTTAGCCGCCCAACCGCATTGCTTTTCATTGCTGGCAGGCACTTCTTTAGCCTTTAGCACATCTTGCATCGTCTTTTCTAAAACCTCTAAAATCTCTGTGTAATTGTCATGGTTTAACACCGTGAGATAAAATCCCGTTTGGCAACCCATAGGCGACCAATCCACGACATAACTGGCATGGTTGCGGATAATCTCAGCGACTAAATGCTCTAAAGAATGTAAGCTAGGCATGTCCATGTGATCTTGGTTGGGTTGCTTGAAGCGCACATCGTATTTGACAATCACATCCCCATTAGCACCCTTTTTGCGATCAGCGACACGCACATAAGGGGCTTTGACTTTAGTGTGATCCAAATTGAAACTCTCTACATTCATTTTCATGTTTTTAACTCCTTCATTCATAAATTGTAATGAAACTTTAGCTTATTTTAGCGAACGCTTGCTCTAAATCTTCTAACAAATCCTGTTCATGCTCAATCCCCACAGACAAGCGCACCAAGCCATCTCTAATCCCTGCAGCTTCTCGTTGTTCTTTAGGGATACATGCATGGGTCATAAACGCTGGAACCCCCACCAAACTTTCCACCCCACCCAAACTCTCGCCTAAAATGAATAGTTTAAGGCTTTCTACAAAAGCAACCGCTTCGCTGTCATTTTTAAGGGTGAAAGAGAGCATCCCGCTAAAGCCACGCATTTGGGCTTTGGCTAGCTCGTAATTAGGGTGGGTGGGCAAGCCCGGGTAATAAACCCTTTCTACTTTAGGGTGTTTTTCTAAAAATTCAGCCACGCAAAGGGCGTTTTTTTGATGGGCCTCCATGCGTAATCCTAGCGTTTTAATCCCTCTTTGCAACAGCCAACTGTCTTGAGGGCCTAAAACCCCACCGATAGCGTTTTGGAAAAAAGCGATCTCTTGGGCTAGCGCTTCATTATTGGTGGTTACAAGCCCAGCGACCACATCGCTATGCCCGCCTAAATATTTTGTGCCGCTATGCACCACAATGTCCGCTCCCAAAAGAAGCGGGTTTTGATAATAGGGGGTGGCAAAGGTGTTATCCACGATAGTGAGCAAATCATGATCTTTAGCGACACCAGCGCATTGCACTAAATCCGTGATTTTAAGCAAGGGATTACTAGGGGTTTCTAAATAAAGGGCTTTGGTGTTTTGCCTGATAGCCTTTTTGATTTGGGATATATCGCTAGTGTCTATAATGGTGCAAGAAAGCCCGTTTTTGACAAGCACTTTATTAAACAAGCGGAAAGTCCCCCCATAAACATCATCGCCCAATAACACATGATCGCCTGATTGCAAGAGAGAAAAAACGGCGTGGATCCCAGCTAGTCCAGAGGCAAAAGCAAACCCCTTAACCCCCCCTTCTAAATCAGCGATGAGTTCTTCTAAAGCAAAGCGCGTGGGGTTTCCTGAGCGAGAGTATTCATAGCCCTTGTGGCGGCCTATGGCGTCTTGGCGGTAGGTGGAAGTTTGATAAATAGGTACGCTCACCGCCCCTGTTGTGGCGTCCTCACTAATACCCCCATGGATTAATTTGGTTTGCATGTGCATGATTTTTCCTTTTTATGGATTTATAAATAAATACCTTTAGAAAGATAACGATCGGCAACATCCGGGAAAATGGTTAAAACCTGGCTGCCTTCGGGGAGGCGTTGCACTTCTTTCAGCGCTGCCACAAAAGCTGCCCCGCTAGAGCTCCCCACTAATAAGCCGTTTTTCTTGGCTAACTTCCTAGTATAGCTAAAACCCTCTTCATCTGAAATCGTTTCAAAGCCATCAATATCCAAGTTTTCAAAAAAAGGAGGGATGAACTCCACGCCAATGCCCTCAATCTCATGAGGCCCAGGCTCGCCCCCATTCAAAATAGAACCCTCCGGCTCCACCCCAATTAAGCGGATATTAGGAATGCGTTCTTTCAAATACCTAGCTGTGCCAGCAAAAGTGCCACCACTCCCTATCCCGGCTACAAAGCTCGTAAAATTTGTGCCTAATTCTTGGACAATCTCAGGGGCTAGGGTGTGGTAGTAAGCGGCGGGATTATCAGGGTTTTCAAATTGCAAGGGCAAATAGCTATTAGGGATACTTTCGGCTAGCTCTTTACTTTTTTTAATGGCGCCAGAAATCCCCTCGCTAGTAGGCGTGTTGATCACTAAAGCCCCCAAAGCCCTCATGATTTGTTGTTTTTCTGTGCTGAATTTTTCTGGGACAACAAAGATGGTTTTGAGATGGTGCTTGATTGCCACTAAGGCTAGAGCGATGCCGGTATTGCCTGCGGTAGGCTCAATGATGGTTGTTTTAGAAGTGATTTTGCCTGTTTTAAACCCTTCTTCTATAAGGTATTGGCCTAAGCGATCTTTAACGCTCCCTCCCGGGTTTAAATGTTCTAGCTTGGCGTAAATGGCGGAATTTAACGGAATGGGGTAATCCTTGTTAGCGAATTTAAAAATGGGGGTGCGGCCTATGGCGTCTTGCATTGTGGTGATAATCATCATTCCTCCTATAACAAACAATAAAATTCAATTTTGCGATTATGCCTAAACTCATTAAATGGAATAAGTTTAGGATAAAATGTTGGCTTATTGAGATGGATTAAGGAATTTTCATGAAAACGATAGAATGGAATGAAGAGCAAAGAAAAGCGTTTTTAGGACTTGTTAAGAGAATTTGCAGCGTCAATTGACGCTAAAGCACAAGAAGGGAGACAAACAGGCAAAACCCCAACGAGACCAAAATACGCTTCATGCCAAAACGGGCTGAACAAGTTTTTAGCGCCATGGGGTTATGCGTGCAAAATCAGTCTTGGATCTGGGAATTTATCCCATAATCCATCAATCGCTTTTTGCTGTCAGGATATTTTAGGGGAAGGATTTGTCAATGGTGAAAAACCAACCCCAAAAAAAGGTTTTTACCTCTGGTTTGCTTACTATTGGTGCAACGATTTTGAAAAGTTTTATCTTCGTATAGGTCGATCCACAGAGGATGATGAGAAAAAAGAGTGTAAAAAATGCCTAGCGTATGACAAAATCATTGATCCTAATGGAGACACATACTACCAAGAGTTCTATGACGATTTAGAAGCCGATCTTGAAAACATTACCAACGATTTTTTACGCTTTGCTAACGAATTTAATCAAATCCCCACTGCGTGTTTTGAATTAGAGTCATCTAGCACAAGCCATTGAGAAACAACTCTCATACCAAAAAGAACTCTCTCATAAGGGATTTCCCTAAAATCCCACCAACGCTTTTAAGCTAAACCTTAAAAAAGCTATCGTTTGATTACAATCAAGCTTTGATATTTGGATTAAAAAACGCTATTTTTTAGATTTTGCAAGCGGTATCCCATTGATGAAAATGAGAAAAGCAAGCGGGTTTTCATTAAAACCGCCCGCTTAAAAGAAGTTTTAAAGGCTTTTCACTCCACTTCCGCATCAATCACATCATCGTCTTTTTTCTTGGGCTGCTCGGCGTTGTTTTTATTCGCCATGGCTTCGCCTAATTTTTGAGCCACTTGCACTAATGATTTGGTTTTGTCTTCAAGCTCCGCTTTAGTAACGTTATCGTTTTTGATGCAATCTTTAAGAGCGTTAATGGCGTTTTGGATCTCGTTAGCGTCGTTTTCATTCAAATTTGTTTTATGCTCATCAAGGCTCTTTTGGGTTTGGTGCGCCAAACTATCGGCATGGTTTCTCGCTTCAATCACTTCTTTTTTTCTAGCGTCTTCTTCTTTGTGCAATTCAGCGTCTTTCACCATTTTTTCAATTTCGCTATCAGACAACCCGCTAGAACCAGAAATTTTAATCTCTTGGCTTTTACCGGTATTTTTATCTTGTGCTGACACGGTTAAAATCCCGTTAGCGTCAATATCAAAGGTTACTTCAATTTGCGGCACGCCTCTTGGAGCGGGAGCGATGCCTTGCAAATCAAATTTACCCAAAGATTTATTATCCCTTGCTAATTCCCTTTCGCCTTGTAAAACCATAATGGACACAGCGGGCTGGTTGTCTTCAGCGGTTGAGAACACTTGAGATTTTTTCGCCGGAATAGTCGTGCCTCTATCAATCACTTTAGTCATCACGCCCCCTAAAGTTTCAATCCCAAGGCTTAAAGGCGTAACGTCTAATAAAAGCACATCTTTCACATCGCCTTTTAACACGCCCCCTTGAATGCTCGCTCCCACCGCTACGACCTCATCAGGATTGACGCTTTTATTCAAATCTTTGTTGATAAAGGCTTTCACCCTTTCTTGGACTTTAGGGATACGAGTAGAGCCTCCCACCATCACCACTTCTGAAATTTCATTTTTGGTTAGCCCCGCGTCTTTGATCACGCTTTCAATTTTAGAAATCGTTTCTTCCATGAGATCTTCTGTCAAGCTTTCAAATTTAGCCCTAGTGAGTTTTTTAACCAAGTGTTTAGGCCCGGTAGCGTCTGCGGTGATAAAGGGCAAATTGATTTCAGTCTCCATCGCAGAGCTTAGTTCTTTTTTAGCGTTTTCAGCCGCTTCTTTCAGGCGTTGCAACGCCATCACATCGTTTTTGATTTCAATGCCCGTTTCGCTTTTAAACTCAGCCGCTAAGAAATCAATCACACGATTGTCAAAATCATCGCCCCCTAAAAACGCATTGCCCCCTGTGGCTAAAACTTCCACGACATTATCGCCTGTTTCTAAAACGGTAACATCAAAAGTTCCCCCACCCAAATCATAAACCATGATTTTTTCGCTCTCTTTTTTATCCAAGCCATAAGCTAACGCCGCACTGGTAGGCTCATTGATGATCCTTAAAACATTAAGCCCTGCAATCGTGCCGGCTTCTTTAGTCGCTTTCCTTTGGCTGTCGTTAAAATAAGCCGGAACCGTGATCACTGCTTCCGTAACGCTCTCGCCTAAATAACTTTCAGCGTCTTCTTTGAGTTTCATTAAAATTTTGGCTGAAATTTCTTGAGGGGTATAAACTTTACCTGAAATCTCAATCGCGCAAGCCCCATTCCTATCCACAATCTTATAAGGCAAGCGTTTTTCGGCTTCTTTAGCCTTATCTTCATTAAACATCAAACCCATGATTCTTTTAATAGAATAAATGGTTTTTTCTGGGTTGGTTACCGCTTGTCTTTTCGCGCTCTCGCCCACTAAAATCTCGCCCTTATCCGTAAAGGCTACAATAGAAGGAGTGGTGTTTTTACCCTCTTTATTAGCAATAATCTTTGCTTCATTGCCTTCATAAACCGCCATTGCGGAGTTGGTTGTCCCTAAATCAATTCCAATAACTTTTCCCATTGTTATCCTTTCTTTTAAAATAAATGTTTTTAATCGTTTTTAGCAATGCTCACCATTGCCGGCCTCAAAACCCTACCCTTATACTTGTAGCCCTGTTGCAAAACCTGCACGATTTTCCCGTTTTCTTTTTCTTCGCTTTTGACTTGCATGATCGCATTGTGGAAATTGGGATCAAACTCTTCTAAGCATTCAATCCCCTCAATGCCATGCCTTGCCAAAACTTCATGCAGCTTTTCCATCGTAAGCTCCAAGCCTTTGGTTAAAGCGCTCTCTTTATTTTCTTCTGCAGCACTCTTATGAGCCCCAAGAAGCGCATCAATCACCGGCAATAGATCCAATGCAATTTTTTCATACGCATACTCTAACGCCATGCTCTTGTCTCTTTCTAAGCGCTTTTTCACGTTTTCAAAATCCGCATGCACTCTCAAGTATTTTTCGTGCATTTCTTTATATTTAAGCTCAAAATCTTCCTTGATCTCGCATTCTTTTTCGCTTGCTTCTTGCTTTTCTCCACCCTGTTGTTCTTTGCAAGTGCAAGCCTTTTGATAAAACTCTGGCTCTTTTGGGCTTAAATCGTGTTCTTGGTTGTGTTCATCTTTCATTATTCCTCCTTAGAAATCGTTTGAAAAAACCCTTCATAATCGCATTCTAGTTTCCCCACACAAAGCAGTTGCATTCGTTTGTTTTGAAATTCTATGGGGCGTGTTACTAGCATGCAATCAGGCTCTATAAAATGCAACCCCTTTTTGAAACGCTCCAAAACCTTACCCTCTAAAATGTCAAAAAATAAAGGGCTGTTTAAAAGCGTTTTTAACCCCATCAGATTAAAGCGTGTCATTTGTGCACTGGAATACTCCAAACGCTCTAATTGCCTGGCCAAACTCAACGCATTGACAGAAGCAGCGATTGAACGCACTTCTTTAACGCTTTTGCCCACAAGCTCTAATAAAAACTTCTCCATTTTAACGCTGTAACCCAGCGCGCAAGAAAACGCCAAAAAGTCCAAAATCAAAAAGCGTTTTTCGCATTCAATGACTCTTTCTAAACGCTCCAAACTGGGTTTTTTTAACAGCACAAAAAGCCCAAAATTTTCACTCGCGCTTTTTAAGCGTTTTTCATTCACCTTTAAAACTTCAAAGCGCAACGACTTGTGCCAATAGTTTTCAAACGCCTTAAAAGTGGGCAATCTAGCACCGCTAGAATGGGCTTGATAAAGCATGCCCTCTTTAGAAAGGATTTGAAAATAATTCCTGATTGTCGCGCAAGATATTTTCAAGTTTGCCAACTCTTTTAAGCGTTTAGAGCTAATGGGTTCTAAAATCTGCAGATAGGTTTTAACAAACGCATCTAACAAACTCTCTTTTTTATTCAAATCAGAACCTACTTTAATTCTTCTTAACATCATTATTTGAAAAATCTCGTCAATCACCATTCTTGATGAAAGAACTCTTGCATTATAGCGCAAAAAGTTAATAATCTATCACTTGTTTTGAAAAAGTGATAAAAATTAACCGATTTTTCTTTAAAGTTTAGTCTATATCACTAAATTTATTTACTAGCATTAAATTAGGATTTTTTATAGAGTTGATTTAATTTAGATCTGTTGGGCAACTAATACCTTATTATTAAAAAAACTTGTTATCATGATAAACATGAACACACACACAAGAGGCATTGACAGCGGACTGATTCATTCGCTCCAAAGCATTTCGTTATCCATGTTTAGAAAGGGTTTTTTTGGGCTTTATCAAGGCTCCATTTCGGCGCGCATTGGCGCAAATCAATTTGTGATCAATAAAAGAAACGCTGTTTTTGATCAATTGAATGAAAACACCTTACTGGTTTTGCATGACAAGATAGATTACCGCTGGAAAGAAGCGAGCCTGGATTCGCCCATTCATGCGAGCGTGTATCGGGAGTTTTTGGACGCTAAATTCATCGCTTACGCGCGCCCTCCTTATAGTTTGGCGTATTCCTTGCGCCACAACCGATTGCTCCCTAGAGATTATTTGGGGTATCGTTCTTTGGGCGAAGAAATTTCCATTTTTAACCCCAAAGACTATGACAGCTGGCAAGAAAGAGCGGATACAGAAATTTTACGCCAATTACAAGAGAGCAAAAAATATTTTGTTTTCATTAAGGGGTGTGGGATTTTTGCCTACCACAGAGAGCTTTCTAAACTCATGGAAGTTTTTGATTTGATTGAAAACTCATGCAAGGTTTTACGATTGGGCGATTTAATGGATTATTGCTATAATGATGATCCACGATTGAGCGTGTAAAAAGCTAAAAAGGATAAAACATGACCATCAACACCCATTACACCCCTAATTTCACGCAGCTCCAAACCTTGAACAATATCAATAATGACGCAACCATAAAGGACAGGAATCAAGTAGAGCAGGATTTACAACAAAGCAGCATTCAAGATGGTTTCAGCCAAGATAATACGCAAAACGCCCCTGATTTTGACCGATTACAAACTTTAAACGCTATCAATAACGACGGCGAGATTAAAGATAAATCCCAAGTTGAAAAAAGCCTTATTGATGGCGGAAATACCCCTGAAATTTATTCCAGCCTAGACACATACGCTTAAAAAGGGGTGTTTTACCATTCCTTCAAAGCCATTTTGATCGCTTCTATCACGCAATCCATCCCGCCCGCTAAACTAAAAAGCCAGTATTTGTGCGCGTAAATGTATTCTAATTGCTTAGCCCTTAATTCGTCTTCATTACTCGTTTTCTTGCACACGATTTCAGCGATGTGCAATTCCTGGTGGAAAATGTAAGATTGTATCGCATCCATAAAATACGAATTGAATCGCTTGTCATCAAAAAGCTCTTTAACGTTATCAATTTCAGTGCTCAAATTTTCTAATTCCTTAAAATCCAACTCTTCTAATTTGTTTTTTTCATGAAGCTTTTCCACTTCTTCTAAAAACTCTGCCACCTTTAAAAACGCTTCTTCAACTTGCGTTTTTTTCTCATTGGCGTATTTGATGATCTCTTCGCATTTTTGTTTGGCGATCTTTAAATTTTTAGTCTGTTCTGATTGAGTGGGATAAATAAGGTTGATAGGAGGCTTTGGCTTGGATTTGTCTATTTTTTCGCACACTTCTTTAAAAGGCATTTCTTTAGTCCCTTTAATCCTAGCCCCCCCTTCAGTAGCGTTAATGACTTCTAGTTTATAGGGCGTGTTAAAAATATCTTTTTCAAAAAATTCTAAGAAAAGCTTCCACACTAAAGTGGTCTCTACTTCCCCATTACCCCCGTATTTTTCTATAAAAATCTTGTCTTTATCTTTTTTAGGTTTGATCTCCCTATCGCCATAAATCGCCCCACTGGCATGGCTGTTACCGCTTTGTGAAAAGCTCAAATCTTGCCCAATAAACACGCACCTTTTGAAACGAGAATGCACCACTAATTCATACGCCATGTTCGCTGCGCTCATGCCTATGCCCACATAACCATACTGGTGCAAATCAAAAAGGTTGGTGTAACCAAAGGGGCGGAAACTGAATTGCTTAACCCCCTTTTTAATCGCTTGAATCAATCGTTTATGCACAATGGAAGTCAGAGCAAAAATAACGCCTTCTTGAAAATCTAAGGGGGTTTCTTCATAGAATTTCGCCGTTAAATCCACCCTTTCTAAAGACAGCACAATATCAGGCTTGATACCGGCTTTAGCCAAAATAGGGAAAGAAGCGTCTATGCAAAAAAGCGTCGCATAAGGAGCGATTTCTTTTAAAAGGGGGAGTTGCCTATTTAAACTAGGCCCGGTTGAAACAATGATAGCGGTGTCTCTGTTTTTTAAAGCGCTCACAAAATCCACTAAACTAGGACTTTTGATGACTTCAGGCAAATTAGCGGCATGCTGTTTGATGCCTATGAGTGCGTCTTTAGCATCATTGCCTACGCTAATAGCGCCATGCTCTAAAGCGCGCGTGAAATGCTGGTTGATTTCTATCATTTGACTAGAATATCGTTCATAATAAGCGTTAAAAAGTTTTAAATCATACATTCTTGCGTATAAACGAGACTTTTTATCCATATCAAATAATGAAGCGATCATGTTGTAATTGCAAAAACTTGCATGCAATAAAATCAAACGATTTTCTAAAATCTCAGTGGAAAAATCCAAAAGATTCAGCACAATGAAAATAATTTCTATTTCAGGCTCAATGACCACCAAGCGTTTTAAATTGCCATTGCCTAAAAGCAAGCGGTAAAACACCCCATTACCCAAGCCAAAATAATACAAATAAGGATAAAGCATGTAAATTTCGCTATTTTTATATAGCTCTAAGCTTGAATCTAGCGGGCTTTTTTCAAATAAGGGCGTGTTTGTTTCTTTATCTAAGAGATTGAAATTCGCGCTATCATTCCCTAAAAACACTTCGTATTTTTTGTTTTCTTTAATGGCTTTGAGTTGTGCGAACAAAAGAGGGTCTTTTTTGAAAAGAGCTTGTAAGTTTTTTTGATAAATATCCATTATTTTAACTTATAAAAATAGCTTATAAAAAAGGCTAACGCCCCTTTGAATCAAGGGCTGTTATTGTAAAAGCCTTAAGACATTCTGTTGCACCGCATTCGCTTGCGCCATAGCAAAACTCCCGCTTTGCGCCAAAATATTGTATTTAGAAAAGTTCGCGCTCTCTTCAGCAAAATCCACATCTCTGATTTGAGATTCAGCCGCTTTAACATTCACTTGGGTTACAGAAATATTATTAATGGTGGTAACCAATTCCATTTGCACCGAACCCATATCAGATCGGATCTTGTCTAATTGCGTGCGCGCAGAATCTGCCATATCCATCACAATCATCGCCCCTTTAAGGCTTGTTACCCCAGCCCCTATACCTTGAGAATTGGTCTCCGCTTGCGCGCCATTAGCGTTCGCTCCAGCTGCTGAAGCCACATTCGCATCAAAAATGCCCCTAACCGCTCTCAAATTCACGGTGTATTCTGCCACCCCTTGAGCGGAATGAAAGCCCACATGGCTAAAATTCACACCGCTCACAATGATGTCTCTAGCGTCAGTTCTGGTCAAGGTTAAGCGCCCAATAACCGCATGTTGTGTCCCAGAAATCCCTGCAAAATTCCCTCCCCCAAAAACCTGGCCGCTCGCGCTCGCTGCATGCACAGAAATCGCGCGCCCATCAATGGAGTGCAAATTAATGCGCCCTTGAATATCCAAGCTCGCTTCCACGCCGGTGCGATCTTTGACGGAGTTAATGGCGTTAGTCAACCTCCCGTCAGCGTCGTTTTTATGCACATCATTCACGGTCCCAATTTCTACGCCATTAATGGTGAGCTCTCTCACGGTTCCTGATTGCACGGGAGTGCCGCCGGTGGCCATGACATTATAAGAAGCCCTAACGCCTAAAGTGTTAGAAAAACGATTGATGATTTCGCTTAACGCCCCAATCCCAGTGCCAGCGCTTGTAGAAATACGCACGGTTTCAATCTTATAATCATTCACGCCATTGACTTGTTTGAAATTCAATCCCACTTCAGTCAAGTTTTGTGCCGCTGCACTAGCGAGCATGCCTGCACCGCTAAAAGAAGAAGTTTCCATGCGCACATGCCCAATCTTATCTGAGCTCGTTGAGCCAATAGACGCCTTAACCGTGGTGTTAGAATACGCGCCAATTTGAAATTCTTTGTTAGAAAAACTTCCTGAAAGCATTTGTTGGCCGTTAAAGCTTGTGGTGTTAGCGATATTGTCTAGTTCTTCTAACAACCTTTGAATATCGCTTTGGAGCGCTCTTCGGCTTTCTAAAGTTTGCCCATCTTGAGCGGCTTGAACGGCTTTGGTTTTAATGGTGTCTAAGATTTTGATTTGTTCATCCATCGCTTTATCAGCGGTTTGAACCATACCAATAGCGTCATTAGCGTTGCGGATCGCTTGACCCAAATTCGCGCTTTGACTCCTTAAGCTATCAGCGATCGCCATCCCACTAGAATCGTCAGCGGCTTTATTGATCCTAAGTCCTGAGCTTAACTTTTCAAGCGAGCTTGAAAGGTCTCTGTTGTTTTGAACCCCTACCGCATGAGAAGTTAAAGCGGCGATATTGGTATTTATCCTAAAACTCATGTTTGCATCCTTTGCATAGATATTTGCTATTAGTCAAGCAAAGGGTGTTCCAACTCTTTGATTTTTAGCGCCGCTATCGTTTTTATGGTTTAATAGGGCGTTTAGTCAAAATTCTATGCTACAATCATTCATTAATAGGTATAAACATTTTATTAAAGGCGTTCAATGAAGCACCTTATTATTGTAGAATCCCCAGCAAAAGCCAAAACCATTAAAAATTTTTTGGATAAAAATTACGAAGTCATCGCCTCTAAAGGGCATGTTAGGGATTTATCCAAATTCGCTTTAGGCATTAAGATTGATGAAACAGGCTTCACTCCTAATTATGTCGTGGATAAAGATCATAAAGAACTTGTCAAACAAATCATAGAGCTTTCTAAAAAAGCATCTATTACTTATATTGCTACCGATGAAGACAGAGAGGGGGAAGCGATAGGTTATCATGTGGCATGTTTGATTGGAGGGAAATTGGAGAGCTATCCTAGGATTGTTTTTCATGAGATCACGCAAAATGCGATTTTAAACGCTCTAAAAACCCCACGAAAAATTGACATGTCTAAGGTCAATGCCCAACAAGCCAGGCGTTTTTTAGATCGGATCGTGGGTTTTAAGCTCAGCTCGTTGATTTCATCTAAAATCACTAAAGGTTTGAGCGCTGGGCGGGTGCAAAGCGCGGCTTTAAAGCTTGTGATTGATAGAGAAAGGGGAATCAAAGCCTTTAAGCCTTTAACCTACTTCACGCTAGACGCTTATTTTGAGCCGCATTTAGAAGCGCAACTCATCAGCTATAAGGGCAACAAACTCAAAGCCCAAGAACTCATTGATGAAAAAAAAGCTCAAGAGATTAAAAACGAATTAGAAAAAGAAAGCTATATTATTTCTAGTATCGTTAAAAAGTCTAAAAAATCCCCCACACCGCCCCCTTTCATGACTTCCACTTTACAGCAAAGCGCTTCCAGTCTTTTAGGCTTTTCGCCTACAAAAACCATGAGTATCGCTCAAAAATTGTATGAAGGCGTAGCCACCCCGCAAGGCGTTATGGGGGTGATCACTTACATGAGGACCGATAGCTTGAATATCGCTAAAGAGGCTTTAGAAGAAGCGAGGGATAAGATTTTAAAAGACTATGGCAAAGACTACTTACCCCCTAAAGCCAAAGTCTATTCCAGCAAGAATAAAAACGCCCAAGAAGCCCATGAAGCGATCAGGCCCACTTCTATTATTTTAGAGCCAAACGCTTTAAAAGACTACCTTAAGCCTGAAGAATTAAGGCTCTATACTTTAATTTACAAACGCTTTTTAGCTTCTCAAATGCAAGACGCTCTTTTTGAAAGCCAAAGCGTGGTTGTGGCTTGCGAAAAAGGCGAGTTTAAAGCGAGTGGCAGAAAACTCCTTTTTGATGGCTATTATAAAATTTTAGGCAATGACGATAAGGACAAATTGCTCCCCAATTTGAAAGAAAATGACCCCATTAAATTAGAAAAACTAGAGAGCAACGCCCATGTTACAGAGCCTCCAACGCGCTATTCAGAAGCGAGTTTGATTAAAGTTTTAGAAAGTTTAGGCATAGGCAGGCCTAGCACCTACGCCCCAACGATTTCTCTTTTACAAAACAGAGACTACATCAAGGTAGAAAAAAAGCAAATCAGTGCTTTAGAGAGCGCTTTTAAAGTGATAGAAATTTTAGAAAAGCATTTTGAAGAGATTGTGGATTCCAAATTCAGCGCTTCTTTAGAAGAGGAACTGGACAATATCGCTCAAAATAAAGCCGACTACCAGCAAGTCTTAAAGGACTTTTACTACCCTTTTATGGATAAAATTGAAGCCGGGAAAAAGAATATCATCTCTCAAAAAGTGCATGAAAAAACCGGCCAATCATGCCCTAAATGCGGAGGAGAATTAGTCAAAAAGAATAGCCGTTATGGGGAGTTTATCGCTTGCAACAATTACCCTAAATGCAAATATATCAAACAAACTGAGAACGCTAATAATGAAGCCAAGCAAGAATTGTGCGAAAAATGCGGAGGGGAAATGGTGCAAAAATTCAGCAGAAACGGGGCGTTTTTGGCTTGCAACAACTACCCTGAATGCAAAAACACCAAATCGTTAAAAAACACCCCTAACGCAAAAGAAATAATAGAAGGCGTGAAATGCCCAGAATGCGGAGGGGATATTGCCTTAAAAAGGAGTAAGAAAGGCTCGTTTTATGGCTGTAACAATTACCCTAAATGCCATTTTTTATCCAACCATAAGCCCATCAACAAGCGTTGTGAAAAATGCCATTATTTGATGAGCGAAAGAATCTATCGCAAAAAAAAGGCGCATGAATGCATTAAATGCAAAGAGCGCGTGTTTTTAGAGGAAGATAATGGCTAAAGAAAATCCGCCTGTCGTTTTTGGGCCTGTTTTATCCAGGCGTTTTGGGAAGTCTTTGGGCGTGGATCTATCGCCCTCTAAAAAACAATGCAATTACAATTGCATTTATTGCGAGTTGGGCAAAGCCAAGCCAATTGAGTGCATGGAAGAAGTGATAAAAGTAGAAATCTTGATTAGCGCCATTCAAAACGCCCTAAACAACCTCACCACCCCCATTGATGTTTTAACCATTACCGCTAATGGCGAACCCACTCTATACCCTCATTTATTAGAGCTTATCCAAAGCGTCAAGCCTTTTTTAAAGGGCGTTAAAACTTTGATCTTAAGCAACGGTTCACTATTTTATGAGCCAAAGGTCCAGCAAGCCTTAAAGGAATTTGACATCGTTAAATTTTCTTTAGACGCTATTGATTTGAAAGCCTTTGAAAGAGTGGATAAGCCCTATTCTAAAGACATTAACAAGATTTTAGAGGGGATTTTGTGCTTTTCTCAAATTTATCAAGGGCAACTGGTGGCTGAAGTGCTGTTGATTAAAGGCGTGAATGATAGCGCGAACAACTTAAAACTCATCGCTGCATTTTTAAAAAAAATCAATGTCGCTAGAGTGGATTTAAGCACCATAGACAGGCCCTCAAGCTTTAAAGCCCCTAAATTGAGCGAAGATGAATTATTAAAATGCTCTTTATTTTTTGAAGGGCTTTGCGTGAGTTTGCCTAAACGATCCACTGCTCAAGCTGATCAAGCCAAAAAATTGATTTCTTGCGGTATAGATGAATTGCTCGCTTTAATTTCCAGGCGCCCTTTAAGCGCAGAAGAAGCCCCCCTAATACTAGATCCTAACACCTTTAAGCATTTAGAAACTTTATTAAACCACAAGCAAATTACGATTAAAAAAGTCGGCTCTTTGGAGTTTTATTGCGCGTTTTAACCTCCATTGGTAACACATAGTTTTACCTTACTTTAAGGGAGCTTAAGCTTTTAAAAAAGTTCTCTTTTATTACCAAATAACGCCACCATAAAAAATCAAAAGCCGACAGATAATTAAAAACTTGGTGTAATGTTTTAATCGCTACATCCTTTTACTATAACCATAACCCGCTTTTTCTGCTTTCTTTTCAGTATTAGCCGTTGTTTCTATTTCTTTACTAATATCAGCAACGATGTTTTGAATGATTGAAAAGCTTTGAGAGGTTGAAAGGTGGGCTTGTGGGTTTCTCATTTCAAGCATTTTAGCTTGAGCTTTAGAGCGTATTTTTAGATTTTCTTTTTGCCATTCTTCTGTAACATTAAAATCTCTAGGGTCTAGTTCTAAATAAGCGATAGAACTTGGCCTGTAAAAATTCACTTGTTTAGCGATAGCTTTTTGCGAATAGGGCAGAGATTCTAGCTCTTTTTGCAAATAAGCTATAAGCTCTTGCGCTTTTGATCCTCTTTGAGAGCGGGGTTGTTTAGAGTTTGGAAGGTGTTTTGGCTGGATAGGGGTTTGGTTTGTTTTTGCAGGTTTAGGGGTTTTGCATTCAGCCTCTATTTCTATAGCAATACTATCCTTAATTCCTACTTTTTTAATAAAGAATTGACTATGATTTTCTTGGCAATTTTGTTCTGCTTTTTTAACCAAATCTTTCTGTTCTTTAACCAAATCTTTCTGTTCTTTAACCAAATCTTTCTGTTCTTTAACCAAATCTTTCTGTTCTTTAACCAAATCTTTCTGTTCTTTAACCAAATCTTTCTGTTCTTTAACCAAATCTTTCTGTTCTTTAACCAAATCTTTCTGTATATTGCTTGTCTTTTGTTGTTCTTGTTCTACTTTTATTTGATTGTTAGTCTCTATATTGCTTGTCCTTTGTTTTTCTTGTTCTACTTTTATTTGGTTATTAGTCTCTATATTGCTTGTCTTTTGTTTTTCTTGTCCTAGTTCTATCCCACTCTTGTTCGCTCTATCCCTAGCGTTTTCAGCTTCCTTTTGAGTTTCAGCCACTTCTTTTTTGGATTGGTCATCAGCAAAACACACATTCATGAGCATGGTTGTTATCGTTACTACACCTATTGTTGAATTAAGCCATGAGTTAGGGTGCGTTTTTAAATAATCATCTGCAGTCTTAACATTCCCACATATCCAATCGCTTTTTTTAATTTGTTTTTTTATTGAGTCTTTTATCGCTTCCCAAAAAGTAATCCCCATTATAGACACTCCCACATTCTTAAAAACTTTCTTTTCTTTTGCCGTTTTTACTAATTTCATCATCATTGTTGCAAGCATTACTAAAACTCTTATAACAGGCATTTAAATCCTTTCAAAAAACAATCTTACCCATCAAAATCTTATTCTTGTAGTATATATAGTCATATTTAATCGCTATTAAACGATTGGTTTGAAAAATTGTAAGGGGCAATCCAATCAGATTTTTCTAATCCATTCCAATAAAACTTGATACAAGTTTTCCTTGATACCCAAACTCACACCCTTTTAAAGGGAGCAAACTAATAAGCGATTTTTCTATGGCAAGAAACTGACTGATGTCTTCTAGAAGATAAGAACGATTTTATAGTGTTCTTATTTTCTTATGCCTACATCCTTTTACTATAACCATAACCCGCTTTTTCTGCTTTCTTTTCAGTATTAGCCGTTGTTTCTATTTCTTTACTAATATCAGCAACGATGTTTTGAATGATTGAAAAGCTTTGAGAGGTTGAAAGGTGGGCTTGTGGGTTTCTCATTTCAAGCATTTTAGCTTGAGCTTTAGAGCGTATTTTTAGATTTTCTTTTTGCCATTCTTCTGTAACATTAAAATCTCTAGGGTCTAGTTCTAAATAAGCGATAGAACTTGGCCTGTAAAAATTCACTTGTTTAGCGATAGCTTTTTGCGAATAGGGCAGAGATTCTAGCTCTTTTTGCAAATAAGCTATAAGCTCTTGCGCTTTTGATCCTCTTTGAGAGCGGGGTTGTTTAGAGTTTGGAAGGTGTTTTGGCTGGATAGGGGTTTGGTTTGTTTTTGCAGGTTTAGGGGTTTTACATTCAGCCTCTATTTCTATAGCAATGCCAGTAGTAATACCGGTCTTAATTCTTGTTTTTTTAATAAACAATTGGCCATGTTTTTCTTGGCAATTTTGTTCTGTTTCTTTAATGAAATCTTTCTGTTCTTTAATCAAATCTCTTTGTGTATTAATTGTCTTTTGTTTTTCTTGTTCTGCTTTCTGTCTTTGCTGTTCTAACTCTATCCCACTCTTATTTGTTTTCTGTTTTTCTTGTTCTGTTTTTATTTGACTATTAGCGAGTTCTATCTCACTCTTATTTGTCTTTTGCCTTTCTTGTTCTGTCTTTTGCTTTTCTTGTTCTAGTTCTATCCCACTCTTGTTCGCTCTATCCCTAGCGTTTTCAACTTCCTTTTTTTCTTGTTCTAGTTCTATTTGTTTATCAATATCACCAACATTACAAGCGGCTAACAATAAACTTGTCGCTATTGTTAATCCTGAATATTTCCACCAATTGATTTGATTTTCTTTTTCAGCTTGTTTGGATTTATCTTGGACTTTATCGTCTAATTCTTTTGCCCTCTTGCATGCAGCATGGGTTAATACTACTAATGCCGCATTGCTTTTCTTGGGGTGTTTTTTGAAAAGCTCTCTAACTTTCTTTACAATTTTTGTAAAAAACCCACCAATTGATCGGAGCGTATTTGTAATGACACTCGCTTGTTTAAAATGAGTCTCTTTATTTGTCTTTGTGTTAGCCACCTCTGTGTTCTTGCCAACCTTATTTGTTCTTCCTGTTTTCACTGATTCCATTACCAACCTTTTTTTTTTAAAAACAATCTTACCCATCAAAACTATATGGAAACCAATACGAAAAATCCACTCAAGTTAGATCAACCCCTTTATTATCAATGCGCAGTTAAGCCATGGTCTTTCAATTCTTTTTCTAACTTGGCTACAGCGTTCCAAGTGGGGATCACGCTATCAGGGTTTAAAGAAATGGAAGTGATGCCCTCTTTGACTAAAAACTCTGTCACTTCAGGGTAATCGCTCGGAGCTTGCCCGCAAATCCCGCAATATTTGTTGTGTCTTTTACAAGCTTCAATCGCTTTTTTAAACATTCTTAGCATCGCTTCATTCCTTTCATCAAAGACATGGCTGACTAATTCGCTGTCTCTATCCACGCCTAAAGTGAGCTGGGTTAAATCATTAGAGCCAATAGAAAAGCCATCAAACAAGCTTAAGAAATCATCAGCCAGAATGACATTCACCGGTAATTCGCACATGATATAAATTTCAAGCCCGTTTTTACCGGATTCTAAATTGTTTTTTCTTAAGATTTCTAGGACTTTTTTACCCTCTTCAATGGTTCGCAAAAAAGGGATCATCACTTTCATGTTGGTCAAGCCCATTTCTTCCCTCACTAACGCTAAGGCTTCACACTCCCACGAAAACGCTTCATTATAGCTTTCTGAATAATACCGACTAGCCCCTCTATAACCAAGCATGGGGTTTTCTTCATTAGGCTCATAGCTAGAGCCGCCAAGCATGCGCATGTATTCATTGGATTTGAAATCGCTCGTTCTCACAATCACAGGTTTAGGGTAAAACGCTGCGCTGATCATGCCAATGCCTTCAGCGATTTTTTTCACAAAAAAATCTTTAGGGTTAGCATAGCCTGCCATAAGGTTTTCAATTTCATTTTTTTCTTTCACGCTTTTTTTGTGGTGCAAATCCACTAAGGCTAAAGGATGGGCTTTGATTTGATTCAAAATAATCATTTCCATTCTGGCTAGCCCTACGCCGTGATTAGGGAGCTGAGAAAAGCCAAAGGCTTTTTCAGGGTTTCCAATATTGATGTAAATTTTTGTTTGAGTTTCTTGCATGTTAGAAAGCTCCACCCTTTCAATTTCATGCTCATAAATGCCCGCATACACATAGCCCTCTTCACCCTCAGCGCAAGAAACCGTGATTTCCATGCCGGTATAAAGGCTATCAGTCGCCCCGCTCACCCCAACAATGGCTGGCACGCCAATTTCTCTCGCCACAATCGCCGCATGGCAAGTGCGCCCTCCACGATTAGTGATAACCGCGCTCGCTTTTTTCATGCAAGGCTCCCAGTCTGGGTCGGTGTTATCCGTAACTAAAATTTCGCCCTCTTTAAAAGAATTCATGTGCTCCAAATCATTGATGATGCGCACTTTCCCTGAGCCAATTTTACTCCCAATCGCTCTGCCTTGTAAGATAATCTCTTTTTTTTCGTTAGGGTTTTTGAATTTGAATTTTTCAAAGACTTGATTTTCTTCTTTGGTTTTTTGGCTTTGAACGGTTTCTGGGCGCGCTTGAACGATAAAGATTTCCCCACTCTCGCCATCTTTAGCCCATTCTATATCCATGGGGCGGTATTGTTTGGCTTCTTTAGAGTAATGTTTTTCAATTTCAATAGCGTATTTGGCTAAAATCAGCACGTCTTCATCGCTCAATGAAAAGGATTGCCATTCTTTTTTGGTGGTTTTAATGTTTCTGGTGGGGTGTTCGCTACCCCTTGGGGCATAGACCATTTTTTGCGTTTTATTGCCGAGTTGGCGTTTGATAATGGGGCGTTTGTTTTGCTCTAAAGTGGGCTTAAACACATAAAATTCATCAGGGTTTATCGTGCCTCCCACCACATTTTCGCCCAACCCCCACGCTGAAGTGATAAACACCGCGTCTTTAAAACCGGTTTCAGTGTCAATAGAAAACATCACGCCCGCGCTGCCTTTATCCGCTCGCACCATTTTTTGCACCCCCACGCTGAGCGCGACTTTTAAATGATCAAACCCACGACTCGCCCTATAGCTAATCGCTCTATCGGTAAAAAGCGACGCTAAACAGGATTTGATATAGTGGATCAATTCTGTTTTACCCTTAATGTTTAAATAAGTGTCTTGTTGCCCGGCAAAAGAAGCGTCCGGCAAGTCTTCTGCAGTAGCGGAACTCCTTACAGCCACATCGGCTTCTTTCATGTTGTATTGCTGGCTTAAAATCTCATAAGCTTGAAAAATCTCATCCCTCAAATCGCTAGGAAAAGGCGTGCCAAAAATAAGCTCTCTGATTTGTTTGGAGCGGATTTTTAACACATCAATTTCCGTGGCATCAACATTTTCTAAAAGCTCTATGATTTTTTGCTTAGCCCCCCCTTGCTCTAAAAGATACCAATACGCTTCGCTGGTGATCGCAAAGCCATCAGGCACTTTAATACCAATTGGCACTAATTCTTGAAACATCTCGCCAATGCTAGCGTTCTTGCCCCCAACCAGATTCACATTCTTATTGTTCAACTCTTTGAAAAACTTGATATATCGCACAAAACTCCCTTAAAAATGATCATTAAGTCTCTTAAAACAAAAATATAATAATGATAGCATGATAGAGCTTTAGTTTTAGCTAGTTTGTATTACTAAGCTTTTTAATAAGGGGTGTATTTGGTTTATAATTTTATTGTATAGTAGGCGGTTAGTTAGGTATTTTTGAACAGAAAGGGTGGTTTTGTATAGGCGGTTGTTATTGAATTTGCTTTGTATGGTGTTTTTACAAGCGTGTTTAAAGCCTATGAGCGACCCTAAAGCTGAGAAAGTGGATTCGCAAGTGCAATGCGGGTTTGGCTCAAAAGATTGCTAAATTTTAAGGTTTGAAGAAAGGAAACATAAGTTTTAAAGAATGAGTGCGGAACTGATTGCTGTTTATAAAGACGAGCAAATAATAGATTTAGAGAGTGCGAAAGTCTTAGGGCTGAGCGATGGGATTAAAGCGTTAAAAGGGACAGAGCCGATATATTTTGATGATTCGCCTTTGGCTTTAGAAGTGATCAGGCATTCATGCGCGCATCTGCTTGCGCAAAGCTTGAAAGCCCTTTATCCGGACGCGAAATTTTTTGTAGGCCCTGTGGTAGAAGAGGGGTTTTATTACGATTTCAAGACCGCTTCAAAAATCAGCGAAGAGGATTTGCCTAAAATTGAAGCGAAAATGAAAGAATTTGCGAAATCAAAGCTCGCTATCACTAAAGAGGTTTTAACCAGAGAGCAAGCTTTGGAGCGTTTTAAGGGCGATGAATTAAAGCATGCGGTGATGAGTAAAATCAGTGGCGATGCCTTTGGCGTGTACCAACAAGGCGAGTTTGAAGATTTGTGTAAGGGGCCGCACCTCCCAAACACTCGTTTTTTAAACCATTTCAAGCTCACTAAACTGGCTGGGGCTTATTTGGGTGGCGATGAAAACAATGAAATGCTCATTAGAATCTATGGCATCGCTTTTGCCACCAAAGAGAGTTTAAAAGACTATCTTTTCCAAATAGAAGAAGCGAAAAAACGAGATCACAGAAAGCTAGGCGTGGAGCTAGGGCTTTTTAGTTTTGATGATGAGATAGGGGCAGGCTTACCTTTATGGCTGCCTAAAGGGGCAAGACTCAGAAAGCGCATTGAAGATTTATTGAGTCAAGCGTTACTTTTAAGAGGCTATGAGCCGGTTAAAGGCCCTGAGATTTTAAAGAGCGATGTGTGGAAAATCAGCGGGCATTATGACAACTATAAAGAAAACATGTATTTCACCACGATTGATGAGCAAGAATACGGCATAAAGCCTATGAACTGCGTGGGGCATATTAAAGTCTATCAAAGCGCTTTGCACAGCTACAGAGATTTGCCCTTAAGGTTTTATGAATACGGCGTGGTGCATCGGCATGAAAAAAGCGGTGTGTTGCATGGGCTTTTAAGGGTTAGGGAATTTACCCAAGATGATGCACATATTTTTTGCTCTTTTGAACAGATCCAAAGCGAAGTGAGCGCGATTTTAGATTTTACGCACAAAATCATGCAAGCGTTTGGTTTTAGCTATGAAATGGAATTATCCACAAGGCCGGCTAAATCCATAGGCGATGATAAAGTTTGGGAAAAGGCCACTAGCGCTTTAAAAGAAGCCCTAAAAGAGCACCGCATTGATTATAAGATTGATGAAGGAGGAGGGGCTTTCTATGGGCCTAAGATTGACATTAAAATCACTGACGCTTTAAAGCGTAAATGGCAGTGCGGCACGATTCAGGTGGATATGAATTTGCCTGAACGCTTCAAACTCGCTTTCACTAATGAACACAATCACGCTGAGCAGCCGGTGATGATCCACAGGGCGATTTTAGGCTCGTTTGAAAGGTTTATTGCGATTTTGAGCGAACATTTTGGGGGGAATTTCCCTTTCTTTGTTGCGCCCACTCAAATCGCTCTCATTCCTATTAATGAAGAGCATCATGTTTTTGCTTTGAAATTAAAAGAGGAATTAAAAAAGCGCGATATTTTTGTAGAAGTGCTGGATAAAAACGACAGCTTGAATAAAAAGGTGCGATTAGCCGAAAAGCAAAAAATCCCTATGATTTTAGTGTTAGGGAATGAAGAGGTGGAGAGCGAAATTTTATCCATTAGAGACAGAGAAAAACAAGCTCAGTATAAAATGCCCTTAAAGGAGTTTTTAAACATGGTTGAATCTAAGATGCAAGAGGTTAGTTTTTGAGTAGAAGCGAAGTGTTGTTAAACGGAGACATTAATTTTAAAGAAGTGCGTTGCGTGGGCGATAATGGCGAAGTGTATGGGATTATTTCTTCCAAAGAAGCGCTCAATATCGCTCAAAATTTAGGTTTGGATTTGGTTTTGATTTCAGCGAGCACGAAACCTCCCGTGTGTAAGGTGATGGATTATAATAAATTCCGCTACCAAAATGAAAAGAAAATCAAGGAAGCCAAGAAAAAGCAAAAACAAATTGAAATCAAAGAGATCAAGCTTTCCACTCAAATCGCGCAAAACGATATTAACTATAAAGTCAAGCATGCGAGAGAATTTATTGAAGCCAATAAGCATGTCAAATTCAAGGTGGTTTTAAAGGGCAGGGAGAGCCAAAATTCAAAAGCTGGGCTTGATGTGCTTTTGAGAGTCCAAACAATGATGGAGGATTTAGCCAACCCTGAAAAAGAGCCAAAAACCGAGGGGCGTTTTGTTTCGTGGATGTTTGTGCCTAAGGCTAAAGAAGCCCCCAAAAACGAAAAGAAAACCAAAGAAAATAACCCGCCTTTTAATCGTATTAACCTTATGAAAGGAGAAAATCATGCCAAAAATGAAGACTAATCGCGGCGCGTCTAAGCGTTTCAAAGTTAAAAAAAACTTGATTAAGCGTGGCAGTGCTTTTAAAAGCCATATTTTGACTAAAAAAAGCCCCAAACGCAAAGCCAATCTAAACGCGCCAAAACATGTGCATCACACTAACGCGCATTCTGTCATGTCGTTGCTTTGCAGGGCTTGAGAATGCTCATTAGAAAGTGGAGTTAATCCCCTTATTTAAGGGAAAGTCGTTGTAAAAACGCACCTAAAAATATTTTAAAAAGAAAGGTAAAGAAATGAGAGTTAAAACAGGCGTTGTACGCAGAAGACGCCATAAAAAAGTCTTAAAACTCGCTAGAGGGTTTTATAGTGGCAGAAGAAAGCATTTTAGAAAGGCTAAAGAACAGCTTGAAAGAAGCATGTATTACGCCTTTAGGGATCGCAAACAAAAGAAAAGAGAGTTCAGGAGTTTGTGGGTGGTAAGGATCAATGCGGCTTGCAGAATGCATAACACAAGTTATTCGCGCTTCATGCATGCCTTAAAAGTGGCTGGCGTGGAGTTAGACCGCAAGGTTTTAGCAGACATGGCGATGAATGACATGCAAGCTTTTGAGAGCGTGTTAGAGAGCGTGAAAGAGCATCTTTAATCTCTATTGGCTGTTAGGTTTTAGTTTTAGCCTAAAAAAGGTGAGAGGATTTAGGACTTTTTACTAAAAAGTTCCTAAAATTGATTTTTGTTTCAATTTATTCTCATTCAATCGCTATTTTTAATCAAAAAGAAAGCAATTTTATAGTAGAATGTGGCATTAAGAACTCAAGTAGAGAAAATGTAGAAGGAAGGAATACATGAAGAAATCTGTTATAGTAGGTGCTATCTCTCTAGCAATGACAAGCTTATTGTCAGCAGAGACCCCTAAGCAAGAAAAAGCTATTAAGACTAGCCCTACCAAAAAAGGTGAAAGAAATGCTGCTTTTATAGGGATTGATTACCAGTTGGGTATGCTTAGCACTACCGCTCAAAATTGTTCCCATGGGAATTGTAATGGTAATCAAAGTGGGGCTTATGGCTCTAATACGCCTAACATGCCTACAGCGTCAAACCCAACAGGAGGCCTTACTCATGGCGCTCTAGGGACTCGTGGGTATAAAGGCTTAAGCAACCAACAATACGCTATCAATGGTTTTGGGTTTGTTGTAGGGTATAAGCATTTTTTTAAGAAATCTCCACAATTTGGAATGCGTTATTACGGATTCTTTGATTTTGCAAGCTCTTATTATAAGTATTACACTTATAATGATTACGGCATGAGAGACGCTCGCAAGGGTTCTCAAAGTTTCATGTTTGGCTATGGGGCTGGCACAGATGTGTTGTTTAACCCAGCTATTTTCAATCGTGAGAACTTGCATTTTGGGTTTTTTCTTGGCGTTGCGATTGGTGGTACCTCTTGGGGTCCAACAAACTATTATTTTAAGGACTTAGCTGATGAATACAGAGGGAGTTTCCACCCATCAAATTTCCAGGTCTTAGTGAATGGTGGGATCCGCTTAGGCACTAAACACCAAGGTTTTGAAATCGGCTTGAAAATCCAAACCATTCGCAACAATTATTATACCGCTAGTGCGGATAATGTTCCTGAAGGGGTTACTTATAAATTCACCTTTCACCGCCCCTATGCCTTTTATTGGCGTTACATTGTAAGCTTTTAAGGTGTTTTAGGGTTAATTTATGGGGGGGTATAGAAAAGGGCTTTTGCTCTTTATGGCCTTTTATGATTTTCTTGTGTCAAAGGCTTTAAAAAATCAATACGGCTACTTGGCAAAAATTAAATCGCAATCCTTACAAGCAATTGAACTCACTAACAACCGCACACAAACAAATCTTTGAAAAATCAAAAATAAATTGATTATTTTTAAAAATAAGGGATATAAGTTAGCTGTGTTAATGGAGTGCTGATCATAAAATCTAAAAATCAATTTGCTATTAAAACGCTATAAGTTATCTTTAATCAATCAAATGATAGAATTTATTCTTTATTTTTGAATTGGGAGCATTTGATGAAAAAATTAGCGGTTTCTTTATTATTTACGGGGACTTTTTTGGGGCTTTTTTTGAATGCGAGCGATTTTAAGAGCATGGATAATAAGCAACTATTAGAGCAAGCAGGGAAAGTTGCTCCTAGCGAAGTTCCAGAGTTTCGCGCAGAAGTCAATAAACGATTAAAAGTGATGAAAGAAGAAGAGCGTAAAAATTATAAAGCGGATTTTAAGAAAGCGATGGATAAAAATTTAGCTTCTTTAAGCCAAGAAGATCGCAACAAGCGTAAAAAAGAAATTCTTGAAGCGATTGCTAACAAAAAGAAAACAATGACCATGAAAGAATACCGCCAAGAGGGGCTAGATTTGCATGATTGCGCGTGTGAAGGCCCTTTTCATGATCATGAAAAAAAGAAAAAAAGGGAAAAAACCAAGCCATCATAAGCATTAGCGCTTAAGGTGTGCTAATTTTTTTTGATTTTTGTGAAATCAACGCCGTAAGTTTCTAGCTTTTGGCTAGGGGATATAAGGCGTTTTTTTTGTTATAATTCTATCATAGCGTTTAGGCACTTAAAATAGAGGTTGCCTGCTTGGTGGGTGGGCTTTGTTGATTCTAAAATCCTTTAGCTGTGAAGGGCATGTTAATTTTTTAGGGTTAAAGTTTTTGGAGTGTTTGTATTTTTTGGATATTTATAGTATCATATCCAATAGTAAAGACCCTTTGAAGTCTGTATTTTAAGATGACTAAAATGGCTTGAATTCTAAGGTGGTTTTTTATCAATAGAAGAAATTTCAAAAGAGAGCTTATGAAGAACGGTATCTATTTTTGTTGCGGCTATATATTAATTAGGAGTTTGGTGTGAAACGGATTTTATTTTTTTTAGTAGCTACGACTTTTTTGTTGAGAGCAGAAACGGATTCTGCCACTATTAACACTACAGTTGATCCCAATGTTATGTTTTCTGAAAGCTCCACAGGGAATGTGAAAAAAGACCGCAAGAGGGTTTTAAAGAGTATGGTTAATTTGGAAAAAGAGCGCGTGAAGAATTTTAACCAGTATTCTGAAACCAAGATGAGTAAGGGCGACTTATCCGCTTTTGGAGCTTTCTTTAAGGGGAGTTTGGAAAGCTGTGTGGAGCAAAAGGTTTGTTATTATGAGCATAAAGACGGCAAGGTTTCTTTTGTGGTGAATGACAGGGAGAAGTTTTATAAACATGTGCTTAAAGACTTAGGGACAGAGCTTTCACTCCCTTTGTTTAACTGGCTTTACAAAGGCTCGGATTTTGGGGCTTTGCATGAGCAGTTTGGGGATATGTATGATGGGTATATCAAATATTTGATCAGCATGGTTAGAGTAAGCCAAAAAGAAAAGGCTAGAAAACTGGATGCAGTCACTCTTAAAAAAATGGAAGATCAAGCTGAGAAAGACACTAAGGCAGCGTTTCAAAAGAGGAGCAGTGGGGAGCTTAAAAGCCATACTGATAGCCCTGAATTTATAAGCTCTTCTAAGAAAGCACAGGATGCTTCTAATCCGGATCTAGATCCTACGACTAACGCTAACACGCTCAAAGAAACAGCTTCAAAAGAGCCGGAGACTTCTTCAAAGAAAGAGAAAAAACCTAAGAAAAAACGCCACCTTTCAAAGCAAGAAAGGCAACAACAAGCCTTGCAACAAGAGTTTGAAAAACAAATTAGCGACTCTAGTAAGTCTGAAAAATAGCTAACTTACTTTTTTAGTAGGGGGCTTTAAATGAGTTTCAACGCTCCTTTTTAGGCTTTATATTTAGGCTTTTAGCTCCCTATCACTCCGTCCTGTGTTAGGACTATCTCTTTTAAAAGCCACCGCTTTTTTAAAGCCTTTAAGCTTTTTGGCTTTCTTTTGTGGTAACGATTGGTAACAATTAGCTTAAGGTTTTGTTACGCAAAAATCTTTGAATATAATGGTTGATAGAGTTAAAAATAATCTCCTTTTAAAACTCCTTAGCAGAAATCCCAATCGTCTTTAGCGTTTGGAATGAATGCCACTTAATTCATAGTAATATCCCCATTCGTATCTAGTATAGGAAGTGTGAAAAGTTACGCCTTTGGAGATATGATGTGTGAGAGAGAATGCGTTGGAGCTTAAACTCTGTAAAATCTCTACGATAGGGATACAGAGTGAGAACCAAACTCTCCCTAACATCAGTCTAGGAAGCCCAAAGCGTCTTTGGCGATTGGGTGCTTCACGATATTTCAACGCATTTTATGAAAGCGTGTAAAAATTTTTGGTTTTATTTTAATGGAATATTAGTAATCAAATTTAAAAAATACCTTTGAGTGTTTTTCACAATCAAAATAAAAAAGCTTGCGTAGCAAGTGAATAGTTTCTCATAACACGCTCTTAGGGGATTTTAAAAAAGGGGGTTGTAGGGGAATGATTTCAAAATGCCCTATTCTCTTATGAGTTCAAATAAACTTAATGAGTTTTATTATTAAATGGAATTTAAAAACGATGAAACAAAATTTTAAAACCCTATGTTTAAAAATTTTTGAAGGATATTAAAGTTGGATAGGGCTTATTTGTATTTGTTAAAAACAAAGCCTTTTTTACGAACTTAAAGCCCCTAAAGTTAAGAACTATCCCTTAGCATTTTAAGGTTTTGGCCAATCCCCCTAACGAGGTCTCTTTGTATTTTTCATTCATGTCTTTTCCGGTCGCATACATCGTAGCAATCACTTCATCTAGGCTCACTTTAGGCTTGTATTCATCTTCTAAAGCCAGTTTAGAAGCGCTGATCGCTTTAATCGCTCCTAAAACATTGCGTTCAATGCAAGGGATTTGCACCAAGCCCCCCACCGGATCGCATGTCAATCCTAAATGGTGCTCCATAGCGATTTCACTAGCGATCAAAACCTGTTGCGTGGTCGCTTGGCACAAATGGGCTAACCCCCCCGCAGCCATAGAGCTTGCCACGCCAATTTCAGCCTGACACCCCGCTTCTGCACCGCTCAAGGAAGCGTTTTTCTTGTAAAGATAGCCAATCGCCGCACTAGTGAGTAAAAAATCATTGATGGCCTTTTGCGATAAATTTTCAAACAAATGGTTTTTAGCGTATAAAAGCACGCTTGGCACCACCGCGCACGCTCCATTAGTGGGGGCGGTTACCACCTTGCCTCCGCTAGCGTTTTCTTCGGCAATGGCGCGAGCGTAAAGCGAAATGTAATCAATCAAGGCTAAGGGGTCTTTCCCGCTTGTGGGGTGCTTTTCTAGGCGCGTTTTAACGCTTGGGGCTAATCGTGTTACTCTCAAAGAACCAGGCAGATACCTTTCTTTAGAATTAGCCCCATTATGATAACACTCAAGCATCGCATGATAGATTTTAGTCATCGTTGCATCAGGGTGGTTTTTCAGGGCATTTTCTCTCAAACGCACGATTTCAGCGATGCTTTTTTGGTGTTTTTGGCACAATTCTAGCAACTCCTTAGCGCTTGAAAAATCATAGGCAATGCTTTCATTCCCGCCCTCTTCAGACAAGTTGTCTAATTCTTTTTCAGTATAGACAAACCCTCCACCAACAGAATAATAAGTCTCTTCTTTTAAAACCTCATTTTTAGAGTTAAAAGCTTTTAGAATGAGAGCGTTTTGGTGTCTGGCTAAAGGCTTATTGTCAAAAATCAAATCTTTAGCATAATCAAAAGGGATATGATGCTGGTTAGCGAGTTTTAAAACCTTGTTTTCAAGCGCTTCATGCAATAAGGCTTTTTTGGTTGTTACCTCCAATTCGTTAGCGTAAATACCATGCAAGCCAATTAAAACCGCCTCATCGCTCAAATGCCCTTTACCGGTTAAAGCTAATGAGCCATGCAAGGTGATTTGAACGCGTTCAACCTGCTCTAAAATGCCTTTTAACAACCCGCAAAATCTCGCTCCCGCTTCCATAGGCCCTATGGTGTGTGAAGAGCTAGGCCCCACGCCGATTTTAAAAATGGATAAAATAGAAAAACTAGCCATTAAAATAGTCCTAAAAACACGCTCAAAGCCGTCAAGCTCCCAAAGACAAACACAAAAATATCCACTTTAAAGTTTCTAAAACGCTTCAAACTAGAAACGCTATAAAAAGCTATCATGGGCATCACAAACAGAATGAGCGCGATAATGGGACCGCCTAAATTTTCAATAAAATCCAAGATATTAGGGTTAATATAAGCCACAAGCGTGATAGTCAGCCATAAAAAAATCGTTACGCTAATACTCAAGGTTTTAGAAGCTTTTTTCAATTTTAAACTTTGAATGATAATGCCTTCTAAACCCTCCTTAGCCCCATAATAATGCCCAAAAAAAGATGAAAAAATCGCTAAAAAAGCCACCACAGGCCCCGCATAATTGATTAAAGGGTTGTTTAAAGTGTTAGCGAAATAGCTTAAAATGGGGATGTTTTGTTCCCTTGCTTTCACAAAATCATCAGCATTCAAGCACATGACGCACGAAAACACAAAAAACATCACAAACCCTAAAAGCATCAGCGATGTTCCTAATTCAATTTGATTGAGTTTATACTCTTTGAAAGCGCCGTATTCTTTTTCCACATTTTGAGTGAAGGTGGAAATAATGGGGCTATGGTTGAACGAAAACACAAGCACCGGTAAGGTTAGCCAAATCGCTAACACAAATTCTTTAAAACTCGGCACCACAAAAAGATTAGCGCCTTGCCAATAAGGGATAAGATACAAAGAAAAAAGCAATAAAATCAAGCATAAAGGATACACTAAAGCGTTACAAATGCGCGTAACAATCGTAGCGTTAAAAACCATCACCAACATCATTAAAGAGACTAACGCTACAGCTAGTAAGCCCCGATGAAAAGGCGCTAAATGCAACTGGTTAGTGAAGAAATGATCAAACACATTAGTGATACCCACCCCATAAGCCAAACAAATAGGATAAATCGCCAAGAAATAAAGCAAAGTGATAAGAAAACCCCATTGAGCGCCAAAATGAGAGCGAACGACCATGGTAATGTCTTCTCTATCTTTGGATCCTATGAAATAAGCTAAAGCTCTATGCCCCAGATAAGTTAAAGGGAAGATGATCGCGCTCATCACCACAATAGCCCATACCCCATGCCCACCGGCTCTAATAGGCAAAAATAAAATCCCAGCCCCAACCGCCGTGCCAAATAAGGACGCCATCCAACGCAAATCAAACGCGTTGAGTTTTTTAGGATCTCTTATGACCGCTTTTTCTTGTGCCATGCTATTAAACCGCCCTTTTATCGTGTTAAAGAGTTCTCATTGTAGCATAAAGCTTTTTATGATTGGGGTTTTTTGAGATTAGGGGGGTGGTTTTTAGCGTGCATTTATTTTCTAAAATCCACGATTTAACCCGCACAAGCTATAATAACGCTTAAAAAAAGATTAATAAAGGATTGTAGAAATGTCAAACACAACTTGGTCGCCCACTTCATGGCATTCTTTTAAGATAGAGCAACACCCCACTTATAAAGATAAGCAAGAATTAGAAAGGGTCAAAAAAGAATTGCACTCTTACCCTCCCTTAGTGTTTGCTGGCGAAGCGAGGAACTTGCAAGAGCGTTTAGCCCAAGCCATTGACAATAAGGCGTTTTTGTTGCAAGGGGGCGATTGCGCGGAGTCGTTTTCTCAATTTAGCGCTAACAGGATTAAAGACATGTTTAAAGTGGTGATGCAAATGGCGATTGTCTTAACTTTTGCTGGCTCTATACCGATCGTGAAAGTGGGGCGCATTGCCGGGCAATTTGCCAAGCCTCGCTCTAATGCGATTGAAATACTAGATAATGAAGAAGTGTTGAGTTATAGAGGGGATATTATCAACGGGATTTCCAAAAAAGAAAGAGAGCCAAAGCCGGAAAGAATGCTTAAAGCCTACCATCAAAGCGTAGCGACTTTAAACCTTATCAGAGCCTTTGCTCAAGGCGGGTTAGCGAATTTGGAGCAAGTGCATCGTTTCAATTTGGATTTTGTCAAAAACAACGACTTTGGGCAAAAATACCAGCAAATCGCTGACCGGATCACGCAAGCTTTAGGGTTTATGCGAGCATGCGGGGTGGAGATAGAAAAAACGCCTATTCTTAGGGAAGTGGAATTTTACACCAGCCACGAAGCGTTACTGCTCCATTATGAAGAGCCTTTGGTGCGTAAGGATAGTTTGACTAACCAGTTTTATGACTGCTCCGCGCACATGCTGTGGATTGGCGAAAGGACAAGAGATCCAAAGGGTGCGCATGTGGAGTTTTTAAGGGGGGTTTGTAACCCTATTGGCGTGAAAATCGGGCCTAACGCGAGCGTGAGCGAAGTGTTAGAATTGTGCGATGTTTTAAACCCGCGCAACATTAAGGGGCGTTTGAATCTGATCGTGCGCATGGGTTCTAAGATGATTAAAGAGCGTTTGCCTAAACTTTTACAAGGGGTGTTGGAAGAAAAACGCCATATTTTATGGAGCATTGATCCCATGCATGGCAACACGGTCAAAACCAGCTTGGGGGTTAAAACAAGGGCTTTTGATAGCGTGCTAGATGAAGTGAAAAGCTTTTTTGAAATCCATAGGGCTGAAGGGAGTTTGGCTTCAGGGGTTCATTTGGAAATGACAGGTGAGAATGTTACAGAATGTATCGGTGGCTCGCAAGCGATCACCGAAGAGGGTTTGAGTTGCCATTACTACACGCAATGCGATCCAAGACTAAACGCCACTCAAGCCTTAGAACTCGCTTTCTTAATCGCTGACATGCTTAAAAAACAACGCACTTGATTGAAATCAAGATAATAAGAGGCTTTAGTCAAGCGATCGTTTCTTGTAATGCGTTCTATAGGGGGATTTAGTTGGGGTTGTAGGGGGGGAGTTATTTCAAAATACCCCAGTTATCCCCTTAAGAGAATGAGTTTTGTGTAAAATAAAGTTTTAAAAATTAAAGGATAATAAGGTTAAATAAGGTTTTGAGTGCCGACATTTGATGAAAACAGAGCCAAATATTAATCTATCTTTAACTCTTTTTCTTTATAATTATCGTAAGCATTTTAATATTCAAAGGAGCTTGGAATGAGAATTTCTCTTTTAGCTGTAATTTTAGCGTTATTGTTTGTGGCTTGCCACGAAACTAAAAAACAAATCTTACAAAACGAAGCCGATAGCACCCCTTCAGAAAAAACCATTTGGCAGCCTGAACAAAAATAAAAATTGTAAAAATACTCAAAAGCGTTTTTAAAATAACACAATCAAAAAGCTAGTGGGTGATAGTTTTTTGTAAAGCGATCTTAGGGTTGTGGGGGGAATGATTTCAAAAACACCCCCTATCCCTTATGAAGTTTATTATCAAACGAAGTTTAAAAAACAAGTTTTTAAAAGTGAGAGAGTAGCTAAAAAGCTTAAAATTAAAACGGGCGAAAGCTTGATATTTAAACTACAAACTCTCTAAAACCTTTTGAGCATGGCCTTTCGCTTTGACATTGTAGAAGCATTTTTCTAAAACGCCTTGCGTGTTGATAATGAAAGTGGAGCGGATAATCCCCAAATGCTCCTTCCCATAAAGCATGCGTTTGCCATAAGCTTTGTAAAGATTGGCGGTTTTTTTATCTTCATCGCAGAGCAAAATCACATTCAAAGAGCATTGGCTGATAAATTTTTGATGCGATTGAGCGTTATCAGGGCTTACGCCTACGACAACAGCGTTTTTCTTTTCAAATTCACTAAACAGATCGCTAAAGTCTTTGGCTTCTAAAGTGCATCCGGGGGTGTTGTCTTTAGGGTAGAAATACAGCACCACTTTTTTATGGAGCAAATCTTTTAAAGAAATCTCTACGCCATCGCTGTTTTTCAACCTGAAATCAGGGGCTAATTGCCCTACTTCTAATTTTTCCATCCTTATCCTTTAGTAGAGAATGATAGCGACTTTTTGAGGCCCATGCACCCCAAAAACGGTTTTTAATTCAATATCGGCTGTCCGGCTAGGCCCGCCAATAAGGAGCATGTTTGTGGGTAAGACGCCGTTTTGGCTTTGGTTTTTTAAAGCTTGCATGCCTTCGCTCAAATTGCGCACAATGGATTCTTTTTTTAATAAGATAATGCAATTAAGGGTGATGAGTGAAAGCAATCGTGGGCTTGCATGCGAAGAAACCGCTCCGATCATGCCCAAGCTTGAAATCCCACAAACCCCATGCAATAAAGCCGTATCAATCTCAAACAACTCTTCACGCATCGCTTCAATTTCTTTATCATAAGGCTGTAAAGCAAAATCCTTAAACGCTTCAAAATTCAAATCCAAATCCGTAGAGTGTAAGACTTTTTTGCTTTGAAAATTTTCTAAAGCCTTTAAGATTGCTTGCTCTAAATTTTCTTTAGCGCTTTCAATGACTTCAGCCTTATTCAACACCTGGAAATGCTTGTATTCTTCCATTAAGTCTTCAAACTCCACTTTAATGATATTTCTATAAATAGGGTTTGCTCCTTGAATAGCATGCTTGGCTCTGGCTTCTTTAATGCGCTTTAAAATAAGCTCTTTACTCATAAATCACCCCTTCTAAGTGCTGGACTTTTGCATGCAAGCTTGTGTCCATATTGGGTAAGGTCCTAACGCTCGCCCACTCTTTGACTAAAGGCAGTATGGGGGCTAAAAGCTTGCCTAAAGGCGAGAAAAATTGAGCCATTTTCAATTGGAAACGCCACTTAGCCCCATCGCTTGCCATTTTGGCAAACATTTTCATAGAGAATTTTTCCATCCCGCTGTGTTGGGTGCTTTTAGCCCCCTTAATTACGCCCCTGCCCTCGCCCACTTTATCCGATCGTAAATCTCTAATGAGTTCGGCTAAAGGGATTTCTACGGGGCAAACTTCAGTGCAACGCCCGCAAAGACTGCACAAATTAGGGATATGCCCGTAATTATTCAGGCCAAAGAGTTGGGGGGATACCACCACGCCTATAGGGCCAGGATAAGTAGAAAGATAGGCATGCCCACCGATTTTATCATACACAGGGCAGTGGTTCAAACAAGTCCCGCAACGAATGCATGAAAGAGCGCGGTAATACTTTTCATCAGCCAAAATATTGGAGCGGTTGTTGTCTAATAAAATGATGTGGGCTTCTTTAGGGCCGTCTAAATCGCCCTCTTTTCTGGGGCCTGTGATAATGTTTTGATAGCAAGTGATAGGCACACCCACCGCGCTTGGGGCGAGCAAATTGTTTAAAATCGCCGCATCATCAAAGCTTTCTACTAATTTTTCAATCCCACAAATTGCGACATGCACATCGCATGCGGTGGTGCTCATTCTGCCATTGCCTTCATTTTCCACTAACCAGATCGCTCCCTCATTAGCAATAGCAAAATTAACCCCACTGATCCCCATTTTAAAGCTTTCAAATTCTTTGCGCATGTGTTTTCTGGCGATCGCATTAAGCTTTTCAGGCTCTTCTTCATAAGCGGCGTTGAGTTTTTCTTCAAAAATCTTACCGATTTGCTTGCGGTTTTTATGGATAGCCGGCACGACAATATGCACAGGGTGTTCATTGATGAGTTGGATAATCAATTCGCCCAAATCCGTTTCTTGCGCTTGAATGCCCTTTTCTTTCAAGTAATGGTTCAAGCCAATTTCTTCGCTTGCCATGGATTTTTGCTTTAAAATGCGCTTGATATTCTTTTCTTTAGCGAGGTTGTAAATGATTTCATTAGCTTCATCGCCGTCTTTAGCGTAATGTATTTTAAAGCCGTTTTGAGTGGCGTTTTTTTCAAACAATTCCAAATACTCATCAAGCCTAGATAAAATCTTAAGCTTGACTTCTTTGCCTAATTCCCTTAAATTTTCCCACTCGCTGTAACGATTTTTAATCAGATTCTTACGATTAGCCCGTAAGGTATCCATTGCAGAACGCAAATTTTCCCTTAATTGCATATCGCCTAATTGGTCGGTGATGATTTCTTCGTATTCTTGGTCGCTATGATATTTTTCCATGATCATTCCTTAAAATAATTCTTTAATGTTAAAGCCCAAGCCTTGAGGCTAAAAAGTCGTAAAAATGCATGGGTTTTGTTAGAGAGCCCATTTTTTGCATAGCGGTGCTGATATTCATCAAACACCCAGCATCCGCTGAAACAATCACATCCACTTGACGGCTTTCTATGTCTTTAATCTTTTCTTTGACCATAACCGCTGAAATTTCAGGCTCTTTGACCGAAAAAGTCCCCCCAAACCCGCAGCATTCTTCTTCTTTTTCCAATTCAATGAGTTCCACATTTTTAAGCTGTCTGATGAGGTTTTTCGCCGAGTCAATCACTTTAGCCACCCTTAAGGCATGGCAATTAGAATGCCATGTGATTTTAAGGGGTTCGCCTTTATCTTCATATTTGACTTGCAATTTTTTATCCAAAAATTCGCTCAATTCATACACCCTAGAGCAAAAATCTTTAACCATGTTAAATTCCGCATGCCCTTCAAACAATTCCAAATAATCATGTCGCATCATTCCTGTGCATGAACCGCTAGGCAAAATAATAGGGTAGTCGTTATTGGAATAAAGTTTGATATTGTATAAAACGACTTTTTTTGTCTCTTCATAGTATCCTGAGTTATAGCTTGGCTGGCCACAACATGTCTGGTCTTTTTTAAAAACCACTTCCAAATTTTCCTTACGGAGTAATTTGATAGCGTTAAGCGATGCGTTGCTATAAATGGCTGCTCCTAGACAAGTAGCAAAGAAATTGACTTTCAAAGAAGGCTCCTTAAAATTCTAAATTAAGAGTTTCAAGCACAATATAATACTCAAAATTAGTAAGATTGTAACCACAAGTTGATCAACCCACTCGCTCAAACATTGTTACTAAAATAAACCACAAACCCATTAAATTTGACTTAATATTAAATGCTACTTAAAATTAGTTTTTTCTTTTAAGTAAGATAAAAAAATACTTTTAATTATTCAAGGAAAATTTATGGAATTTTATCAAGTCTATGACCCATTAGGCCATATTTGGCTGAGTGCTTTAGTGGCGCTATCGCCTATTGCGCTCTTTTTTATTTCTCTTATTGTCTTTAAACTTAAAGGGTATAGCGCTGGGTTTTTAAGCTTATTGCTTTCAATCCTTATTGCGTTATTTGTGTATAAAATGCCCGCTCAAATGGTGAGCGCGAGTTTTTTCTATGGCTTTCTTTATGGCTTGTGGCCGATCGCTTGGATTGTGATCGCTGCGATTTTTCTTTACAACCTTTCAGTGAAATCCGGGTATTTTGAGATTTTAAAAGAAAGCATTTTAACCCTAACTCCGGATCATCGCATTTTAGTGATTTTGATTGGCTTTTGTTTTGGCTCGTTTTTAGAAGGAGCGATTGGTTTTGGAGGCCCGGTAGCGATCACAGCGGCGATTTTAGTCGGCCTTGGGCTAAACCCCTTATACGCTGCCGGATTGTGTCTGATCGCTAACACCGCTCCTGTAGCTTTTGGCGCGGTGGGTATCCCTATTACGGCAATGGCTAGCGTGGTGGGTATCCCTGAGTTAGAGATTTCTCAAATGGTGGGCAGAGTGTTACCCATTTTTTCCATTGGTATTCCTTTTTTCATCGTGTTCTTAATGGATGGTTTTGGAGGGATTAGAGAGACTTTTCCTGCAGTGGCTGTTACCGGGTTTAGTTTCGCTATCGCGCAATTTTTAAGCTCTAATTATCTAGGGCCACAGCTTCCGGATATTATTTCAGCTTTAGTGTCATTGATTGCTACCACTTTGTTTTTAAAATTCTGGCAACCCAAACGCATTTTCACCAGCAATGGCAAAGAACCCACGATAAACACAGAAAAACACCATATTTGTAAGGTGGTCGTGGCGTGGATGCCTTTTGTGTTGCTCACGATTACGATTATCATATGGACGCAACCCTGGTTTAAAGCGCTCTTTAAAGAAGGCGGGGCTTTGGCGTTTTCTAGCTTTGCGTTTGAATTTAATTCTATCAGTCAAAAGATTTTTAAAACCGTTCCCATTGTTACTGAAGCGACCAATTTTCCCGTCGTGTTCAAATTCCCCTTGATCCTAACGACAGGCACTTCCATTTTTGTAGCCGCTCTTTTAAGCGTGTTTTTGTTGCGCGTGAAAATCAGCGATGCGATAGGGGTGTTTGGGGCTACTTTAAAAGAAATGCGTTTGCCGATTTTAACCATTGGCGTGGTTTTAGCGTTTGCGTATGTGGCTAATTATAGCGGCATGAGCGCCACGCTCGCTTTAGCGTTAGCGGATACTGGGCATGTTTTCACTTTCTTTTCGCCTGTTGTAGGCTGGCTTGGGGTGTTTTTAACCGGAAGCGATACGAGTTCTAATCTTTTATTTGGCTCTTTGCAAATGCTCATCGCTACACAGCTTGGCTTGCCTGAAGTGCTTTTCTTAGCGGCAAACACTTCAGGGGGTGTTGTGGGTAAAATGATAAGCCCTCAAAGTATCGCTATCGCTTGCGCGGCGGTGGGGCTAGTGGGGAAAGAGAGCGAATTGTTCAGATTTACAGTAAAATACTCTATCGCTTTGGCAATCATTATGGGGATTGTCTTCACTCTTATTGCTTATGTCTTCCCCTTTATTATCCCCATCATTCCTAAATAAGGGGGTTTTTAAAGAGATCTAGCGCTAAGAGAATATTTTAAAAAGGGATTTTTAGTGCTAGAATTTCATCAAATTTATGACCCTTTGGGTAATATTTGGCTGAGTGCTCTTGTAGCTTTATTGCCGATTTTGTTATTTTTCTTATCTTTAATGGTTTTTAAACTCAAAGGTTATACAGCGGCCTTTTTGAGCGTGGCCTTATCAGCCATTATTGCGGTTTTAGTGTATAAAATGCCTGTTAGCATGGTGGGTTCAAGCTTTCTTTATGGCTTCCTCTATGGCTTATGGCCGATCGCTTGGATCATTATTGCGGCGATTTTTTTATACAAACTCAGCGTTAAATCCGGCTATTTTGAAATTTTAAAAGAAAGCGTCCAGTCCATCACTTTAGATCACCGGATTTTAGTGATTTTGATTGGCTTTTGTTTTGGCTCGTTTTTAGAAGGGGCGATCGGCTTTGGAGGGCCTATTGCTATAACAGCGGCGATTTTAGTGGGCTTAGGGTTAAGCCCTTTGTATTCTGCCGGATTGTGCCTAATCGCTAATACCGCTCCTGTGGCTTTTGGCGCGGTGGGTATCCCTATAAGCGCGATGGCGAGCGCGGTAGGGGTGCCAGCGATTTTAATTTCAGCCATGACGGGTAAAATCCTCTTTTTTGTGAGCTTGTTAGTGCCGTTTTTCATTGTGTTTTTAATGGATGGCTTTAAGGGGATTAAAGAGACTTTTCCGGCCGTTTTTATCGCGGCTTTTTCTTTCGCTGGTGCGCAATTTTTAAGCTCTAATTATTTAGGGCCAGAATTGCCCGGTATTATTTCAGCCCTTGTTTCACTCGTTGCAACGGCGCTCTTTTTGAAATTCTGGCAGCCTAAAGTCATTTTTAGAAGCGACGGCAAAGCGGCCTCATTCACTAAGAGTAACCATCATATCTGTAAGGTTTATGTCGCTTGGTCTCCTTTTGTGATTTTGGTTTTAGTGATTGTGTTATGGATACAGCCTTTTTTTAAGGCTTTATTTGAAAAAGACGGCTTGTTAGCTTTTTCTAATTTTTATTTTGAATTCAATAACATCAGTAACCACATCTTTAAAAGCCCGCCTTTTGTAGAAGCCAATCAAAGCGTGAGTTTTCCGGTGGTGTTTAAATTTCTCTTAATCAACACGGTTGGCACTTCCATTTTTTTAGCCGCTCTCATTAGCATGCTCGTTTTAAGGGTGCGAGCGAGCGATGCGCTGAGCGTCTTTGGCGAGACTTTAAAAGAAATGCGCTATCCCATTCTTACCATTGGTTTAGTCTTAAGCTTTGCCTATGTGTCTAATTACAGCGGGATTTCTTCCACTCTAGCCTTAGCACTCACCCATACGGGTTTGGCTTTTACTTTTTTCTCGCCCTTGATCGGGTGGGTAGGCGTGTTTTTAACCGGGAGCGATACGAGCTCTAATCTTTTGTTTGGCTCTTTACAGCAACTCACCGCCCAACGATTGCACCTCCCTGAGGTTTTAACCCTAACGGCTAATACCGTTGGAGGCACTTTAGGAAAAATGATAAGCCCTCAAAGTATCGCTATCGCTTGTGCGGCGGTGGGGTTAGCCGGGAAAGAGAGCGATTTATTCAAATTCACGGTTAAATACTCCCTTATTTTTGTAGCGATCATGGGAGTTGTGATTAGCACGATTGCGTATTTGATCCCTGAAGTGGTGCCTGCGATAAAGTAGAATTATTTTAAATTTGGCAGGGTTTAACCCCCAAATAAATTTTTTTGTTTTAAAAAATTCAAGATTTTAAGCGTCATAGAGCTTATGGGTAAAGTTTCTAAGTCTTTAAGGCTATAAAAACGAACGGGGCTTTTTAGATCCTTTATTGCAGCTGAATAGAGGTTTAAATTGAGCTTGAATTTAGTGTGGCTGTGTTTGATGGTGCCTAAAAAGGGGAGTTTGTATTCTAAATTTTCTTTTAAGTCGGGGAAATGGTGCATCCCCAAATAGAGTTTTTGCTCTATTTTTTCTAAAGCGATTTGGTTATTTTGGACCACAACGCCCAAGTAACGCTCTTCTTGAATGATTGCTTGTTTTTTCTTAAGCGTGTGTTTTTCTAGGTGGTTTTTACCTAAACAATAAGGATTGAAAGGGCAAATCGCACATTTGGGTTTAGGGGAGCAGATTAAAGCCCCTAGATCAATTAGGGCTTGGTTATGATTAAAGCTTTCATTAAGATTGAGAAAGTCATTCGCCTTAATTTGTAAGTCTTTAGCGTGGATATTAGGATCCAAACCAAAAAGCCTTAAAAGCACTCGTTTAATATTAGCATCCACGCATGCGCTCTTTTCTCTAAAGCCAAAACACAAGATCGCATTAGCCGTGTATGCACCAATTCCTGGGAGTTTCAATAGGCCTTGATAATCATTGGGTAATTGTGAGTTATGTTCTTTAACGCAAATTTCAGTGCTTTTTTTTAAATTTTTAGCCCTTGAATAATAGCCAAGCCCTCTCCAAAGCAATAAAACCTCCTCTAATTGAGCGTTCGCTAAGTCTTTTAAAGTGGGGAAAGCTTCTAAAAAAGGGGAATAAAAACGCTCAATTACCGTGTTGATTTGGGTTTGTTGGCTCATCACTTCGCTGATATAGACTTCATAAGGAGCGTTAATGCCCTTTAAATTCCTAAAAGGTAAACCTTTGCGCCCAAATTCTTCATACCATTTTAAAAGGGCGTTGTGTAAAGTTTCCAACTACAACCACCTGTAAGCGATGAATTTGACCCAAGGTGTGCACACGCTTAAAAACACGATTAAATACAAAAAGCCAAAAATAAACCCCCATTTCCAAAAATCCTTGCTTGGAATATACCCGCTCCCGTAATAAATGGTGGATGGGCCTGTGCCATAGGGCGTTAAAATCCCCATAATCCCTAAAGAAAGCATTAAAAACAAGCTCAATTCTTGCAAATTGACCCCTTGAAGGTGCGAACCAATCCCTACAAAAAGCGCGAATAACGCGCTCACATGAGCGGTGATGCTTGCGAAAAAATAATGCGACAGATAAAAGAGAGCTACAATAAACAATACCGCTATTAACGGATCCAAGTGAGCATGCTCTAAAAAATTTTGAGCCGCATTGCCGATAAAATTTAAAAACCCTACATTTTTAAGCCCGCCAGCCATCGTGAGCAGCGATCCAAGCAATAAAAAAATATTGAACGCGCTCTTGTTTTTAATGATGTCTTCATAGCTTACAATCTTACAAAACACCATTAAAACCATGACAATCAAAGCCGTCGCGCTCGCATGCAAGCCTAAAGGTTTGCCAAAAATCCAACCCAATAAAGCCAATAAAGTGAGGCTGAGCATTAAAATTTCTTTTAAAGAAAACCTCCCCATGCCCTCTAATTCTTTTTTGGCCCACAAAATCACTTCTTTTGAGCCTTTTAAGGTGGGTTTGCAGATTTTATACGCTAATAAAGGCACAAGCAGGATCAAAACCACCCCACAAGGCAAGAACGCTAAAAACCACGAAAACCATGAGATTTCATTCACGCCCATTTTGGCAGCGATTTCCATTGCTAGGGGGTTAGGAGCGAGCGCGGTTAAAAACATGGACGAAGTGATGCAAGTTGAAGCCAAAGCGACCCACATCAAATATGCGCCGATTTTGTCAGGGTTATTATTGGGAGCAGAACCAATTAAAGGCGGGATAGATGAAACGATTGGATAGAGTATACCCCCACTTCTAGCGGAGTTGCTAGGGATAAAGGGGGCTAGACACAATTCGCTCAAGCTGATCGCATAGCCTAAACCTAAAGGGGTTTGCCCTAAAAACCTAATCAATAAAAGAGCGATCCGTTTCCCTAACAAGCTTTTTTCATACCCTAAACCCAAAATAAAAGCGACAAACACAAGCCACACCGTTTTATTCGCATACCCGCTCAAACCCCATGAAATAGCCTTATTAGCGCTCGCTACCTCATCGCTCGCTCCAATTTTTAACGCTATACACAGCACTAACGCGCTCAACGCTATCAAACCTGATGGCACCGGCTCTAAAACTAGCCCTATAATCATGCCCATGAAAATACAAAAATAAAGCCATGCGTTAGGGTTTAGCCCATCCGGTGCGCCTAAAAAATACAACAGCGTTGCGATAAAAAAAGGGGCAAGAATGATGAGGGTTTGTTTAGTCATGTTTAACCTTTAGCCAAAGATAGTAGCAATTTGGCTTAAAAATGCCATTCAAATGGGATTGAGTTATTACAATGTTACAGAAAAAGATTAAAAATTAAGCTTTTTGAAAAAGATAAAATTTTATAATTATGTTTATCTTTGTTGAATTTACTACAAATAGGAGTATTGCATGCAAGAAAATGTGCCTTTGAGTTATGATTATTCCATTAGCAAATTGTTTCTTTATGCGATGGTTGCATTTGGGATAATAGGCATGTTAATAGGGATCGTGTTAGCCTTTGAATTGTCTTTCCCTAACTTGAATTACATTGCAGGGGAGTATGGCGTTTTTGGCCGCTTACGCCCTTTACACACGAATGCGGTGATCTATGGATTCACTCTTGGGGGGATTTGGGCGAGTTGGTATTATATCGGTCAAAGGGTGCTTAAAATCACTTATTACCAACACCCCTTTTTGAAAATTGTAGGGTTATTGCATTTTTGGCTTTGGATTATTCTTTTAATTCTAGGGGTCATTAGCTTGTTTGCTGGTCTTACTCAATCTAAAGAATACGCTGAATTGATGTGGCCTTTAGATATTATTGTGGTTGTGGCATGGGTGCTATGGGGGGTTAATATGTTTGGGAGCATGAGCGTTAGGAGAGAGAATACCATTTATGTGTCTTTATGGTATTACATCGCTACTTATGTGGGTATAGCGGTGATGTATATCTTCAATAACCTTTCTGTCCCCACTTATTTTGTCGCTGATATGGGGAGTGTTTGGCATTCTATTTCTATGTATTCAGGCAGTAATGATGCGCTCATTCAATGGTGGTGGGGGCATAATGCGGTCGCTTTTGTCTTTACGAGTGGGGTGATTGGCACGATTTATTATTTCTTGCCTAAAGAGAGCGGTCAGCCTATCTTTTCTTACAAACTCACTTTGTTTTCTTTCTGGAGCTTGATGTTTGTTTATATTTGGGCAGGCGGGCACCACTTGATTTATTCCACTGTGCCTGATTGGGTGCAAACCCTTTCTAGCGTGTTTTCAGTGGTGTTAATCTTGCCTTCGTGGGGGACAGCTATTAACATGCTTTTAACGATGCGAGGGCAATGGCACCAGCTCAAAGAAAGCCCTTTGATCAAATTCTTAGTTTTAGCTTCAACTTTCTACATGCTTTCCACTTTAGAAGGCTCTATTCAAGCTATCAAAAGCGTGAACGCCTTAGCGCATTTTACCGATTGGATCATTGGGCATGTGCATGACGGCGTGCTTGGTTGGGTAGGCTTCACTTTAATCGCGAGCATGTATCACATGACGCCTAGGCTTTTCAAAAGAGAGATTTATTCAGGCAGGATTGTGGATTTCCAATTTTGGATCATGACTTTAGGGATTGTGCTTTATTTTTCGTCCATGTGGATTGCAGGGATCACGCAAGGGATGATGTGGAGGGATGTGGATCAGTATGGGAATCTCACTTACCAATTCATTGACACGGTTAAGGTGTTAATCCCTTATTACAATATTAGAGGCGTTGGGGGTCTTATGTATTTTATTGGATTTATTATTTTTGCCTACAATATTTTTATGACAATCACAGCAGGCAAAAAATTAGAGCGTGAGCCCAATTACGCCACGCCTATGTCTCGATAGGGGAGGTTGGAGATGTTTAGTTTTTTAGAGAAAAACCCGTTCTTTTTCACTCTTGCGTTTATTTTTGTGTTTGCGATCGCGGGCTTGGTGGAGATTTTGCCTAACTTCTTCAAATCCGCTCGCCCGATTGAAGGCTTACGGCCTTATACGGTTTTAGAGACAGCGGGGAGGCAAATTTATATCCAAGAAGGTTGTTATCATTGCCATTCCCAGCTTATTCGCCCTTTCCAAGCTGAGGTGGATCGATATGGCGCGTATAGTTTGAGTGGGGAATATGCGTATGATAGGCCATTTTTATGGGGTTCTAAAAGGATTGGCCCTGATTTGCACAGGGTGGGGGATTATCGCACAACCGATTGGCATGAAAAGCACATGTTTGATCCTAAAAGCGTTGTGCCGCACAGCATCATGCCCGCTTATAAGCATTTATTTACAAAAAAGAGCGATTTTGACACCGCCTATGCAGAAGCTTTGACGCAAAAAAAGGTTTTTGGCGTGCCTTATGACACCGAAAACGGCGTGAAATTAGGGAGCGTAGAAGAAGCGAAAAAAGCCTATTTAGAAGAAGCTAAAAAAATCACAGCCGACATGAAAGACAAGAGGGTGCTAGACGCCATTCAAAGAGGTGAAGTGTTAGAAATTGTGGCTTTGATCGCTTATTTGAATAGCTTGGGTAATTCCAGGATCAACGCTAATCAAAACGCTAAATAAGGGGTGAGTGATGGATTTAGAAAGTTTGAGAGGTTTTGCGTATGCGTTTTTCACCATTCTTTTTACGCTCTTTTTGTACGCTTATATTTTTAGCATGTATAGAAAGCAAAAAAAGGGCATCGTGGATTATGAGCGATACGGGTATTTAGCGTTAAATGATGCTTTAGAAGATGAGTTGATTGAACCACGCCATAAAGAAGTTCATGATAAGGGCATAAAGGAAAGTTGAAATGGATTTTTTAAACGACCATATAAATGTTTTTGGCTTGATTGCAGCGCTTGTGATTTTAGTTTTAACCATCTATGAATCCAGTTCGCTCATTAAAGAAATGCGCGACAGCAAATCTCAAGGTGAGCTTATAGGAAACGGGCATTTGATTGATGGGATAGGGGAGTTCGCCAATAATGTGCCAGTAGGCTGGATCGCAAGCTTTATGTGCACGATTGTGTGGGCTTTTTGGTATTTTTTCTTTGGGTATCCGCTGAATAGCTTTTCTCAAATCGGGCAATACAATGAAGAGGTTAAAGCGCACAACCAAAAATTTGAGGCCAAATGGAAGCATTTGGGTCAAAAGGAATTGGTGGATATGGGGCAAGGCATCTTTTTAGTCCATTGTTCGCAATGCCATGGAATCACTGCTGAGGGCTTGCATGGGAGCGCTCAAAATCTGGTGCGTTGGGGTAAAGAAGAGGGCATTATGGACACCATTAAGCATGGCTCTAAAGGCATGGATTATCTCGCTGGGGAAATGCCCGCTATGGAATTAGACGAAAAAGACGCTAAAGCGATCGCAAGCTATGTGATGGCAGAAATTTCTAGCGTTAAAAAGACGAAAAACCCTCAACTCATTGATAAAGGCAAGGAATTGTTTGAAAGCATGGGTTGCACAGGCTGTCATGGCAATGATGGTAAGGGCTTGCAAGAAAATCAAGTGTTTGCAGCCGATTTGACCGCTTACGGCACAGAGAATTTTTTGAGAAATATCTTAACGCATGGCAAAAAGGGCAATATAGGGCATATGCCATCATTCAAGTATAAAAACTTTAGCGATTTACAAGTTAAAGCGTTAGCCGAATTTATCCAATCGCTAAAACCCTTAGAAGATTAAAGGAAAAGAGATGAAATTTTTAAACGGATTAGCAGGGAATTTACTGATTGTGGTTATTTTATTGTGTGTGGCCGTTTTTTTTACGCTCAAAGCGATCCATATCCAAAAAGAGCAAGCCACCAATTATTACCGCTATAAGGATATTAACGCTTTAGAGACAAAAAACACCCAAAACCGGGCTAACTATGAATTAGTCAATCAAGGGAGTAAAAAATGAAATTCACCACTTTGGAAAAAATCTTAGCCTTAATGGTAGTAGCGACCATTTTAATGACAATTATTATTTCTTTTGTGCCTAACTTGTTTTTGTTTAGCACATGAGGATCTTATGGCTTGTAATAGCCTTTGTTTGTTGTTTGGGGGCTAATGAGTCCTATGTTTTTAATAACGCTAAAGGGCGTTTGGTAGAAAAAAGCGTTGCGTTTGTGGAGGGCGTTTCTAAAGAGCTTTATCTTAAAACAGGCGTGCGTTTTGCGATTGATATGACGGATTTTGAAAAAAATCCTATCGCTTTGGCGGATAAAAAGGAACGCCAAAAGTATCAAGAGGGCTTTTTAAAACAGCTCAAACCCCCTTTTGTGGTATTCTTTTTCTACCATGACGCTCAAAAAATAGAATTAGTGGCTAACCCTAAAGATTTGTTAGACACTGATAAAATCTTTTTTGAAAAAATCGCTCCCTTACTCCCCACAAACGCTAAAGAATACACGCCCCAAAGGATTTCAGCCATGCTTATTAACGGCTATTCGGTCGCAGTAGATGCTTTAGCGGAAAAATATCATGTGAATATCGCGCAGAATTTTAACGCTCCTAAGGGAGTAACTTTTGTAAAGGTGATCATTTATATTTTGTTATTGACGCTTTTGGGCGCGTTTTTGGGGCTTTATTTTTTTAAAAAATCTTAAGAGGGAAAATCAATGAAAGAAAAAAATTTTTGGCCTTTAGGGATCATGAGCGTGCTTATTCTTGGGCTTGGGATCGTGGTGTTTTTGGTGGTGTTTGCCCTAAAAAATTCGCCTAAAAACGATTTAGTGTATTTTAAGGGTCATAACGAAGTGGATTTAAACTTTAACGCTATGCTTAAAACCTATGAAAACTTTAAATCCAATTATCGTTTTTTAGTGGGTTTAAAGCCCCTTACTAAAAGCCCTAAAACCCCCATTTTGCCCTATTTTTCTAAAGGCACGCATGGGGATAAAAAACTCCAAGAAACCCTTTTAAACAACGCTTTGATTTTGGAAAAATCCAACACGCTTTATGCGCAATTGCAACCGCTCAAACCCGCTTTAGATCCGCCAAATATTCAAGTGTATTTAGCGTTTTATCCCAGCCCATCACAGCCCAGATTATTAGGGACGCTTGATTGTAGAAGCGCATGCGAACCTTTAAAATTTGATTTGTTAAAGAGCGACAAAATGGGGCGTTATAAGATCCTTTTTAAATTTGTTTTTAAAAATAAAGAAGAATTGATTTTGGAGCAACTGGCTTTTTTAAAGTAGTGCGTTTAAAAAATGCCTTTAGCGTTTTTTATTAACACTCAATCATTAAAAAAGCCTGAATTTTCTATCCAAAGGATATAATAAGGTTATGGGTTTTTTAAAAGTTTTTAAACATGATGCTTTGGGGCAATTAGGGAATGTTGTTGTGGGGAATTTCTTAATAACGCTCACTATTTTAGCGGTTTGTTTTTCCTCTCAAAACGCTGAAGAAACGACCATGCTCACCCTAAGCTACACGCTCTTTTTTGTCTTGGGGGCGTTTTTACTGATTGCAATCAGTGTGGGAGCGATCAAAAATCTCAACGCGCTTTTTTCTAAAAGGGGGGTTTTAAGCTTTTCTTTACCCGTTAGTTTAGAGTCTTTATTGCTCCCTAAAATCTTGCTCCCTATGGTGTTTTTTATTTTCAGTTTGTTCTGGTTTGTGGCGAGCGTGCGTTTGGGCTATTCTCTTTTTAACGCGCAATCCAGTGTGCTGTTTATCTTGCACACCGCTTTAAAAACCTTTGTGTTAAAACCCACTAAAACTATAGGCGTTGCACTGTTTTTAGGGCTTGTTTTAATGAAATTTTTATTTGTTTTGAGCGTTTTAAACGCTGCTAGGATCAAAAAAGCGCGTTTTTTACTAGGGGGGCTGTTATTCATTCTTGTGGGGGTTATTTTGGAATTAGCGTTTAATTCGTTACTGCCCTTAATGAGCTCTAGTTTAAGCATTAATGAGGGATTTTATTATTTCTTGCAACAACAAGAATTGCAAGAAAACAAATACTACCTTTTATGGGGGGTGGATTTTTTAAAAATCCTTTTATTATATGGGATGATCCGTTACTTGCTTATGCATAAACTAGAATTGGATTAAGAAAAACGGTATTTTAAATATTCATCAGTGAGCAAGCAATCTTTAGTCTTTAACAAACTGGCATAAAACCCATGCTGATAGCCCAATTCAAAAAGCTTGTCTATGGCGAGAATTTGAATCTCGCTTAAGTGCGTTGAAGTTTCATTCGCATACAAGCTTAAATAGGTTTGTAGCTGCTCTTTATTGACACGAATGAGCGAGCGCTCTAACAGCATTTCAGAGAGTAAATTTTGATGTTTTAGCGCGACTTCAACCGCTTTAATCAAAGCCTTTTTAATCAAAATCGCGCGATACAAAGGGATAGAGCGCCTAATCGCCATGCCCCCTAAAGGCAGGGGCAAATCCACTTTAATGAGTTCTTTCCAAACATCCCACAATTCTTTTTCCACTTCTAATTCATTATGGAAATCCAAAATATTTTCATGGATCAATACGCCTGCATGCACTTTTTCTTCCAAAACCGCTTTTTCAATGTCTAAAAAATTCATATAAGCGATGCGTGCATGTTTGTAATAGATCTTAAACAAGAGAGCGTTGGTGGTGTGCTCCCCACTGAGTGCGACTCTAAAATCTTTTTTCAATTTCACGCCCTTTTTTTTCACTAATTTAGGCCCATAGCCATTCCCAAAGCTTGTCGCTGTAGGGAGCAAGGCGTAGTCGTTCGCAATTTTAGGGTATAGCCCAAAGCTGATTGCGCTCACATCATAAGTGTTTTTTAGGGCTTCTTGGTTTAGGGTTTCAATATCCAAAGCAATATTGTGGAATGTTTTATTCTTAATGGGGCAATCTATCCAGCCAAACTTAATCGCATAATACATGAAAATATCATCAGCATCAGGGCTATGAGCGACACTAATCAAAGTAAAATCCTTTTGTGATAGGGTAAGTCCTTTTATTATAATAGATTTTAGGCTAGGATTTGATAGAATAAACAAATCAAATTCAATAAGGTAATTTAATGGCAATAGATGAAGACAAACAAAAAGCGATTTCTTTAGCGATCAAACAAATTGATAAGGTTTTTGGTAAGGGGGCGTTGGTGCGCCTTGGGGATAAGCAAGTAGAAAAGATTGACGCTATTTCTACAGGCTCGTTAGGGTTGGATCTGGCTTTAGGGATTGGGGGCGTTCCAAAGGGTAGGATCATTGAAATTTATGGGCCAGAGTCAAGCGGGAAGACCACTCTAAGTTTGCATATTATTGCAGAATGCCAAAAAAATGGCGGCGTGTGCGCGTTCATTGACGCTGAGCATGCCCTAGATGTGCATTACGCTAAGAGATTGGGCGTGGATACGGAAAATCTACTCGTTTCCCAACCTGATACAGGCGAGCAAGCTTTAGAGATTTTAGAAACGATCACCAGAAGCGGAGGGATTGATTTAGTGGTGGTGGATTCCGTAGCGGCTCTTACGCCTAAAGCGGAGATTGATGGGGATATGGGCGATCAGCATGTGGGCTTGCAAGCAAGGCTTATGAGCCATGCGTTAAGAAAAATCACCGGTGTTTTGCACAAGATGAACACTACTTTAATTTTTATCAATCAAATCAGGATGAAGATTGGCATGATGGGTTATGGGAGTCCAGAGACCACAACCGGAGGTAATGCTTTAAAATTCTATGCGAGCGTTAGGATTGATATTAGAAGGATTGCGGCTTTAAAACAAAACGAACAACATATCGGTAACAGAGCTAAAGCCAAAGTGGTTAAAAATAAAGTCGCTCCGCCCTTTAGAGAAGCGGAATTTGACATCATGTTTGGGGAAGGGATTTCTAAAGAGGGCGAAATCATTGATTATGGCGTGAAATTAGACATTGTGGATAAGAGTGGGGCATGGCTTAGCTACCAGGATAAAAAGCTAGGGCAAGGCCGAGAAAACGCTAAAGCCTTACTCAAAGAAGACAAAGCCCTAGCGGATGAAATCACTCTTAAGATTAAAGAGAGTATTGGCTCTAATGAAGAGATCATGCCCTTACCGGATGAGCCTTTAGAAGAAATGGAATAGAAAGGATTTTGATGCTAACCATTAAAGATATTCATGCTTTAGAAGTGATGGATAGTAGGGGCAATCCTACCATTCAAGCCAGCGTGATTTTAAGCGATAACACTAAAGCGAGTGCGATTGTGCCTAGCGGGGCGAGCACCGGTAAAAGGGAAGCGTTAGAATTAAGGGATAATGACAAAACCCGTTTTTTGGGTAAAGGGGTCTTAAGGGCATGCGAAAATGTCAATAGCGTGATCAAACACCATTTAATAGGGCTTGAAGCGATCAATCAAGCCTTTGTAGATGAGAGGTTAAGGGCTTTAGACGGCACGCCTAATTACGCTAATTTAGGGGCGAACGCTGTTTTGGGCGTTTCTATGGCGTTAGCAAGGGCTAGCGCAAAGGCTTTAAATCTGCCATTATACCGCTATTTAGGGGGGGCTAACGCTTTGACTTTGCCTGTGCCGATGCTCAATATCATCAACGGCGGAACGCATGCGAATAATTCCATAGACTTTCAAGAATACATGATCATGCCTTTAGGGTTTGAGAGTTTTAAAGAAGCCTTAAGAGCGAGCGCGGAAGTCTATCACACGCTTAAAAAACTTTTAGATGGGAAGAATCAACTCACAAGCGTGGGCGATGAGGGGGGTTTTGCACCTAATTTTAACAACAATGTAGAACCCCTTGAAGTCATTTCTCAAGCCATTGAAAAAGCCGGCTATAAATTAGGCGAAGAAATAGCGCTCGCTTTAGATGTAGCGAGCAGCGAGTTGGTGGATGAAAATTTCAATTACCATTTAAAGGGTGAAAATAAGATTCTAGATTCGCATGAATTAGTGGCTTATTATAAAAAGTTGGTGGCAAAATACCCGATTGTGTCTATTGAAGATGGTTTGAGCGAAGACGATTGGGAGGGTTGGGCGTTTTTAAGCAAGGAATTAGGGCGTCAAATCCAGTTAGTGGGCGATGATTTGTTTGTAACGAACGCAAGCCTCTTGCAAAAAGGCATTGAAAAAAACATCGCAAACGCCATTTTGATCAAACCCAATCAAATCGGCACCATTAGTGAGACTTTAGAGACCATAAGATTAGCCAAACACCATGCCTATCAATGCGTGATGAGCCATAGAAGCGGGGAGAGTGAGGACAGCTTTATCGCTGATTTTGCAGTCGCATTGAATACGGGAGAGATTAAAACCGGATCCACCGCAAGGAGTGAAAGGATCGCCAAATACAACCGCCTTTTAGAGATTGAGCATGAATTAAAAGGGGGGATTTATATCGGTAAAGAGTTGTTTAAGCATGGCTAGTGGCCTTTTTGAAAACGATAAAATCAAAGACAACAAAGCGCGAGATTTTTTCTATAGTCATAGCTCCCTTATTGTCTTTTTCCTTTTACTGCTTGGGTTTGGGTATTATTTAGGGAAGTTGCTTTTTGGGGGCTCTTCTTTAGAAGTTTATTTGGATTTAAGGGACAAGCATGAACGATTGCAACAAGAAATCACCGAATTGCAAAGCAAGAATGTGCGTTTGCAAAAGCGTTTGTTTGAGTTGAAGGAATTACGGCCTAGAGATTAGATTTAAGGAAAATGGTAGTGTTAAAAAAGATGATAGGTTTGGTGGTGGTTTTAAGCGTTTTATTGGCTAGAGACAACCCTTTTGAGTCTGAAATCAATTCCAAGAATTTGCAAGGGGGCTTTAATGGGATCTATGATAGTTATTTTAAAGAAATCCATATGGATTTGCCCACGAGCGCTAGGATTTTAAAACAAATCACGCTCACTTACCAGGATATTGATGGCTCTATCCATTCTAAAGTCGTGGGCATTGATAAAAGCATTGATTGGCACTACCCCTTAAAGCTCTCCCAACACACCCTTAATCAAGCCTCCTTTGAAAAACGCTACCAGATCCAAGATTTTGATTTTTTAATGGCAAACAACACGATGATTTTGCGTTCCCCTTATAAAATTTTGCGCTCTTTTGTGCTAGTCAATCCTTATAGAATCGTGTTAGACATGCAAAAAGGCCCTTTGGATATTTATCAAAATAGGGATTTAAACCAGAAATTTTTTTCTCACATTAAAGTCGGCACGCACAAAGATTATTACCGCATCACGCTCATTTTAGACGGGAAATACCGCTATCTTTTGGAAGAAAAAAACGGGGCGTATGAATTAAAATTGAAATAAAAGCATGCAGCATTTAGTCTTAATCGGTTTTATGGGGAGCGGTAAAAGCTCTTTAGCACAAGAATTGGGGCTTGCTTTGAAATTGGAAGTGTTGGATACGGATATGATCATTAGCGAGAGGGTGGGCTTGAGCGTGAGAGAAATTTTTGAAGAGCTTGGCGAAGACAATTTCAGGATGTTTGAAAAAAATTTGATTGATGAATTAAAAACGCTCAAAACCCCCCATGTTATTTCTACCGGTGGGGGCATTGTGATGCATGATAACCTTAAGGGTTTAGGCACAACTTTTTATCTCAAAATGGATTTTGAGACCTTGATTAAGCGTTTGAATCAAAAAGAAAGAGAAAAACGCCCCCTTTTGAACGATCTCACTCAAGCCAAAGAGCTTTTTGAAAAACGCCAAGCCCTCTATGAAAAAAACGCCTCCTTTATCATTGATTCAAGGGGTGGTTTAAATAATTCTTTAAAACAAGTGCTACAATTCATCGCATAAATTTTTTTTAAAGGCCTTTTGATGTTAAGTAGAGACATTGTCCAATATTCCAAGATCCGCACCGAGTTATACGCTTATCTTACCTATTTGTTTTCGCACAATATCCGCAACCATCTCCCTGAAATCACTTTGGATTATTTAAACAAACAGATTAGAAAAATGCATGCTGAAATCAAAATGGCAAAAAGTTTTTTTGTGTTAGACGCTAAGGGCATGCTCATTCTTAAGCCAAGCCAACTTAAAGAGCAGGGGCATAAGGAAGGGATATTAGAGCATGATTTAACAGAAGGGATTGAATTAGAATCGCATGCCAACTTTAGCGATAAGTATTATTTTTATCAAGCCGTGAGTGAAAAGCGTTGCATTTTAACCGACCCCTATCCTTCTAAAAAAGGAAACCATTTGGTAGTGAGCGCGTCTTACCCGGTGTATGATCAAAATAACGATTTGGCGTTTGTGGTGTGCTTGCAAATCCCTTTGAGGGTGGCGATTGAAATCAGCTCGCCTTCAAAGTATTTTAGGACCTTTAGCGAAGGGAGCATGGTCATGTATTTTATGATTTCTATCATGCTCACTTTAGTGTCGTTGCTTTTATTTGTGAAATGCATTTCTAGTTTTTGGACAGCGATTGTCAATTTCAGCAGTTTTGACATTAAAGAAGTGTTCCACCCCATTGTGCTTTTAACTCTAGCTTTAGCCACCTTTGATCTGGTCAAGGCGATTTTTGAAGAGGAAGTTTTGGGTAAAAATAGCGGGGACAACCACCATGCGATCCACCGCACGATGATCAGGTTTTTAGGCTCTATCATTATCGCATTAGCCATTGAAGCGTTAATGTTGGTGTTTAAATTCAGCGTGAGCGAACCGGATAAAATCACTTATGCGGTGTATTTGGCTGTTGGTGTGGCAGTGCTTTTGATCAGTTTAGCGATTTATGTTAAATTCGCTTATAGCGTGTTGCCCAAACGAGAACGCTAAGAGTTAAAAAATTTTTCTTTTAAGCGTTTGAAAATCCTATTCAATCTAAAAAAGACATATTCTAAAAGGGTTTTTTTTATTGAGTAGGGGGACAAGAAATTCAAAGGTTTTTTGTTTGTCTTTAAGGCTTAAAAATTCTGTCATTTGCTTAAGGAATTTCACGGAATATTCAGCATAAAAAGGGGTTTTTAAAAGAGTCTCATGCCATTCTTTAGAATACGAAAAAGTAGGTAAAACCCAAGGTTTTCCTGTAAAATAAAAATGCAGCATGACGATTTCTTTTTTGTCAGGGATGAAGCGTTTTTGATTGGCCATGAAAGGGTGGGCGTTGTAAATATAAGGTAATTGTAAAACTTTTTGATAGCATGCGAGCGTTAAAAGATCCTGTTCAGGGCAAAACACGCACTGGCCTTTTTGATGGGCTAAGTTCAATAAGTGCTCTTCTAAATGATCAGCACGCCACAGCTTTAGATTCATGATTAAAAACCCAACATTATAGTGGTTTTCACAAATGATTTTTATGTCTTTTTCTTTAAGGTAATGCTCATAGAGAGAAAATTTTTGGCGAGGCTCTCTCTCCCTTTCTGTTTGGAAATGTTTAAGGCTTTTAGGAGAAGAAAAATCTTTAGCCGCTCCAAAATAATAAGAATCTAGCGGGATAAAAAAACTCTCGCTCACATCATTTAAAAACAAAGTGTCCGCATCAAACATGATGATTTTGTCGTATTGCGGGAATAAAGAAGCCAAAAACAAACGGCACATGACCATTTTAGAAAAGCGAGTCTTAGCGTAAATATTGAGTTGCAAAAAAGCTTCATGGATTTTATTAATCACAGAGGGTTCTACTGAAGGGGTGTAAAGATTAGGGATTGAAATATCTAAAAAATCCACGCTAATAAAAGCGCTAAAGGGGGCTAGAGTCTCTTTTAGTTTGTGCTGGTTTTCAAGGCTTAAGTTATCCACAAGGCAGTGGATTTTATAAAAAAGTTTTTTATCATGGTGTTCTGTTTTAGTGCAAGCTAGCATGGAATACAAGCTCACGCCAGCCGGGATGGCATAATGATTGTCAAAAGCGATGGCAATAGGAATAATAATGCTCATTTTAAGTGGTTTTCCTAAAATAGGTTTTTAATTAAATTTAATCCAAAGTTGAATTTATTTTTTGACAATATTATACTATAATAACCAATTAGATTGGGGTTTTACTGATTTTTCTTTGTGTGAGCCTTGGCTTAGTTTTGTAAGGAATGAGATGATAAAGAGTTGGACTAAAAAGTGGGTTTTGATTTTATTTTTAATGGCAAGTTGTTCCAGTTATTTGGTGGCTACAACCGGTGAGAAATATTTTAAGATGGCTAATCAAGCCCTTAAGAGAGGGGATTACCATAAAGCGGTGGCTTTTTATAAGAGGAGCTGTAATTTAAGGGTGGGGGTTGGTTGCACGAGTTTGGGCTCTATGTATGAAGATGGCGATAGCGTGGATCAGGATATTCCAAAAGCCGTTTTTTATTACAGAAGAGGGTGCAATTTAAGGAATCATCTCGCTTGTGCGAGTTTAGGCTCTATGTATGAAGATGGCAATGGCGTTCAAAAAAATCTTCCAAAGGCTCTCTATTATTATAGGAGAGGGTGCCACTTAAAGGGTGGGGTGAGTTGCGGGAGTTTGGGTTTTATGTATTTTAATGGCACGGGCGTTAAGCAAAATTATGCCAAAGCCCTTTCTCTTTCTAAATACGCTTGCAGTTTGAGTTACGGCATTAGTTGTAACTTTGTAGGGTATATGTATAGGAACGCCAAAGGCGTAGAGAAGGATTTGAAAAAAGCCCTTGCGAATTTTAAAAGAGGGTGCCATTTAAAAGACGGAGCGAGCTGTGTGAGCTTGGGATACATGTATGAAGTCGGTATGGATGTCAGACAAAATGGAGAGCAAGCCTTGAATCTTTATAAGAAGGGTTGTTATTTAAAAAGGGGGAGCGGTTGTCATAATGTGGCGGTGATGTATTACACCGGTAAGGGCACTCCAAAGGATTTAGATAAAGCCATTTCGTATTATAAGAAAGGTTGCACTCTAGGCTTTAGTGGTAGCTGTAAGGTATTAGAAGAAGTGATTGGCAAGAAGTCTGATGATTTGCAAGATGACGCGCAAAACGACACGCAAGATGATACGCAATAAGCCAGAGTTTAGGGGCTAATGATTAAAACTCATCTTATAGAAATCTTTCTATTTTCTTGTTATCAAATAGGGATTAAGCGTCTCTATTGATGGGCATTGAGATTAAAAATCTGCAAATCTAGGGTTTGGATTTGTTCTCATGTTGGTAATAAAAACACTCAAAGGCGTTTTAAAACAAATAAACACAAGCGATAATTTTTTAAAGCACTTCTTTAGGGGATTTAATGGGGTTAAAGGGGGGTGTTATTTTAAAATCCCCCTATGCGCTTTAAAAAATAACTTCACCACAAAACAAAAATTAACTATCAAAAAGCTTAAAAACAAGTTTTTTAAAAAAGAATATTGAATAAAGCTTTCATATTTGAACAAAACAAAAACCTTTATTCAATCAAAATAAGGTTAAAATCCAATAAAAAAGGAGTTTTATAACTTTTTATAGGATTTTACAAGCCTATAGCAACAAAAATTTTTGTTGGTTTTGTTAAAAATCCTTTGAGCCTTTTTGCATTTCACTCAATATTCGTATAAAGCGCGACCACATCATCATCGTCTTCAATCCTGTCTAGTAATTTTTCGGTAAGCTCCATTTGTTCGTCATTCAATTCAATGGGCGTTGTGGCGATGCGTTGCAAACTCGCTTTTAAAATGGGCAATCTCAAGCTTTCAAACCCCTCATTTAAGAGTTTGAAGCTGTTATAATCCCCCCTAATAATAATCTTGTCTTCCACTTCTTCTAATTCTTCCAAACCATAATCAATGAGAGCGAATTCCAAATCTTCTAGGCTGAGTTTTAAATTTTCCACTTCATTTTTCAAGCATTCAAACACGCTTTTTCGGTTAAACATAAACTCTAAAGAGCCATTAGGCACGATGCTTGCCCCTTGCGTTTTATTGAAATAGCTTTTAAGGTTGGCAATGGTTCTAGTGGGGTTATCAGTCATGCATTCTATAATGATTAACACGCCAAAATTCGCCTTACCCTCATAAGTGATTTCACTCAAATTCCCCTCTTTACTGCTCGCTCTTTTAATCGCTGCGTCAATATTGTCTTTAGGCATGTTTTGCGCTTTAGCGTTTAAAATCGCCGTTCGTAGTTTGGCGTTCGTGTCCGGCTCGCTCCCGCCCTCTTTTGCCGCTAGAGTGATCGCTTTGGCGAGCTTGGGGAAAACCTTACTCATCTTATCCCATCGTTTTTCTTTAGCCGCTCTTCTGTATTCAAACGCTCGTCCCATTCAATTCCTTTGTAATAAGTTAGCCACTTCTTTAGCATGATAGCTAATAATCATATCCGCTCCCGCTCTTTTAAAACAAGTCATCGTTTCTAATAGAACGCTTTCATAGTTGATCAGGTTGTGTTTTTGAGCGAGTTTGAGCATGGCGTATTCCCCGCTCACATTATAGAGCGCTAAAGGGAGCAAAGTGTGATCCCTGATTTCTTTAACAATATCCAAATACGCCAAAGCCGGTTTCACCATTAAAATATCCGCACCCTGTTTTTCATCTTCTAAACTTTCTAAAAGCGCTTCTTTTTTATTAGCGTAATCCATTTGATAGCTTTTGCGATCGCCAAAACTCGGCGCAGAGTTTGCCACATCTCTAAAAGGCCCATAGTAACTGCTCGCAAATTTAGTGGAATAGCTCATGATGGGCGTGTGGGTATAGCCGGCCTTATCTAGCGTTTTTCTCAAACTCAAAACATTCCCATCCATCATGTTGCTTGGTGCTAGAATATCCACACCGCTTTCAGCCAAAATAAGCCCTTGAAGGTTTAAAATCTCTAGCGTTTTATCGTTAGATACAGAAGCGTTTTCTAAAATCCCGCAATGCCCATGGTCGGTGTATTCACAAAAACACAAATCCGCTATAACGATTAAATCCTTAAATCGTTTTTTAACCTCTTTGGTGGCTTTTGCGACAATGTGATCCTTACTTAACGCATGGCTTCCTGTAGCGTCCTTATGTTTAGGAATGCCAAACAATAAAACGGCTTTGATGCCTAAACCCACTAATTCTTCGCATTCTTTTAAAAGAGACTCTATACTCATTTGATAAACGCCAGGCATGGAACTGATTTCATTTTTAATACAACTATCGCTTTCTATGACAAATAAGGGAGCGATGAAATCATCAATATTCAGGCGCGTTTCTCTTAGTATCGCTCTTAAGTTTTCGTTGCTTCGTAATCTTCTCAATCGTTTGAACATGTTCTCTCTTTATTGTTTTTCTTTAACCCCACAATTGGCTTTTTCTATCCCCTTCATTCCGCTCACCTCTTTCAAATTTTCGGGGGGGGGGGGTAGCTCTTCATCATCTTCTTCTAAATCGTAAAAACTATTAAAAACGCAATCATGGATAGTGAAACAAATTCTTCCATTGCTGTAATGATAGCTCAAATTCAATCCCATAGCCTCTAAAGCGTTTTTAATGATATACATGCCTAACCCAAAACCATGGGCTTGGCTGGGGTTAGAAGATTTGAAGTAGGGTTGCAAATATTTTTCAAAATCTTCTTTTAAAGGTTTGCTTTTATTAGACACCACTAAATTATTTCCTATGAAATCCAAAAACACCTGTTTGTCATCGCTGTATTTAATCGCATTATCTACCATGTTTTTTAACGCTATAGAAAACAATTCAAAATCCGCTTCAATGATGTAATTTGAAGAGGATACATGGATAGGGCTTTTTTTATCCTCATCAATTAAAAGCATTTTTTCAATCTTGTCTATCAAATCGCTCATTAAAAATTTTTCTTTATTGCTCCCATAATTTTTGGAAGCGAGCTGCTCAATGCGGGCAAATTGCTCAATCAACATGTTCAAGTGATCAAATATGGATGAAAAGCGTTTGTAAGACAGCTCTTCTTTGAGCATAGAGCTTATTATCTTGCCCTTAGTGATAGGGGTGCGTAATTCATGCATGATGGAGCGCAAAAATAAAACCCGAGATTCATTCATCGCATTGATTTTTTGGATGCAATTGTCAAATTCGTTAGCCAGATCCCCTATTTCATCTTTTTGCTTGCTTTTACAACTCACGCTTTTATCCCCTTGAGCGAAGCGTTTCACTTGAGATCTTAACTCTCTTAAGGGCAATAAACTCTGCAAAACAAATAAAAAGAGGAATAAAATCAATAATAAACCCACCGTAATAGCTAAGAAATAATTCCTGTAAGAAACCGAATGCAAATCTTTATAAAGCACAAAATGCTCATCCTTTTTTAAAAGGATAAAAACCATATCGCTGAATTTAAACACTTCAGCATACCCAATATTTCTATGGTGCAACTGGTGGCGTCTTTTGGCTAAAATCTTTTCTAAATTTTCTATTGTGGTTTCTCTAAAACCAATTTTATAGAGATAATCTTCTATGGCTCTATAATCAGAGTAGTTATTTAAAATTTCATTGATAGTGGTAACAAACTGATAATGACGCACTTCGTTTTGATAGTTTTCGTGATTGATTTGAGAAGACACGAAATAGTAAGCGAACGCTCCAAAACTAAAGAGCGTTACCATAAACAAAGCGATAACTTTAAAAAAGATAGAGAAACGCAAAACCCCTTAACTCCTTATTAGAATATCAGTATTCTAATTTATAACCAATCCCTCTAACAGAGATGATATATTGCGGTTGTTTAGGATTTTTTTCAATCTTAGATCGCAAACGGCCAATGATCACATCAATGCTTTTATTAGAGCTTTCAGGGTTGATGCTCTCGCTCTCAATCGCAATGCTTTCACGGCTAAACACATAACCTTTTTTGCTAATGAGAAGCGAAAGGATTTCATATTCAGCCCTAGTTAAGTCTAGCTTTTTTTCATGCATATACACTTCTCGGCTATCCTTATCCACCCTAAAGATATTCGCATCGCCTGGCTCATTCACTTCTTTTTTTTTATGAGAACGCCTGAGTAGCGATTGGATGCGAGCTAATAATTCTTTAGGATCATAGGGTTTAGGGAGGTAATCATCAGCCCCATAATCTAGCGCTTTAATCTTATCTTCCACATCGCTTCTTGCTGAAGAAATAATAATAGGGATATGTTTTTGTTTGGAGATGCGCCTACACACTTCAAGCCCATCTAAATTAGGCAAAGTTAAATCCAATAACAACAAATCATAATTTTGTGTGTTAGCCGCACTAATGCCAGTATATGGCTCATCGTAATTGGTTACATGAATGCCATGTTGGAGCAAAAACTCGCTCAAAAACTCGGCTAATTCTATATCATCTTCTATCATTAAAACTTCTATCATACTTCAATTAACTCCTTCAATGATTTTTGCAACTTTAAAAACGATTAACTTTGTTAATATTTTAAGGGACTAATTCTAGCATTTTATTATTAAAGATACCTTGAAAATATCTTAAAAATAAAAATTCAAAACATTATCATAGTTATTAATGGAATTAAGGCTTTGTTTTCATGGAATATTGAAAATTAAAGTCTTATTTTTTAATGTTTTTAAAAAATTCCTTTGCTCATTTTTCACTCTGTGTTTTCTCGCTCCAAAGATTCTAATCGTTTTTCAAGCGCACTCAATTGGTATTGCAAGAAACGCGCCACCAAATCCAAACGCTTCATGGCTTCTTTTTCTTCTAAAGCTTGCATGCCTTTAAACAACACTAAGGTTCTCTCTAATAAGCCTTTTAAAAAAACCCGCTCGTTTGGAATTAACACTTGCGTGGGGGTTTCTTGCGCGATTTCTTCTGTAATGATTTCTTTTGCTTCTTCTTCTTTTTCTTCTGTATTTTCTTCTGTGATTTTTTCTTGCGTTTCTATTTTAGCAGCGTTTTTTGGCTCTAAAAGGGTGTTAGCATTTTTTGTGGTGTTTTGCAAATGAGAGGGCGTTTTGAAAAAAGAGGGCGTTTTTTGTGCCGTATTAAAACCATCATCAATGGTTTTAGCCATTTTCTCAATTTCATTAAGGGTTTCTGAAATAATGTTTTTCAATTCCATTCTACCAGCCATTTTTCCAAATTCTCAACGCTCAAAAAATCCCCTTTGATAAAATTCAAATAGTGCCGCTCTAACAATGCATCGTGTTTGAAAGGAGCGCAATTTTTTTGGATTTTTTCCAAACGCTTCATTTGCTTTAACGCCTCTGCATGGTCAGGGGTTTTTTTTAAAATATTAGTATAAATTTGCAACGCTTCTTCAAAAAACCCTTGTTCTTCATAAATACGAGCGAGCGTGATCGTTTCTAATGGCATGCGTTTCTCTTAATCGTTTTTAATCCCTAACAATCTCTAAACGCCATTTTTAGACTCTGACTTGGGTGCGTAAAAAACTAAAAGCCGGCAAGGGTGCGGGCAGTCGCACTAAATTCACATTCCCGCTATGGATAGTTTCTAGCTCGGTGTTATTTTCTAAAAGGATTTTATAAAGCACTAAATAAGAGCGTTTTTCAAAGGTGTAAATCTTGCCAATTTCATTGACTATGGGCGTGATAGCCGCATTTTTGGGAGCGATGATTTCATAAGCAATGTTAGTGGTCGTGGTGAATTTGCATGCAAAAAAATGCCCGTCTTCTGTGATTTCGCCATTGACTTGAAAATCCCCTTCGCTAATGGCTGTTTGGTGGTTTTGAGTATCCAATCTTTCAAAAGGCCTTCGCATCAAATAGCCATCCGTGAAACCCCTGTTTTTAAGCGTGTTCAATTCGCTAGCATAAAAACTCGGCTTTAAGGTGTTATGGTAAAAATCATCAACCGCTAAACGATAGATGCGCGTGGTTTGCGCGGCGTAATAACTGGACTTGGTGCGCCCTTCAATCTTAAGCGCGCTAATGGCGTTTGAACTTAAAATTTCAGCGATATGGCCAGAGAGGTTCAAATCTTTAGCGTTAAAAATATGCGTGCCTACGCCCTCTTCTTCAACTAATCTCATCATCACGCCGTTATCAGGGTTTTTCACGTAATATTCATAATCAAACCGGCAATCGTTCGCGCAACTCCCTCTATTAGGAACGCGCCCCTTTTGTAAGGCCGAAATCAAGCAACGCCCTGAAAAGGCAAAGCACATGCTCCCATGCACAAAGATTTCTAATTCCAAATCGGGTAAGGCTTTTTTAATCTCAATCGCATCATTCAGGCTCAATTCCCTAGCGCACACAATGCGTTTAACCCCTAAATCATAAAACACTTGCGCATCTAGCAAATTTAAGACATTCGCTTGCGTGGATAAATGGATAGGGATATGCGGGGCGATTTTTGAAGCGAGTTTCACCACACCAGGCGCAGCGATAATAAAAGCGTCTGGCTCTAATTCTGCCATTTTATGAATATGTTCTTCTAAAAGTTTGAGCTGTGAATTGAAAGGGAAACCATTGATGGTCGCATAGACTTTTTTATTTAGCGCATGGGCGTAGTCAATCCCTTCTTTGAAAGTTTCTAGAGTAAATTCCTTGCTTGCGCGATTGCGTAAAGAAAAATGGCTCACTCCCCCATAAACCGCATCAGCCCCATAGTTGAGAGCGATTTTAAGTTTTTTTAAATTACCAGCTGGAGAGAGTAATTCAACTTGACTCAAAACTACTTGGCTCCAAAAGAAGCGATCAAGGCTTCAATATCGTCCGCGCTGGCTAAATCTTTATCGTCATCGCCGGTGATAAAAGTTGCTGAACTCACGCGCTTAGAATCATCAATTTTGCCTTCAAAAAGCGAATTCATGTATTGGCTGAGCGCTCGCATGACATTGACCACTCGTTCAATTTTTTGGCGGTGGATGTCTTGAAACTGCATAATATCCATCGCTTGCATGGAGCTATCAGAGCAATTAGCGGCTTCTTCTTCAATGCTTTTAAGGGCGTTTAGGATTTCTTGTTGCTCATTGAGTGCGGTTTTAAAAGATTCCACATGGGGGAAATGGCCATGCAAATTGTCAAAAATTTCTTGGTGTTTTTGCAAAGGTTCTTGGATTTTTTTAACCATTTTAGCGATCTTTTCAGCACTAGCCCCAATCAAATCCAATTGATCAAAAATTTGCGTGGCTTTCACTTCAGAATCTCTTGTAACATCGTCTAATTGATGCACGACTTTATGCTCTTCAGTGGGGGGAGGGGGAGGCCATTCATTGGGGCTAATCTTACCGTATTTTTCAGCGTCTTCTTTTTTGACGGTCATTTTTTGGCTAGAGCTTTCTTCTTTAGCCTCTTCTTTAACCTCTTTAGCTCCCTCTTTAGTCTCTAAGGCTTCCAAATTTTCTAAATCGCCACCATTCATCAAAGCGTCTAATTCTTCTTGTGTCATTGTTGTTCCTTGCCAATTGGTTTTAAAAAGCGTTTTTAACCATAATTCTTAGCTGTCATTTTAGCGCACTTAAGCTTTAGCAATCAAAACGCCCTCTAAAATCGCATCAATATCGCCATCTAGTATCGCTTCCACATTGCTATAAGCAATATTGGAGCGCGCGTCTTTGACTTGCTGGTAGGGGGCTAGGACATAGCTTCTTATTTGATGCCCCCAGCCGATCTCGCTTTTTTCTTCATTTTTGGCGCTGCTTTGCTGCTTTTCTAATTCCAATTCATAAAGCTTGGATTTAAGTATTTTTAACGCGCTCGCTTTGTTTTTATGCTGGCTCCTGTCGTTTTGGCATTGCACCACAATGCCGGTAGGGAAATGCGTGATTCTAACCGCGCTTTCTGTTTTATTGACATGCTGACCGCCTGCCCCACTGGCTCTGTAATAATCATAACGGACATCTTTTTCATCAATTTCTATATCAATATCATCGTCTAATTCAGGGCTAATTTGCACGCTCGCAAAACTCGTGTGCCGTTTGGCGTTCGCATCAAAGGGCGAAATCCTTACAAGCCTATGCACCCCGTTTTCATTTTTCAAATAGCCATAAGCGTTTTCGCCCTTAATGATAAAGGCGACCCCTTTAATGCCCGCTTCTTCGCCATCTTGATAATCCAAAATCTCGCTTTTAAAGCCCCTTCTTTCTGCCCATCTCAAATACATGCGATACAAAATACTCGCCCAATCCTGGCTCTCTGTTCCCCCCGCTCCAGGCTGAATGGTGATAATAGCGTTTGAAGCGTCATTTTCACCGCTTAACATGATTTCAATTTCCACTTTTTGGACGCTGTGTTCTAAAATAGGAGCCTCTTCATAGAGCAAGGATAAAGTAGTCTCATCGTTATCGTTTTGAGCGAGCTCAAACAATTCCACGCTTTCATCTAAAGAATTTTTGGTTTTTTGATAGGTTTCTAGCAAGCGGTTCAAGCGCACTTTTTCTTTATTGGTGTCTCTAGCCTTTAAGACATCTTGCCAAAAATTAGGGTCTTCTTGCTCTTTTTCAATGCGTTCTAATTCTTGTTTGATCTTTTCAGGCTTGATGATTAAAGCGATATTATCGCATTTGTTTTGCAAGCTTTTTAACAATTCGCTATAGGTGTAGTTATCCACAAACAGAACCTTTATGAGTGGGGTTTTAAACTTGTCATTATAGCATTGTTGAAAGCCATTTTAATTTTCAAACCTTAAAATTTCAATTTCGCCCTGAACCAATCCCACTCCTTCATCAATTAAAGCGATAGAATCCACTCGCGCAAGGGCTTGAATCGCTCCTGATTCATAGCGGTTGTTGTTGTAAGGAATGAATTGGTGGTTTGAATAGTTGCCTAAAATTAAATGCGCGCGTTCGCCTTTAAGCTTTAAAGGGGCATTGATTTGAGCCTTAAAGAGCTTTAGCTTAAAATCTTTATTTAAAGATAAGCGCTCCAATAAGGGTAGAATCAAAACTCGTAAAACCAATAAGCAACTTAAAGGATTACCCGGCAAACCTATAATAATACTTTGATTGAGTTGGGCTAAAGTTACCGGTTTTCCAGGTTTGAGATTGACTTTTTCGTAATAAAAAAGGGCGTTTCTTTCTTTCAAGGCGTCTTTAAAAAAGTCTTTATCCCCCACACTCACCCCCGCGCTTGAAAGGATGACATCATAGTCTTGCAATTCAAGTATTTTAAGCTGTAAATTTTTGTCATCTTTTAAAACCCCTAGAAAATGCGTGTTGTAGTTTTTAAGCATGTTAAAAACACTCACTGAATTCACATCATAAACCTGGCATTCTAGGGCGTTTTGCCCTAAAGGCACTAATTCATCGCCACTGCTAAATAAAGCGATTTTTAATTTTCTAAACGCTTTGATTTCTTTGAACCCTTGAGAGGCAATGAGCGCGATATGCCCGTAATTCAAACGGGTATTTTTAGGGACTAACACGCTGTTTAAAGAAGCGTTTTCGCCCTTTTGACGGATATTGGCGTTTATTTTAAAATCTTTGGGAGCTAGGGCAAAATTTTCATGGCTTTCTAGCATGCATTCTATAGGGACAATCGTTTCTACTCCCTTTGGCACCATCGCTCCAGTCATGATTTTAACGCATTCATTCTCTTTAACTTCTAAAGCGCTCACATCATCCCCGGCAAAGATGCGCTGAACGACTTGAGTTTTTTGGCCTAAATCTTGCATCTTAAACCCATAGCCATCCATTGCGCTTTGATTGAATTTAGGCAAAGCGTGAATGCAAATAATATCCTCTGCCAGAATGCGATCTATGCTTTCAAACAAAGAGATAACCTCTATTTCTAAGGGTTTTAGGGGAATGCTAGAATGGATTTTTAGAGCTTCTTTAAAACTAATCATATTGATCCTTTAAAAGATTTTGCTAATGGCTTTAAACGCCAAACTGATTTCTTCTTTAAAACGCCCCATGATAGCCGAAGTGATTAAAATAATGCCCACAAACCCGATAGCAATTTTAACCGGAAACCCGATAGCAAGCAGGTTGAATTGAGGGTGGGTTTTCATGATCATGCCAAAAATAATATCGCTCAATAACACCAAGCATAAAATAGGGAACGCCATAGAAAACCCTATGACAAACAAATGCGAAAAGGCTTTGACAATGTTTTTAGCCAACGCTGGCTCAAAGACAAATTGCCCTAAAGGGACGGCTTTTAAGCTGTGATCCACAAACAAAATGATTTGATGGTGGAACGATAAATCCAATAAAATTAAAATCGCTAACAATAAAAGGGCTTGCCCTACAATGGGTTTTTGCGATCCTGAAATAGGATCATACGCGCTCGCCATTGTAAGCCCCATAGAAAAGCTGATGCTATCGGTTGCAAACACCAAGCTTGCAAAGACGATTTGTAAAAAAATAGACGCGCACACCCCTAAAAACAGCTCGCACAAGCAAGCAATAATAAAACCCTCTGGCGTGTAAGCGGCGTTTGAAAACTCTAAAGTGGGGTAAAAAATCGCGCTCACATACAAGCTCAAAGCCCCACGCACCGACAAAGGCACTAAATGGTTTTCAAAAAAAGGGAAGAAAGACAGCACGCCGCTAACCCTTAAAAACAACAAGAAAAAATCCCTAACATGGGGGGTGCTAAGCTCTTGAATGAAATCTAGCATTCTTTTTCTTTAAGGATAAAAAAGTAGTGCGTTAGCATTAGGGTTTGCAATAAAGTGGCAAAAAGATTAAAAAAAGGGATTAAGGAAAAAAGATAGCAAAAAAACGAGAAACGATAATGTTTTAACCGGTGCTGTTTGAGTAAATTTTGATAGCTTTGATGGTTAAAAATCATGCTGGCTATATCCAAACTCATGGTGTTTTTGAAAAAAAGAAAATGCGGAATTATGGAAAAAAAGACCCCAAAGACCCCTATAAAGGGAATGAAATAAAAGGGCGTTAAAACCGCCATCCATAAAAGCATAAAAATGAGCGATTTTAAAAAATATTTAATAGAAAAAAAAATAGAGCCAAATTCTTCTAAAACAACATGGGGATAATATTTTTGGTGTAAATAAGAGATTACTAAAGGGGTGTAAAAAATGGATGCAAAAATATTGATGACCAAACTCAAAAGAATCACGATCCAAAAAACAAGAAAATACACTAACGCTTTAAAAACCCATGCGAACATACTAGCAAAAAAGCCTTGAGAATGGGAATAGTCATTCAAAGATTGCGGTAATAAAGTTTGGCAATAACCCACAATACTTGCGCCATTGTAATAAAAAACAGCTCCAAAAAACGCTAGACTTAAAAGGATAGGGCCAAGATTGATTAAAAGCATTCTAGCGCTTAAAAAATCATTAAAGCTTTTTTTAAGGATAGATAAAGACAAAACCATAACTTGAAATCCTTCTTCACTCACTTTGTTGGGGGTAATTTAAGCGCAAAGTCCCTTAATCTTACATAGTAAGCTTGTCAATATGAGATTGACTAAAGGTATAGAAATTACTTAATACTTAATATGGAATAACATGTAATGCTAAAAAACCAAATATATAGAATAATAACCCTGGTAACCAAGGAAAGAGAATACATACAACAATAATTACGAATATTATATTCATAATTGCATCGAGGATTTTTGAATCCTTTTTAACATTCTTTTCCTTTCCAAAAAGAATAAAACTAACATCAAAAAAGATAATAAATATTATTACAACATCTGAGGCGAACACTTTTTGCCTACTTTTACATGGAATGAATAACTTTAAGCGTTTCTTGATCTTTGAATGTGAGTTTTCTGTGATCATGATAGCTGATTTTGTTTTAAATTTGCTATAATGTAAATTTAATGATGAAAATTAGTTTAGAGTGGAGAACACACAATGAAAAAAAATATCTTAAATTTAGCGTTAGTGGGCGCGTTGAGTGCGTCGTTTTTGATGGCTAAGCCGGCTCATAACGCAAATAACGCTACACATAACACGAAAAAAACGACTGATTCTTCAGCAGGCGTGTTAGCGACAGTGGATGGCAGGCCTATCACCAAAAGCGATTTTGACATGATTAAGCAACGAAATCCTAATTTTGATTTTGACAAGCTTAAAGAGAAAGAAAAAGAAGCCTTGATTGAGCAAGCCATTCGCACCGCACTTGTAGAAAATGAAGCTAAAGCAGAAAAGCTCGATCAGACTCCAGAATTTAAAGCGATGATGGAAGCGGTTAAAAAACAGGCTTTGGTGGAATTTTGGGCTAAAAAACAGGCTGAAGAAGTGAAAAAAATCCAAATCCCAGAAAAAGAAATGCAGGATTTCTACAACGCTAATAAAGATCAGCTTTTTGTCAAGCAAGAAGCCCATGCTAGGCATATTTTAGTGAAAACCGAGGATGAGGCTAAACGGATTATTTCTGAGATTGACAAACAGCCAAAGACTAAAAAAGAAGCCAAATTCATTGAGTTAGCCAATCGGGATACGATTGATCCTAACAGCAAGAATGCGCAAAATGGCGGTGATTTAGGGAAATTCCAAAAAAACCAGATGGCTCCGGATTTTTCTAAAGCCGCTTTCGCTTTAACTCCTGGGAATTACACTAAAACCCCTGTTAAAACAGAGTTTGGTTATCATATTATCTATTTGATTTCTAAAGATAGCCCTGTAACTTATACTTATGAACAGGCTAAACCTACCATTAAGGGGATGTTACAAGAAAAGCTTTTCCAAGAACGCATGAATCAACGAATCGAGGAATTAAGGAAGCACGCTAAAATTGTTATCAACAAGTAATTGATGAGGTGTTATCATGTTAGTTAAAGGCAATGAAATCTTATTGAAAGCCCATAAAGAAGGTTATGGGGTAGGGGCGTTTAATTTCGTGAATTTTGAAATGCTAAACGCTATTTTTGAAGCAGGAAATGAGGAAAATTCCCCGCTTTTCATTCAAGCGAGTGAAGGAGCGATCAAATACATGGGGATTGATATGGCGGTGGGCATGGTGAAAATCATGTGCGAACGCTACCCACACATTCCTGTGGCCTTACACCTAGATCATGGCACGACTTTTGAAAGCTGCGAAAAAGCCGTGAAAGCGGGTTTCACTTCTGTGATGATTGATGCGTCTCATCATGCTTTTGAAGAAAATTTGGAATTGACTTCTAAAGTGGTCAAAATGGCGCATAACGCTGGAGTGAGCGTGGAAGCGGAGTTGGGGCGTTTGATGGGGATTGAAGACAATATTTCAGTGGATGAAAAAGACGCGGTGTTAGTGAATCCTAAAGAAGCGGAGCAGTTTGTCAAAGAATCTCAAGTGGATTACTTAGCCCCAGCCATTGGGACAAGCCATGGAGCGTTTAAGTTTAAGGGCGAGCCCAAATTGGATTTTGAACGCTTGCAAGAAGTCAAAAGGCTCACTAATATCCCTTTAGTTTTGCATGGAGCGAGCGCGATACCAGATGATGTGAGGAAATCTTATTTGGACGCTGGAGGCGATTTGAAAGGCTCTAAGGGCGTGCCTTTTGAATTTTTACAAGAATCTATAAAAGGGGGGATCAATAAGGTCAATACCGACACGGACTTAAGGATCGCTTTTATCGCAGAAGTGCGCAAGGTGGCTAACGAAGATAAGAGTCAATTTGATTTGAGGAAGTTTTTTTCTCCGGCCCAATTAGCGCTTAAAAATGTGGTCAAAGAGCGCATGAAACTTTTGGGCAGCGCTAATAAAATTTAATCAACAAGGAAAGAATATAACATGGCAATTGGGATGAGCGAGCTCAAAAAGGGCTTGAAAATTGAATTGGGTGGTGTGCCTTATAGGATCGTAGAATACCAGCATGTCAAGCCCGGCAAGGGTGCGGCTTTTGTGCGCGCGAAAATCAAGTCGTTTTTAGATGGTAAGGTGATTGAGAAGACTTTCCATGCGGGGGATAAGTGCGAAGAGCCTAATCTGGTTGAAAAAACGATGCAATACCTTTATCACGATGGCGACACATACCAATTTATGGATATAGAGAGCTATGAGCAAATCGCTTTGAACGACTCTCAAGTGGGTGAGGCTTCTAAATGGATGCTAGACGGCATGCAAGTGCAGGTTTTATTGTATAATGACAAGGCGATTTCAGTGGATGTGCCGCAAGTTGTGGCTTTAAAGATTGTGGAAACGGCTCCTAATTTTAAGGGCGATACTTCCAGTGCGAGCAAAAAACCAGCGACTTTAGAAACCGGTGCGGTCGTGCAAGTGCCTTTCCATGTTTTAGAGGGTGAGGTGATTAAAGTCAATACGGAAACAGAAGAGTATCTTGAAAAGGTGAAATGAGATTATTTTTTATTGATCTAGTGCTTTAGGCACAGCTTTTTGTCATAAGGGGTGTTATTAGCCCCTTTTTTGGGCTTTGTTTAAAGCGTGTGTGAAATCTGTGGTTAAAAATTATTTAAAATGGATTGACTTTTTTATTGAGTGCCAATAAAAATATTCAAAGGCATTTTTTAAGATTAAACATAAGAGATTGATTTAATCAAGCGGATAATCTCTTAAAAAAGCATTCTCTGGAGGTTAGGGGATTTGATTGGAGGTTAGGGATTAAACGCAAAATATTCCCTTAAAAAATGGGTTTTATTATAAAGTTTAAAACGATAGCAACAAAGTAATCCTGTTTTTATTTTGGAATTCAAATAAGGTTCTAGTTGTAACATTTGATGAGAGCGATGCCCCTATCCCCTTAAGAGTTTAAAATAAAGAAAATGAGTTTAAAATCAAATCTAAAACCATAAAACAAAATTTAAAAATCCCATTTTTAATCAAAACAAACCTACAATGGGCGTTCTATATCATCAGTGCTTAAAGGGGTGTTGGCTTTTAAGAATTTTGATGCCTTTTGGCCTAAAATTTCTTTATAGAATTTAGGGTGTAAGCCAAGGTTGGGGCGTAAGGCTTTGATATTATCGCTAGTCAATGCTTCGCCTTTTTGAATATCCTTAATGACAAATAAAGAGCGCATAAAGAATCTCCGCTCCTCTAAAGTCTTTGGATTGATTTTAGGCTCTTCTTCGCCCAAGGCTAAAACGCTTTGTTTGATGGCTTCAACCATGCTTTTAAATCCGTTAAAATCCATGCTAAAAGCGCTGTCTGGGGTTTGTAAGGATTTGTTTAAAATGAAATGCTTTTCTATCATGCTCGCTCCTAAAGTGGTGGCTAGAATGGGGCAAAGAGAGCCAATCGTGTGATCGCTCAAGCCAAATTTAACGCCAAAGGTTTCACCTAATTTAACCATGCTCAATAAATGAGCGTCTTCTATTTGGCTGGGATAAGCGCTCACGCATTTTAAAAGGGTGATGTCAAAATTACCCACTCCTTTGCACAACGAGATAGCGTCTTGCAATTCAACGCTTGTAGCGATACCGCTAGAAAGGATAATGGGCTTTTGTGTGCGAGCGGCCTTTTCAATCAAATCTAAATCAACGATTTCAAAACTAGCGATCTTATACATGGGGCAATTTAGGCTCTCTAAAAGCTCTAAGGCTTTTGAACTAAAAGGCGAGCTAAAAATGCCTAAATCAAGCTTTTTAGCCAATTCAAACAATTCCGCATGCCATTCTAGGGGGGTAGAAGCCTTTTGATACAATTCATACAAATTTTCTTTATCCCATAAAGTGCCTTGAATGATGAAAGGATCTTCTTTAGAGTTTAAAGTCATGCAGCTTGGCGTGTAGGTTTGGAGCTTGACAAAATCCGCGCCGCTTTCCTTAATGGCATGAAGGCTTTCTTTGGCGAGGTTTAAATCCTGGTTATGATTAGCGCTCAATTCAGCGACAATTTTAGGGCGTTGTAACATTTCTTATTTTTCCTTAATCAAAACTTCTTTTTCTAGGCGATAGACTTGAGAGCAAGTGAAAGCCAAATGCTCATCATGCGTGGCTAAAACTAACGATCCTTCTTTTTCTGTAATGTAATTTTGCAGCATGCTGATGACTTGATTAGCGCTAGTGGTGTCTAAATTCCCGGTGGGTTCATCAGCGATAATGATTTTGGGTTTTTTAGAAAGCACTCTGGCGATGCTTAAGCGTTGTTGCTGGCCACCGCTCAATTCACCCACGCCTTGCTTTAGGGTGTGGGCTATGCCTAATTGTTCTAAAAGGGAATGATTTATTTCTTGCTTGGCTAGGATGGAAGCGACTTGCAAGTTTTCTAAAGCGCTAAAACCCTTAAAAAGGTAATGCGATTGGAAGATTATGCCCACTTTTAAGCGCCGTAATTCCAAAAGCTTTTTGGAATTTAAGGCATAAATATCTTGGTGTTCTAACAAACTAATCGTCCCACTATTGGGTTTTAGCATGGTGGCTAAATGGCTTAAAAGCGTGCTTTTACCGCTCCCGCTCACGCCTAAAATCGCTAGGCTTTCTTTGGGCTTGATGCACAAATTCACGCCATTATAAAGAGGCTTTTCAAAAGCATGAGAAATATTAATCGCTTTAATCATTATCGTTTCCTAAAAAGAATATCGCCTAATAAACTAGGGTTTAAAATGTAAGAAGTTGAAAAGTTCGCGCTGTGCAAGATGATTTTACCATAACGCCTTGCGTAGTATTTTAAAAGCGTTTTTTGTAAGGTGGGTTCAATGCTTGGGCTAAACCATGCGTTATTGCTCATTACGATAAAAATTTTTGAAGGGCTGTTTGAATAAGCGGCTTTGGAAGTGCCTTCATAGCAAATCAGGGGGCGAAAAGTAAAATCATTTAATGTAAAATCGCTGAAATGAGAAGCGTTGCGGTATAAATAAGCGCTCTCGCCAAAAAAGAGCTTTTCAAGGGGTTTTTGAAGAAACTTGGGTAAAGGCATGGTCTCGCCAAAGGGGGCTAAAACCACTTTATCAGCGATCTGAACGCCCTTTTTAGAAAATAAAAACGAGCTGTTATAAAGGTTATAGCCTTGGGTGCGTAATGTCCCTATTAAAATAGCAATATTATCGCTTAAATCTTCTAGCTTGGCTTTAAAGGGGGAGTTTTCTAAAGCGATGGGGTAGGCGGTCTCTGGAAAAACAATCAAGGTTTTTTGGTTGTTTTGAGCGAGCTTGATTTCTTTAAGAATATTGTTTTCAATATCATTAAGGTAGTTTGAGTCAAATTTCAAATCTTGGGGCGTTTTTGTAGAGACTAATTCAATATTTCCAACCTTTTTTAAATCGCTTGTTTTGAAACCATTAAAATCCAACGCGCCAAGTAACAATAAAACCGCTATGATCCTATATTTTTTAAGATTTTGAGCACTCAAAAAAATGCAAGCTAAAAAAACAAGCCCTAGCGATAACTTATCCACTCTAAACACGCTATAAGAAAAAAAGCTATCCGGGACTAACCAATCAAAACCAAAAGGATGGATAAAACCAGAGCCTAAAAAACTCAAAAGCCTGAAATAGGGGTTTTCAAAATAGAGCAACAAATAAAATAAAACCCCATAAACTAACGCTATTAAAACAATGATTAAGGGCAATAAATAAGTGAAATCCGAGTAGCGAAAGCTTAAAGTGCACCAATAAAACAATAACGCTCCTACGAAAAACCCCAAAGCAAAAGCACTATTTCTAGGGGTTTTTAAAAACGCCAACATGCTTAAAGGGGCTAATAGGCTTGTGAGTATGATAGGAATATAGGGGTTTTCAACCGCATAAGCGTCTAAAAAAACATTCACATACACGCTTGAAACAAACATGCACGCCAATAAAAAAGCGTTTTGATTGAATAGAAGAAGACGCATGGTTAAATTTTGAAACCTTGAGATTGTTTTAGTGTATTATAGCTATATTTTAATTTAAGAATTTTAGATTGATTTTTTTAAGGGTAGTTTTTTTTAAGTTGTGTTATTATTTTCAAATTTCAAGTCTAAAGAGTGTGAATTGGCATGATTTAAGAGTAATGGGTGTTTTTGAGCGCTCACTATCTTTATGCGAGATATATGAGAGAAAGGTTTGGGTTTAGGGTTTGAACTATATTGATTTGGCGTTACTTGTGGTGGTGGTGGCCTTTGGGATTAGAGGATTTTATCATGGCTTCGTGAGTGAAGTGGCGGGGACTTTAGGGATTGTGCTTGGCGTGTATTTAGCGTCTCGCTATTCTGTGGCTGTTGGGAATTTATTTTCAGAGCATTTGTATGATTTAAGAAATGAAACCATGACGAATCTCATCGGTTTTTTATTGGTGTTAGCGTCTATTTGGGTGTTTTTTTTAGCTTTTGGAGTGTTGCTAGGCAAGGTGTTAGTCTTTAGCGGGTTAGGCATTATAGACAAAGCGTTAGGGTTTATTTTTTCATGCTTGAAGACTTTTTTAGTGCTTTCTTTCATCCTTTATGCGCTCTCTAAAATGGAAGTGATGAAAGACGCTAACGCCTATTTGCAAGAAAAAAGCGCTTTTTTTTCTACCATAAAAAGCGTCGCTAGTAAGATCATGCGCCTTGATGGCGTCAAACATGTGGAGCAAAACCTTAAAGACAACCTTGAAGAAATGAGCGATGAAGTCAAAAATAAAGAATCTTTTAATAAAAATAAACAATCTTTTGATAAAACGATGGATAAGGGCGTGGAAGCTTTAAAGGAAAAGGCTAAAGACTTGCCTAAAAACATGCTGGATCCAAAAGCTAACCAAACCCCACCAAACCCCACCCCATCTAATAAAGAACCCCTATAAAGGCATCACATGTTTTCTAACCAATACATCCAGCAACGCATCCATAAAGCCAATAGCTTGAGAGAAGAAGGGAAAAACCCTTATCAAAATGGCTTGAAACGAAGCCTTACAAACGCTGCTTTTTTAGAAAAATACGCTTATGTTAAGGATTTAGAAGAGCCTAAAGACAAAGAAAAATGCGAGAGTATTGTAGGGAGGGTCAAGCTTTTGCGTTTAATGGGCAAGGCATGTTTTATTAAAATTGAAGATGAAAGCACGATTTTGCAAGCTTATGTTTCGCAAAATGAATTGAACGATGAGTTTAAAAGTTTGAAAAAGCATTTAGAAGTGGGCGATATTGTGTTGGTGAAAGGCTTCCCTTTTGCTACCAAAACCGGTGAATTAAGCATTCATGCCCTAGAATTTCATATTTTAAGCAAAACCATTGTGCCTTTACCTGAAAAGTTTCACGGACTGAGCGATATAGAATTGCGTTACCGCCAACGCTACTTGGATTTGATCGTCAATCCTAGCGTTAAAGATGTGTTTAAAAAGCGCAGTTTGATTGTCTCTAGCGTGCGGAAATTCTTTGAAATGGAAGGGTTTTTAGAAGTGGAAACCCCCATGATGCACCCCATTCCTGGCGGGGCGAACGCAAGGCCTTTTATCACTTATCATAACGCTTTAGAGGTGGAGAGGTATTTAAGAATCGCTCCAGAATTATACCTCAAACGCTTGATTGTGGGGGGTTTTGAAGCGGTGTTTGAAATCAATCGTAATTTCAGGAATGAGGGCATGGATCACAGCCATAACCCCGAATTTACGATGATTGAATTTTATTGGGCGTATCACACTTATGAAGATTTGATTGAACTCAGTAAGAGGCTGTTTGACTACTTGCTAAAGACTTTAAATTTGGATTCAAAAATCATCTATAACGATATGGAAGTGGATTTCAACCAAACGAGCGTGATTTCCTATTTGGACGCTTTAGAAACAATAGGGGGCATTAGTAAGGGTATTTTAGAAAAAGAAGACAGGCTTTTGGCTTATTTGTTAGAGCGAGGCGTCAAAGTAGAGCCCAATCTCACTTATGGCAAGTTACTCGCTGAAGCGTTTGATCATTTTGTAGAGCACCAACTCATTAACCCCACTTTTGTAACCGAATATCCCATTGAAATTAGCCCTTTAGCCAGACGCAACGATAGTAACCCTAATATTGCTGACAGGTTTGAATTGTTCATTGCAGGAAAAGAAATCGCTAATGGCTTTAGCGAGTTGAACGACCCTTTAGATCAATTAGAACGCTTTAAAAATCAAGTGGCTGAAAAAGAGAAAGGCGATGAAGAAGCCCAATACATGGATGAAGATTACGTGTGGGCCCTAGCCCATGGAATGCCCCCCACTGCAGGGCAAGGCATAGGTATTGACCGATTAGTGATGTTACTCACTGGAGCTAAAAGCATTAAAGATGTGATTTTATTCCCAGCGATGCGTCCTGTTAAAAACGATTTTAATATTGAGAGTGGAGAATAATGGCGTATTTTTTAGAACAAACGGATAGTGAAATTTTTGAATTGATCTTTGAAGAATATAAGCGGCAAAATGAGCATTTAGAAATGATAGCGAGCGAGAATTACACTTTTCCTAGTGTTATGGAAGCTATGGGAAGCATTTTAACGAATAAATACGCTGAGGGCTATCCTAACAAGCGCTATTATGGAGGCTGTGAAGTGGTGGATAAAATAGAAAGCCTAGCCATAGAAAGGGCTAAAAAGCTTTTTAATTGCCAGTTCGCTAACGTGCAAGCGCATTCAGGCTCACAAGCCAATAACGCTGTCTATCACGCTCTTTTAAAGCCTTATGACAAGATTTTAGGCATGGATTTAAGCTGTGGAGGGCATTTAACGCATGGCGCTAAAGTGAGTTTAACCGGCAAGCATTATCAGAGCTTTTCTTATGGCGTGAATTTGGATGGCTATATTGATTATGAAGAAGCACTAAAAATCGCTCAGAGCGTTAAGCCAGAAATCATTGTGTGCGGGTTTTCAGCCTATCCAAGGGAGATTGATTTTAAGAAATTTAGAGAAATCGCTGATGAAGTGGGGGCGTTACTATTAGGCGATATAGCCCATGTGGCAGGGCTTGTGGTCGCTAATGAGCATGCCCATCCTTTCCCGCATTGCCATGTGGTTTCAAGCACCACTCATAAGACCTTAAGAGGGCCTAGAGGGGGACTTATTTTAACTAATGATGAAGAGATAGCGGCTAAGATTGATAAAGCGATCTTTCCAGGGACTCAAGGCGGGCCTTTGATGCATGCGATTACTGCTAAAGCGGTGGGGTTTAAAGAGAATCTAAAACCAGAATTTAAAGCTTATGCAAAATTAGTGAAATCTAACATGCAAGTTTTGGCTAAAGCGTTAAAAGAAAAAAACCATAAGTTAGTGAGCGGTGGCACTTCTAACCATTTGCTTTTGATGGATTTCTTAGATAAGCCTTATAGCGGGAAAGACGCTGATATTGCATTAGGGAATGCCGGAATCACCGTGAATAAAAACACCATTCCTGGCGAAACGCGCAGCCCTTTTGTAACGAGCGGGATAAGGATTGGCTCAGCGGCATTGAGCGCAAGGGGCATGGGAGCTAAAGAATTTGAAATCATAGGGGATAAAATATCAGATATTTTGAATGATATTAATAATGTTAGTTTGCAATTGCATGTGAAAGAAGAATTGAAAGCCATGGCTAATCAATTCCCTGTGTATCAACAACCTATTTTTTAAGGGAGTCAAGATGACAGAAATGGAATTAAAGCTCATTAAGATAGACACAAGCCATTATTTTGAAAAAAAACCAGGCTTGGGGGAGAGGGTGGATTATGCGGGGCGTTGCTTCTATAATAAATTCCAAAGAGTGAATGCCATGCTCACAAGCTCGCTCATTCAAAAGCATTTGAAAAGGGAGATAGAAATCGCGCACAACCTCATCTTGCGTAACGATAAGGTGGAAAATATTGTGTTTGATTATAACGGGAGGAATCCAGAGCGTTTTTATCATAAGGCACAGTTATTGCTTCGTGAGGAAGGTTTTATGAATTTTACCGCTTATAACACAAAGACTCCAGGGCATTTGCATTTGTATGTGCATAAGGGGCATACGGAATTGGGCGAGGGTGAAAGGTTGGTTAAAACTTTGTCTATGAAATTAGCACAAGGGTTGCCTAAAGAATGGAGGGTCTTCCCTAGCAATGAATGGCCTAAGGAATTTAATATTTTAGCTTTACCTTATGAAGTGTTTGCAAAAGAGCGAGGGAGCTCTTGGGCGAAGCATTTATAACAATTTTTGAAAGGATTTTTGATGTCAGAAAAAGAAAGACTGAATGAAGTGATCTTAGAAGAAGAAAATAATGGGGGCGGCACTAAAAAAGTGTTTTTGATCGTGGCTATAGCCATTATCATTTTAGCGGTGCTTTTAATGGTGTTTTGGAAAAGCACGAGAGTCACTCCTAAAGAGACTTTTTTACAAACCGATAGCGGCATGCAAAAAATAGGCAACACTAAAGACGAGAAAAAAGACGATGCGTTTGAAAGCTTGAATTTGGATCCTTCCAAACAAGAAAGCGATCTGGACAAAGTGGCGGATAATGTTAAAAAACAAGAAAGCGATGCGTTTAAAATGCCCATTCAAACCAATCAAACTCAAACGGAGATGAAAACAACAGAAGAAACCCAAGAAGCTCAAAAAGAATTAAAAGTTGTTGAACACACTCCTATAATCGCTCAAAAAGAATCTCAAGCTGTGGCTAAAAAAGAAACCCCCCATAAAAAGCCTAAAGCAACGCCTAAAGATAAGGAAGCTCATAAAGATAAAGCTAAGCATGCGGTTAAAGAGCTAAAAGTCAAAAAAGAAGCTCATAAAGAAGTTCCTAAAAAAGCCAATTCTAAAACCAATCTTATTAAAGGGCATTATTTGCAAGTGGGGGTTTTTGCGCACACGCCCAATAAAGCGTTTTTACAAGAGTTTAACCAATTCCCCCATAAGATTGAAGATAGGGGAGCAACGAAGCGCTATCTCATAGGCCCGTATAAGAGCAAACAAGAAGCCTTAATGCATGCTGATGAAGTCAGCAAAAAAATGACTAAACCGGTTGTCATAGAGATTCGTTAAGGGCTTTACAAACTTAAAAGAGATTAGCGTTAGTCAAGCGATAATTTCTTGTGATGCACTCTTAGGGGTTAGAGGGATTTATGGGGGAGAGTTTGCAAAATACCCCTATTTTCTTAAGAGTTTTGTATAAAACTAAAATAAAGTAATCCCATTTTTAAAGAAATAAAGAGCGTTATGAATTTAATGGATAGCAAAGAATATGACAGCTTTTTAATAGCGAGCAAAATATAAGACAGCTAAAACAAAGTAATAGCATTTAGTAAAGTAGGGGTAAGAGGTAAAAAATGGAAAAACATGCGTTTTAGATAAAACATTCATACCCACTACTAGCAGTCAAGGAGAAGTAACAAACCCAGACCGCATGAAAGAATTGTAATATAAAAAAGATTAAAACAGCTTTTAAGACTATCAATCCATATGATTTTACCAAAAAGAAAGCATCAGTCATTTTAATAGGTTTTTTAAAATTAGCTATAATCAAGGCTTCAAAAAGCCATAATTAAAAGAGTTGAGATGTTGGAAAAATTGATTGAAAGAGTGTTGTTTGCCACTCGTTGGTTGCTAGCCCCTTTATGCATTGCCATGTCGTTAGTGCTGGTGGTTTTAGGCTATGCGTTCATGAAAGAGTTGTGGCACATGCTAAGCCATTTAAACACGATCAGCGAAACGGATTTGGTTTTATCAGCCTTAGGATTAGTGGATTTGTTGTTTATGGCCGGGCTTGTTTTAATGGTGTTGCTCGCCAGTTATGAAAGCTTTGTTTCCAAATTAGACAAGGTAGATGCCAGTGAAATCACTTGGCTAAAGCACACGGATTTTAACGCTTTAAAATTAAAGGTTTCACTCTCCATTGTAGCGATTTCGGCGATTTTCTTGCTCAAACGCTACATGAGTTTAGAAGACGTTCTATCCAGTATCCCTAAGGACACGCCCTTATCGCATAACCCCATTTTTTGGCAAGTGGTGATCCATTTGGTGTTTGTGTGTTCAGCACTTTTAGCCGCTGTTACCAATAACATCGCTTTTTCGCAAAATAAAGCGCATTAAAAGTTTTAAAGCTCTCTTTCAGGAAGGACTTTAGACCATTCTTTAATCAAGCGCAAAAAGAAGGAAGTGTCAGGCGAAGTTTTTTCATGGATTAAAATGCCTTCTTCCACCGCTTCCCAAATCACTCTATGCCGATACACCACCAAATGCCATGCTTGTTGGGCATGATCTTTAAGCGACAAACGCACCCTTTTGGCAAAAGACGGGTTGTCAAACAAAACCGCGCTTTCAGTGTTGATGTATGCAGAGCGCGGATCAATATTAAAACTCCCTAGAAGCGTTAAATTGTCATCAAAAACAATCGTTTTGCCGTGTAAGGAATGTTTGGTGCTAAAGCGCCCTTTAATCTGGCGGTTAAAAAAATCGTTTCGTATTTCATAGACATTCGCGCCCATTCGCACTAATTGGTTGCGATACCTTTCCCATGCCCCATAGACCACTATTGCATCAGTAGATGAAAGGGAATTGGTAAGAATATTCAATTCAATCCCCTTAGAAATTTGATTTTTAAAGATTTTCATCATCTTTTTGCCTGGAATAAAATACGATGAAGCGATAAAAACGGAGTCTTTAGCGTTTTTAAGGGCTTTTTCAAAAGCGATTTTAATAGGCGAATACAAGGGCGTGTCAATTTTTTTGGGTGAATCGGCTAAAAAAATGGCATTCCCATAATAAATGGGGTATTGGTATTTTTGGAAGTGTTCTATAAAATCATTGACTTTTTTTTCAAAATGGTTTTTGTCTTCAGCGCTGATAGGGATTTTTTCATGGAGTTTAGCGATTTCTTTAGCGTTGTTTTTGAGTCTTTTATGGGTTCTTAGTAATGAAACAGGGATAGAGCGGTGGAACCTCCAATAGCGTTCAAAGCTTTCTTTGGCTTTTGAAGCAACCCCCCCAAAAAACAAAGCGTCTAAATCTAAAAAATTCGTGTCTAAATCGTTATCAAAATAATTATCCCCAATATTGCGCCCCCCTATAATGACAGCGAAATTATCCACGATGAAAAGCTTGTTGTGCATGCGTTTTTTAATGCGCTCATAATCCGCAAGCATTTCAAAATAACGCAAGCCTTTATTGCGGATATAGTAGGGGTTAAAAATTTTCACTTCAATGTTTTTATGGAAATTTAAGAGCATAATATCTGAAAAATCGGAATACACTCCGTTATCGTCTAAAAGGATGCGCACTTTTACCCCACGATTGGCCGCATTTAAAAGTTCTTTAGCGATCACTTGAGAAGAGAGATCGTTCTTATAGATATAAGTTTGCATGTCAATGCTTTTTTGGCTCATTCTGATAAGTCCCACTCTATGTAACAAAGCGTCAAAGCCGTCTTCTAAAAGAATGGCCGCGCTATGGTTAGGGTTTTCTTTTAATTTTTTGGCATACAAGCTCCCAATAGCGGTAGTGTAGGGATCATAAGAGATAGGGGGGCTTGAAATGGGAGTCTTATAGACTAACCCAAAGCACCCATTAAAAAAAAAGACGCTTAAAAGGACTAAAAAGATTTTCAAAAACGACCCACTAAAAAGAAATTAGCGGCTTTTACCCACTTTCAACATCCTATTACGCAAAGTAGCGATACTGCTTTGCAAGGGTAATTCTTTAGGGCAAGTGTCATGGCAAGCGATCAAGCTCATGCACCCAAAAATACCATCATCATCGCCCACTAATTCATAAAAATCGTCATCGCTTCTTTCATCGTGGCTGTCAATCATAAAACGCATGGCTCTGTTCATGCCAGCAGCTCCAATGAAATTAGGGCGCATGAGCTTAGTCCCACAAGAAGCGATACAGCACCCGCATTCAATACACCTGTCTAGTTCAAAGACTTCTTGGGCTTCATCAGGTTCAATCCTTTTTTCTGGCTTAGTAATATCCACTTCTTCTTTAGAATGCGCCCAGCTCTCCACCCTTTTAGTCATATCGCCAAACCAATCGCCTGTATTCACACTCAAATCCTTAATGAGCGTAAAACTGGGCATGGGCATGAGCGTGATCACCCCGCTTTCAAAGCTAGAAGTTAGGGTTTTACAAGCCAGTCTCGGTCTCCCATTAACCATCATCGCGCAAGAGCCGCAAATCCCAGCGCGGCACACAAAATCAAAGCTCAAATCTGGATCTTGATGCTCTCTAATGAGATTTAAAGCGATAAAGAGCGTCATGGATGGCGTTTCTTTCAATTGATACTCTTTAAAATGCGGCTTACTCACCGCGCTTTGAGGGTCAAATTTTAACACTCTAACTACAATCGTTCGTTCATTATCACTCATGGTGTTCTCCTTTTAGGTTAGCGTTGTGTTGGTCTAATAAATCATGGACATTGAAAGAATACAAATGTTCCCCCCTAGCCCTGACTTCTTCATCTTCTAAACGCATGTTCCTAGCCTTGTATTTTTCTTGCAATTCAAAAGGCATGAGCGCATGTTGGACTTCTATCCTGTCTTTCCCAAGCTTTTCTAATTCTAAAATCGTTTTCAAAATCTCAGCGTCGCGCTCTTCTTTTTTGGGGTGAGGAATGAAATTGCCCTTTTTGCCATAGCCCCTAAAATCAGGGCTGATTTCCATTTTCATCACATCTAATTCTTCGTATTCAATCGTGGGCATGTCTTGCTCAGCGCTAGGCCAGCTCGCTAAAGTCCGATTAAGCCATTTTTCATCGTCTCTTTTAGGGTAGTCAATCCTTGTGTGAGCCCCTCTGCTTTCAGTGCGCAGTAACGCTCCTTGGGTGATGCAAAGTGCGAGTTTGAGCATTTTTTTGGTGCGGTAAGCGTCTTCTAATTCAGGGTTATTGTGCAAAACCTTGTTTTTCACGCAAATGTTTTTGGAGCGCGCATAAAGCTCTTGCAATTCTTTAAGGGCTTCTTCTAATTTTTTGCCTTCTCTAAAAACGCCCACTTTTTCATCCATGACTTCTTTCATGTGCTCTCTAATCTCATACACATCTTCTTTGCCTTCATTATGCAATAAAAAATGCATATAATCCTGGCTTTCTTTAATGAAGGCTTCAACCTTTTGCGTGTTGATTTCAATTTGCGCTTCCAAACAATGCGAGGCAAAATAATCCCCTATGATCATGCCAGCGACCACCGCTTCACTCACAGAATTTCCCCCCAAGCGGTTAAACCCATGCAAATCCCAGCATGCCGCTTCGCCCGCGCAAAACAAGCCTTTTAAATGGGTTTCGCCTTTAGGGTTTGTCCTAACCCCACCCATAGAATAGTGTTGCATGGGCTTTATGGGGATCCAGCCTTTTTGCTTAGCCATCGCTTGCCCGTATTCAGGCTCATTTGCGGGCATTCCTTGCATGTTGTCTTTGGTTTGCTCTTCGCTATCGGCCGGATCAATGCCGGCAAAAGTCATGGCAATATCGCGCACATCCCTTAAGTTTTTTTCCACATGGTTACGCCCTAAAATAGCAATATCCAACCACACATGATCCCCATAGGGCGATTTGGCTCCATAGCCTTTTTGGATATGCTCTAAAATCCGCCTTGAAACCACATCCCTACTCGCAAGCTCTTTTTTCTCCGGCTCATAAGCGGGCATGAAGCGTCTGCCAAACTTGTCTCTTAAAACGCCACCATCGCCCCTGCAACCTTCGGTCATTAAAATCCCGCTTGGCACTAAAGCGGTAGGGTGGAATTGCACCGCTTCCATGTTGCCTAATTTAGCCACGCCGGTTTCTAACGCACTCGCCGCCCCGGCTCCGTCGCAAATCACGGCGTTAGTGGTGTGTTTATACACGCGCCCATAACCTCCGGTAGCTAAAAGCGTGCCCTTAGAAACATACGCTGAAATTTCGCCTGTGATCAAATCCCTTACCACCGCCCCATAGCATTTATTGTCATGATGGATGAAAGCGAGCATGTCCTTTCTGTCTTGAATATCCACTTTGTGGTGTAAGGCTTCGTTAGCGACCGCATAAAGCATGGTATGCCCTGTAGCATCAGCCGTAAAGCATGTGCGCCATTTTTTAGTGCCGCCAAAATCACGGCTTAGAATATAACCATGCCTGTCGTCTCTTTCGGTAATGATAATATGCTCACTATTGACGACCGCAGGCCTATCGCCCTTTTTAATCCTAGTCCAAGGCACCCCCCAACTGGCCAATTCCCTAATGGCTTTAGGGGCAGTGGTTACAAACATTCTAGCCACTTGCTGATCACACCCCCAATCGCTCCCCTTAACCGTGTCTAAAAAGTGCAAATCTTCATTATCGCCCTCGCTTTTTTTAGCGTTCGCAAGGCTCGCTTGCATGCCCCCTTGAGCGGCTGCAGAGTGTGAACGCCTGACAGGCACTAGGCTTAAAACGATGGTGTTTAAACCCTTTTGTTTGCATGCGATACTAGCCCTTAACCCGGCCAATCCGCCTCCAATAATTAGCGCATCACAATATGTTATTTTCATTTTCTACCCTTATTCTTTGTGGAATTTCCCATCAGCTTCTATGGCTTCTTGCATGGTTTTAATGCCATTGTCCTTATTTTCTAAACCTTTTTTAATGTAAGCCCCATAGGTGCAAAGCCCTAAAACAATAAAAAACACGCTCATCGCCCATTTGACTTTTCTCAAGCCTTGAATGCTCGCATTCTTAAACCACCCCCATTTAATCGCTAAACGATACAACCCGATAGAGCCATGCAATTCTACGGCAAACAATAAGAAAATATACAAAAGCCAAAAGTTTTGCGTTACAAAACGATAGCTTGAGCCATGAGGCCCAATACTTTCAGGCTCTGTGAGCATGACAAACAAGTGGATACTCGCTAAGAAAAACATCGCAAACCCGGTTAAGGCTTGAATAAACCACAAACTCGTATCGCCATGTTTCATCAAATGCTTATGGGTTTTAAAAACCTTGTATTGCCTGTAATTGATAGGGAATTTCCTTAACGCCAAAAAAGCATGTGCGACTAAAATAAGAATAACTCCTGCTGCAACCACGCTCACAATAGCCGGCTCGCCCGCTTTTAAAAACAAGCTCCCTTCAAAAAATTTCGCCACTTTATACATGGCTTCATCGCTAATCAAGATACTTGAGACCAAAAACATGTGCGCTATCATAAAGAGCGCTAAAATCAAGCCCGTAGTGCTCTGTAAAAAATCCAGCTTAGCATAAATACCGCTCTTTTTAAGCCCTTTGTTAGCGCCATAATAACCCTCTATAATCTCTTCTTGTTGCATAAAAACTGCTCCTAAAAACTCAAAATTAACCTAAAATCGCTTGACGCAAAAACACTGCCTTAATTTTACTACATTTGAAATAATTTTCCTTATAAACAAAACCTAAATTGGGAAAAAATTCAATTCAAGGGGGCTATTGTTTAAAATTTACATTTTTTAAACGCTATTAGATATAATAAGGGATAGTTACCACCTATAGAATAAGGATCATTCAATGACAAAAATTGCCATGGCTAATTTTAAATCCGCTATGCCTATTTTTAAAAGCCATGCGTATTTAAAAGAATTAGAAAAGACTTTAAAACCGCAGCATTTTGACAGGGTGTTTGTATTCCCTGATTTTTTGGGGTTATTGCCTAATTCGTTTTTGCATTTCACTTTAGGGGTGCAAAACGCTTACCCTAGAGATTGTGGGGCTTTTACCGGTGAAATCACTTCAAAGCATTTAGAAGAACTCAAAATCCACACGCTTTTAATAGGGCATAGCGAGAGGCGAGCACTTTTAAAGGAAAGCCCTAGCTTTTTGAAAGAAAAGTTTGATTTTTTTAAAAATAAAAATTTTAAAATTATCTATTGCATTGGCGAAGATTTAACGACCAGAGAAAAGGGTTTTAAGGCTGTAAAGGAATTTTTAAGCGAGCAATTAGAAAATATTGATCTTAATTATTCCAATTTAATTGTGGCGTATGAGCCTATTTGGGCGATTGGCACCAAAAAAAGCGCTTCTTTAGAAGATATTTATCTCACGCATGGTTTTTTAAAACAAATCTTAAATCAAAAAACGCCCTTATTGTATGGGGGGAGCGTGAACATACAAAACGCTAAAGAAATTTTAGGGATTGATAGCGTGGATGGCTTATTGATCGGGAGTGCGTCTTGGGAATTAGAAAATTTTAAAACAATCATTTCATTTTTATAAAGGAAAATCATGGGATTTTTAAAAGGTAAAAAAGGGCTTATTGTAGGGGTGGCGAATAATAAATCCATCGCTTATGGGATCGCTCAATCTTGCTTCAATCAAGGGGCTATTTTGGCTTTCACTTATTTGAATGAGAGCTTAGAAAAGCGCGTGAGGCCTATCGCGCAGGAATTGAATAGCCCCTATGTGTATGAATTAGATGTGAGTAAAGAAGAGCATTTCAAGTCGCTATACAATAGCGTTAAAAAGGATTTAGGCTCATTGGATTTTATCGTTCATAGCGTGGCCTTTGCCCCTAAAGAGGCTTTAGAGGGGAGCTTGTTGGAAACTTCTAAAAGCGCGTTTAACACCGCTATGGAAATTTCTGTTTATTCTTTAATAGAGCTGACAAACACTCTAAAACCTTTATTAAATAACGGAGCGTCTGTTTTGACTTTAAGCTATTTAGGCAGCACCAAATACATGGCGCATTACAATGTGATGGGGTTGGCTAAAGCGGCCCTAGAGAGTGCGGTGCGTTATTTAGCGGTGGATTTAGGCAAGCATCATATAAGGGTGAATGCCCTATCGGCCGGGCCTATAAGGACGCTCGCTTCTAGCGGGATCGCTGATTTTAGGATGATTTTAAAATGGAATGAAATCAACGCCCCTTTAAGAAAAAATGTGAGTTTAGAGGAAGTGGGCAATGCCGGGATGTATTTGCTCTCTAGCTTGTCTAGTGGGGTGAGTGGGGAAGTGCATTTTGTGGATGCTGGCTATCATGTTATGGGCATGGGGGCTGTGGAAGAAAAAGACAATAAAGCTACGCTATTGTGGGATTTGCATAAAGAACAATAAGGGGTATTGATGAAATTAAGCGAATTGTTGAGCGCCTATTCTATTGAAACGGAATTTTCAAACGACTTTGAAGTGCATGCTTTAGCGGAATTGGATAAGGCCACGCCTAATGATATTAGCTATATTGACCAAGCGCGTTACCTTAAACTTTTAAAAGATTCCAAAGCCGGAGCGGTGTTTATCCGTAAAAAAGAATCTTCTAAAGTGCCAAAACACATGCAAGCTTTAATCGTGGATAACCCGCATCTAGCCTTTGCTAAAGCTTCGCATGCCTTTAAAATCCCTTTTTTTAAAAACCCAGAAAGCGTGAATGAACCTAAACATTTTGAAAAAGTAACGATCATGCCTAATGTTGTGATTGGAGAGGGCGTAGAAATTGGCGAAAATTCTTTGATTTATCCGGGCGTGGTGATCGCTGATGGGGTCAAAATCGGTAAAAATTGCGTTTTGTATCCTCGTGTCATTTTGTATCAAAATACGATTTTAGAAGATAATGTTACTATCCATGCAGGCAGCGTGATCGGAGGCGATGGCTTTGGTTATGCACACACCGCTTTAGGAGAGCATGTCAAAATTGAGCATGTGGGGATTGTTAGGATTCAAAAAAATGTAGAAATTGGCGCTAACACGGCGATTGATCGGGCGGTGTTTGGCGAGACTTTGATTAAAGAGGGCGTTAAGATTGATAACCTGGTTCAAATCGGGCATAATTGCGTTTTAGGCGAGCACAGCATCGTTGTCTCTCAAGTGGGCTTGAGCGGCTCTACAACCACTGGCCGTAATGTAGTTTTTGGCGGTCAAGTGGGCATTGGGGGGCATTTGCATGTGGGCGAATTCACTCAAATTGGAGGTAAAAGTGCAGTGGGTAAAGACTTGCCCCCTAACACTAATTTTGCCGGAGCGATCCCTGCTATGGAAATCCATGAATGGCACCATTTCCTAGCTCATTTAAGAACGAATTTCAGGAAACAGCAAAAAACGAGTTTGTTGCAAAAAGCTAAAGGGTTTTTTAAATCTTAAAGAATGAAATAAGCTATAATAAGCCCATTTTGAATACGAATGATTATTTTAATAAGGACAATCAATGAAAGATAGTTTTCTTTTCACTTCTGAATCAGTAACCGAGGGGCATCCTGATAAAATGGCTGATCAAATCAGCGATGCGGTTTTAGATTACATCATTGAGCACGATCAAAAAGCCAAAGTCGCATGCGAGACTTTAGTTTCTAACGGGTTTTGCATGATCACTGGCGAGTTAAAAACTTCTGTTTATGCCCCTATGCAAGAGATTGCAAGAGAAGTGGTTAAAAAGATTGGTTATACAGACGCTCTTTATGGCTTTGATTACAGAAGTGCGGCGGTTTTGAATGGCGTTGGCGAGCAAAGCCCTGATATTAATCAGGGCGTGGATAGAGAAGATGGCGAGATTGGGGCAGGGGATCAAGGGCTTATGTTTGGTTATGCGTGCAAGGAGACTGAAACGCTCATGCCCTTACCCATTCATTTAGCGCACCAGCTCACTTTCGCTTTGGCTCAAAAAAGAAAAGACAACACTCTGCCTTTTTTAAGGCCTGATGGCAAGTCTCAAGTGAGCGTGCGTTATGAAAACAACAAGCCTGTAAGCATTGATACGATTGTCATTTCCACCCAGCATTCCCCAGAAGTTTCGCAAAAACATTTAAAAGAAGCCGTGATTGAAGAGATCGTGTATAAGGTTTTACCCAAAGAATATTTGCATGATAATATCAAGTTTTTTGTCAATCCTACAGGAAAATTCGTTATCGGTGGACCGCAAGGCGATGCGGGTTTGACGGGCAGAAAAATCATCGTGGATACTTATGGGGGGAGTTGCCCGCATGGTGGGGGAGCGTTTAGCGGGAAAGACCCCAGTAAAGTGGATAGGAGCGCGGCTTATGCGGCCCGCTATGTGGCTAAAAATTTGGTAGCGAGTGGGGTTTGCGATAAAGCGACCGTGCAGCTTGCTTATGCGATTGGGGTGATAGAGCCGGTGTCTGTTTATGTGAACACGCATAACACGAGCAAGTATTCAAGTGCGGAGTTGGAAAAATGCGTGAAAGCGGTTTTCAAACTCACGCCAAAAGGCATTATTGAAAGCTTGGATTTGTTAAGACCCATTTATTCGCTCACTTCAGCTTATGGGCATTTTGGGCGCGAATTAGAGGAATTCACTTGGGAAAAAACCAACAAAGCTGAGGAGATTAAAGCGTTCTTTAAGCGTTAAAAAATATTTTAAGGGTAATATTTTAAAAAATTTTTGTATAATCAACAATTCACAAGGAGTTTAAATTGAAACAAAGAACGCTGTCTATTATTAAACCGGATGCACTTAAGAAAAAAGTGGTAGGCAAAATCGTTGATCGCTTTGAGAGTAACGGCTTGGAAGTGATTGCTATGAAACGCTTGCATTTAAGCGTTAAAGACGCTGAAAACTTTTATGCGATCCACAGAGAGAGACCCTTTTTTAAAGATCTAATAGAATTTATGGTCAGTGGTCCGGTGGTGGTTATGGTCTTAGAGGGCGAAGATGCGGTGGCTAAAAACAGAGATCTTATGGGAGCGACTGATCCCAAACTCGCCCAAAAAGGCACTATCAGAGCGGATTTTGCTGAAAGCATTGACGCTAATGCGGTGCATGGGAGCGATAGCTTAGAAAACGCACATAATGAAATCGCTTTCTTTTTTGCCGCTAGAGATCTTTAAGGTTTAAGGGCGTTTTAAGTAAGCATGCAATTTGAAATGCGTAAAATCGCTTTTAATACGCCTAAAGCGTTTTCTTTAGAGCATGAGGGAGTGGTTTTAGAGGGCGAAGTCATGCGAGTGGGGGCGAAATTGTTCCGCTTGAAAGCGTGCCTTAAGGGTGAATTGATGCTTATTTGCGATACAAGCGGTAAAGAGTTTAAAAAGAGCCTTGATGAGTCGTTGGTTTTGCATATTTCAGACGGGTTGTGGGATACGCAAAGCCAAAGTTTGGATTTTGATAATTTAGATGTTATTGAATCTTTCAATGGTTTTATTGATTTGAGCGAAATTTTACGCTCTGAAGTGGAGTCTATTAAATTAGACTACCATTATGCAGATTGAAATGAAGGAGAATTTATGGCAGTACCTGATAGAAGAGTGAGTAAGACAAGAGCGGCAAAAAGGCGTACGCATTATGGCGTTAAGTTGGCTAAGCCCATAAAAGCTAAAGATGGCACTTGGAAGCTTCCCCACCATATTAACAAATTTACTAAAGAATACTAGTATAAAAGCTATCTTTAGTGATAGAAAGTATTTTAAAGGATTGCAACGGATTGCAACAAGCCTTTTAAGGACGCATGATGAAAATTGTAATAGACTTAATGGGGGCTGACCATGGGGTTTTACCCGTTATTGAGGGAGTCTCAAGGGCTTTAGAGAATAAGAGTTTTAGTGCGGTTTTAGTGGGGGATAAAGACAAAGCGACCCCTTTTATTTCTAAAGAGTTAGCCAGCAAAGTGGAAATGATCCACACGCAAGATTATATTAAAATGGAAGAAGCCGCCACTGAGGCAATCAAGCGTAAGGAATCTTCCATTTACTTGGGTATGGATATTTTGAAAAATGGGGCTGACGCTTTGATTTCAGCGGGGCATAGCGGAGCGACTATGGGTTTAGCGACCTTGCGTTTAGGGCGTATCAAGGGGGTTGAAAGGCCCGCTATTTGCACTTTGATGCCTAGCGTTGGCAAACGCCCTAGCGTGCTGTTAGACGCAGGAGCGAACACGGATTGCAAGCCTGAATATTTGATTGATTTTGCTCTTATGGGGTATGAATACGCTAAAAGCGTGTTGCATTATGATAGCCCTAAGGTGGGTCTTTTGAGTAATGGCGAAGAAGATATTAAAGGGAACATGCTCGTTAAAGAAACGCATAAAATGCTAAAAGCTTATGATTTCTTTTATGGCAATGTGGAGGGGAGCGATATTTTCAAAGGGGTTGTGGATGTGGTGGTTTGCGATGGCTTTATGGGGAATGTGGTCTTAAAGACAACAGAAGGGGTCGCTAGCACGATAGGCTCTATTTTTAAAGATGAAATTAAAAGCTCTTTTAAATCTAAAATGGGGGCTTTGATGCTTAAGAATGCGTTTGGTATTTTAAAACAAAAAACCGATTACGCTGAATATGGGGGAGCACCGCTTTTAGGCGTGAATAAAAGCGTGATCATTAGCCACGGCAAGAGCAACGCTAGAGCGGTTGAATGCGCGATTTATCAGGCTATTAGCGCTGTTGAAAGTCAGGTTTGTTTGAGGATTACCCAAGCGTTTGAGAGCTTAAAGCCTAGCGTTTCTGCGCATCAAAGTGATCAGCAAGACGCTTAAAGATGACTATTTTAAGGGGATTGAATGGAATTTTACGCCTCTCTTAAATCCATTGCGATGCATGTTCCAAGCGAGTGTGTGAAAAATGCAGAGTTTCAGCAATTTTTGGATACCAGCGATGAATGGATAGAAAAAAGGACTGGTATCAAAGAGCGCCGTTTCGCTAACGATGAAGAAAAAAGCAGCGATTTAGGGGTAATAGCGGCTAAACAGGCCATAGAGAGAGCGCATTTAACCCCAAAAGACATTGATTTGGTGGTTGTGGCGACTTTAAGCCCTGATTTTTTGGCCATGCCTTCAACCGCTTGCGTGTTGAGCGCGAAATTAGGCATTGAAAACAAGCCGGCGTTTGATATTTCAGCCGCTTGCACGGGTTTTATTTATTTATTATCGGTGGCTAAGGCTTATGTTGAGAGCGGGATGTATGAAAATGTGCTGATTGTGGGGGCAGAAAAAACGAGCAGCGTGCTAGATTTTAAGGATAGGGGGACTTGTATTTTATTTGGCGATGGGGCTGGGGCGTGCGTGATAGGCAGAACCAAGCGTTTAAAAGAAAGCATTTTAGATGTGCAGATTTCAGCGAACGGGAATTTTTCTAATTATCTCTATACGCCAAGGACTCTAAAACCCACGCCCTTTAACGCTAAAGAAGAAGCTTTAGAGCCTTTTTTGTGCATGAAAGGCAATGAAGTGTTTAAACTAGCGGTAAAAACGCTTTTAAAAGATGTGGAAATGATCTTAGAAAAAAACGCTCTCAAACCTGAAGATGTGCGTTTGTTTATCCCGCATCAAGCTAATTTTAGGATCATTCAAGCGGTGCGGGAGCATTTGGATTTTAAAGATGAGCAAGTGGTTTTAACCGTGCATAAATACGGCAACACTTCAGCAGCCAGTATCCCTATGGCTATGGGTGAAGCTTATGAAGAGGGGTGCTTGAAAAAGGGCGATTTAATGCTTTTAGACGCTTTTGGTGGGGGATTGACTTGGGGTTCAGCGTTGGTGTATTTTGGAGGAAGTTAAGAAAAGATTGAAGGAGTATTGATGAAAAAGGTGATTTTTTTATTTTTAGTGGTGTTGGGGGGGTTAAAGTCGCAAAGCAGTTATTGCAGCGATTTTTGTGAAGGCACGCCAGATAGCCGTATCCCTCCTATGGGGTTTCATTTCAGTTTTGTGCATTCAGTGAAATATTACTTGCAAGACCCACAAGAGCGCGATCACAAGCTTAAAAAATGCCATCAAGCCTTTGATTCGACGCTTAAGGTTAATTTTATCACGAAGTCTTTTAAAAAGGATTGCAAGCATGCGCAAATGGCTTTAGAGCAAGCTCAAAAAGGGACTCCATAAAAGGGGTTTCTTTAGGGATTTTATTTCTTATAGCAGAAATTATTTTAAAGTAAAAGACAGATAAGGATTAGGGGCTAGTAGTTATTTTAATGCCTATTGTTCTTATTGGGTTAGTATTAACAGCTATTAGAGCTACCATAATGGCATTTAAAGGCGATACTGATGATGATGAAGTTGAGAGTGATGGTTTTTTAGTAGAATATGGGATAAATTCGTTGAATATCTCGGCTCTATTCTAGTTGCTATAATAATATTTTTTCCTTATATAATTGGTTCAGTTATCGCTTTAATTTTTATATTTTTTTGAAACCAATTCTTCCAATGACTAGTAGCGTCTCAACCAAAAACTCAACCAACAACCAATTGAGAACCCAATATAGAAATTAATATTCTTTAGTCTGTTTTTTTAAAAAAGGGGGCTTTGGTTGCTTTGTTTTATGGCAAACTCTTAAAGGGATAGGGGGATATTTTGTGCTTTAATATCCCTTTAACCCCCAACTAAATCCCCCCTAACCCCATAATACCGCATTACAAGAAGCTATCGTTTGCTAAACAAACTTTTTGATATTAAAAAAGTTTTTAGCGTTTTTAAACTTCATTACCAACACCCCATTAGAACAAAAACCAAATTTTATTTGGAAAATTTATGGTAATACTCGCCCTTGTCTGTGATGATTTTAACTTCTAACAATTGGTTAGGCTTGCAATCCAGGCGGTAAAATATCTGTTGCGAGTATTTTAATTCATGATCAAAGAGTTTTTCTTTTTTAAACTTATCGCCAAATTTGGGTTCTACTTTTTTAGTCGCTTCGCATGAATTTCCCCTATTGACAATAAGATTTTTAATCACCACCGGCTCATCGTTCATGGAAGTGATGCTTAAAAGACTAGAATCCGTCATCTTCCCCATGAGTTTCCCCCCAGTCGCGCGGTAATCCAGCTTGAAATCCAAATCCTTTGCCCCCACACAAACACCGCTTATAACAATCAAGCTCAAACACATCTTTTTAAACATCAAAATCCTTTCACTTTATAATATTTGTGGGGTATTATAATCAAATTTGATATATTCTTTTTTAATCGTTGGGTTATTGCACTCTTTTCTTTATCCATTCAAATAAGTATAGAAAATTCTTTTTTGTTTCTTCGCTCATTACATCGTCTTCTCCGCCATACAAAAGCCTTGTTTTGAACGCCATGGCCAATTCCATTTGCTTATTTTTAGCGTATTTTTTTCTATCATTTGCGCTGAAACAATCTTCAATTTGTTTGAAATGCCTATCGCAGTCTGAGAGTTGTAGGATTGTGATGGGATCATGCATTTCTTCATTAGCCCTTTTAAATCGTTCGCTCGTTGCGTTTTGGTCAGAATCGCATTTCCTGTCATCATCTGTCAAAACAATGGGGTTGTTGTCTAACTCGCAGAGTTTTTGAATGGTTTCTTTCATCTCGTTTGGATTGTTTTTAAGCCCTGAAATGGGTAAGAAAGTGAAAGGAATGGGGTTGTCTTTGAATTGTGGATTATGCTTATTGAAATACAATTTAAAAGCGCTCAAATAACAATAATCCGTGATGCCTTCTATAAAAATGATTCGGTGTTTTTGGGGGTTGTGGAAAACATGCTGACCCACCCCTAAAGAGCGTTTGATTTTATCTAGGGCGTCGGAGTCTTTGCTTGCATTATTTAGGGGATAGTTAAAGTGATTCTTAATTACAGAGTCTTCTGTTTCTTTTTCTACAATCCTTATTTCATCTAAATGATCCGTATCCACCAAAAAGGGGTCATGGGTGGCTAAAACAAAAGTGACATGATTTTTATGAGCGTATTCTTTTAAAAATTTCCTAAACTCCTTCCTAGCTGGCACGCTCAAATGAGTGGCTGGCTCGTCCATAACATAGATGATATTCTTGTTAAAACTAAAATTTGATCCCACATTGTAGAGAAAACCAAACATGAAATTAAACGCCCATTGGAAGCCGGTGCTTTGCTGGCTCAAGATGATTGGTTTATTTTGTTCGTGGGACTTTCTGCAATCATAAACTTCAAGTTTTATTTCATATGCCGTGTATTCCTTCTCTTCAGAAAGCTTATTATTGTGTCGGACATGAATTTTTAATTGGTAACTATCTTGAGAACTATCTTCAGCGATCGCTAAAAGCCTGTTAAATTCTTTTGTAATCAAAGAATTTATTTTTAATTGCATGTTGTATTCCAAGATTTCTGCAAGATTTTCTAATATTTCTGTAAAATTTACCTTAAATAAAAGATGGCTTGTGTCTTTTTTAAAAAATTCAAATTGACATACATTATTATTGTATTTGCGTTTTACTTCAATTGGAAAAAGATGTTTTGATTGTCTGATCTCTTTTAGTGATTCTTGGTCTATTTCTTGCAAGTATTTTTCAGGGATATTGAACGATTTTTCAGAATCATAGATTACTAAATCATTATTTTTATCAAACATTATTATTTGTAACGCTTGACCATCTTTTAAAATGCTCAAAAAAAAAATTCCAAATTGTATTGGGGTGAAAGCCCATTTTCCTAAACAATGAATTTCTAAAGAACCAATCCCATTGGTCAAATTCAGAAGGGGAAGAATAATCAATGCAAGTAAATAATACAGCCTTAAAGTCGTTATCTGTGATTTTTGGCTCTTTGTATTCTTTCATGGTTGGCACGAGTTTGTAAGACTTATAAGATAAACCACCGCTTAAAGGGAATTGAACTTTATTTCTTAAGTTTTGAAACGCTGTATAAGGGTTACACTCTCGGCAATATTCTGCGAACTCAAAATAGTTTTTGCTTTGTTTGACTTTTTCCTTGTTTGCTTCAAATTTATCTTTGATTTCACCAATATTTTTAGGGAACAAATGAACGCCACTCTTTTCATCTAAAGTTTTTATGTCTTCCCACAGAAATTTTCTTGCTGATTCAAGAAAATCACTGTATCTGTATTGTTCGATTTCTGAATTGACTAATAAATCTATCTTTTTCAAATAAAGCTGACACATCATGGATTTAATATCTTTAGACTCGTCGCTAACAACATGGCTTGCTATATATTTTTCGCATATTTGTTGGATATTATCCAACAAAACATCATAATTAAACTCTAGCACTTTTTGATTTTTGCAGTCATTTCCAATTTCTTTTATCCATGATTCTTTGTTTCGCTCAAAATCCTCTCTTATTTTGTCAAGGTTTTTTAAAGAATTTTTAATTTTCTTTTTAAGGTTGCCTATATTTAACCGGAATGTTCTAAATTGCTGTTTAAAATTTTCATTGATAGGGTATTTTTCATCTATTTCTTTAATAATGTCTTTCACTTCAGTTTCTGGTGTGAATTTTGTAAAGTCGGTAGTCTTAAAAATTTCATCTAAACTTTTTAGCTTTTTTAAGATGTCTTCATTTTGTGGTTTGATTTCACCTTCACTAAGTTTTTTAAAATAAGAATAAATTTTTGCTAATTGATTTTGTTTGTGTTGCCCCATGACAAAAAATTCATCTGTGTTGTATTTTTTATCAGGCGTATTGCACTTTATGATTTCTTTGATGCACTGACAAAAATTTTTAATCCATTCGCTATTACCGCTTACATGTTTGATTAATTCTTTGAAAAACAGATTGTTGGTTGCGTTGGCATATTCAGTTACAAGCTCGCTCAATTTTAATTTTTCTTTGTAAAAATGTAAAAATAATCCTAATGAATTGTAAGAAGTTATAAGATTTATAAAATCACTCACAAGAGTGCAAATATTTGAATAGTCGTTATTGTTAGTGGGAATATAAACGCTGTTGCTACATTGTTCCCCTAAAGCTTCTACATGTTTTTCAAAAGGATAACTGATTAGTGTTTTTGATAATTCCTTTAATCCCTCGCCAATCTCTTCAGTCCGGATCCTCAAATCCACGCAAGAAAAACCTGTGATTTTGTGATCAAGGATTGCTTCTTCTTCTAAACTTAAAAGGGTGTCTTTTTTATGGTTTTTAAAATAATCTTCTTCACTACAAAGTTTAATATCCGCATCATTAAAGATTGTCAAAGCTTCTAAAACATTGCTTTTACCGACATTATTTTCCCCCACTAAGATCACCAACCCCCCATGTTTTTCAAAACTTGAATTTAAAAGCAATTTTGTGGGCGATTTTCTACCCAAATTCCTAAAATGGTGCAATTTCAAAACACGCTTATAAAATTTCATGCCCTATCCTTTTTGAAAACTCAAATTTAATTTATAATGCAAAATTAAACAAAACATGCTATAAAGAAAATTCAAATACTATCATTTTAAGGATTAAAATGCTCACCCAAGAAGATGTCTTAAACGCGTTAAAAACGATTATTTACCCTAATTTTGAAAAGGATATTGTCAGCTTTGGTTTTGTCAAAAACATCGCTTTGCATGACAATCAATTAGGGCTTTTAATAGAAATCCCCTCAAGCTCTGAAGAAACGAACGCAATTTTAAGGGAAAATATCTCCAAAGCGATGCAAGAAATAGGCGTAAAAGCTTTGAATTTGGATATTAAAACCCCGCCAAAGCCCCAAGCCCCAAAGCCCGCCACTAAAAATCTAGCTAAAAACATCAAGCATGTGGTCATGATAAGCTCAGGCAAGGGCGGTGTGGGTAAAAGCACCACCAGCGTGAATTTAAGCATCGCTTTAGCGAATTTAAACCAAAAAGTGGGGTTGTTGGACGCTGATGTGTATGGCCCTAATATCCCTAGAATGATGGGCTTGCAAAACGCTGATGTGATCATGGATCCTAGCGGTAAAAAACTCATTCCTTTAAAAGCTTTTGGCGTTTCTGTGATGAGCATGGGGCTTTTGTATAATGAAGGGCAGAGTCTCATTTGGAGAGGGCCCATGCTTATGCGAGCGATTGAGCAGATGCTAAGCGATATTATTTGGGGGGATTTAGATGTGCTGGTGGTGGATATGCCCCCAGGAACAGGCGATGCACAACTCACGCTAGCCCAAGCTGTGCCTTTGAGCGCAGGAATCACCGTTACCACGCCTCAAATAGTGAGTTTAGATGACGCTAAACGGAGTTTGGACATGTTTAAGAAATTACACATTCCTATTGCGGGCATTGTAGAAAATATGGGGAGTTTTGTGTGTGAGCATTGCAAGAAAGAGAGTGAAATTTTTGGCTCAAATTCCATGAGCGGATTATTAGAGGCTTATAACACGCAAATTTTAGCCAAGCTCCCTTTAGAGCCTAAAGTGCGTTTAGGGGGGGATAAGGGCGAACCGATTGTGATTTCTCACCCTAATAGCGTGAGCGCTAAGATTTTTGAAAAAATGGCACAAGATTTAAGCGTTTTTTTAGAGAGAGTAGAAAAGGAAAAATTAGCCGATAATAAGGACATCCAACCCACACAAACGCATGCTTGCTCGCATTAATTTTGAAAAGGGTTTAAAAAACCCTTTTAATTAACCGCTTCACTTTTTGTTTGGCTTTAAAAAGCAAAAATTCTATAAGGAATTTAGAAGAAAGCCTAGGCAGAAGAAATTCAAAAGAATGCCGTTTGTCTGAAAAAGACAGGATTTGATTAAGAGCGTGGATTTCTTTATCCCTGTTTTGGATTTCTTTATCTCTTGCTTGAACCGCTTGAACTTCTTCAATGATCCTTTCATCTCTTCTTTTGATCTCATTATCCTTGTTTTGAAAGGATTCAAAAAGGTGATCCAAAAAGGGAGCGTTAAAATAGGCGTCTTTAAACGGCGTTTGAATCAACGCTCCATGCCATTTTTTCGCGCCAATGACGCTGAAGAGTTTCCAGGGTTTATCGCCCCAAAAATGCAGCATGCGCGCTTCTTTAATGCTAGGGAATGAGGGCGTATCAAGGAAACTAGGGTGGGCGTTGTATGAATAAGGCAATTCTAAAATCCTACCACGGCACACAAAACACAAAGCATCTTGATCGTTAAATAAAAGTTTTTCATTTTTCAAAAGGAAAAATCCCATCAATTGGTTTTCAAGATTTTCTTTACGCCATGATTTTAAATTTAAGGCTAAGAATCCGGCGTTAAAGTAGTTGTCAAAAAGGATTTGAGCTTCTTTTAAATTAGGGAAAGCGTCAGCGACACCAATGTTTTTTGCGTGCATTTGGCGCAATTCGTATAAATCCTTAGTCGAATTCCTGTTCATAGCGATCAAATCTTTTTCTCTCACAGCCCCAAAATAATGCGTTTCAAGGGGGATAAAAAAGCTCTCGCTAATATCATTCACAAACAAAGTGTCCACATCAAACATGATCATCTTTTCGTATTGGGGGAAAAGGGAAGCAAAAAAGAAACGGCACATGATCATTTTAGAAAAGCGTTTTTGCGAAAAAGCATTGAGTTTTAAATACAATTTTTTAATTTCACTCGCTATTAAAGGATCAAGTTTGCGGTAATTGTGGCGTGGTTCTAATTCTTTATCGGTAATATCCAAAAACTCTATGCTAGAAAAAGCGCTAAAAGGAGCGATCGTTTCTTCTAATTTGGCTATATTTTCAGCGCTTAAATTCTCCACCAAACAATGGATTTTATAAAAGAGTTTTACTCTCTCTCTCTCTCTCTCGTTTGGCGTTCGCTAACATAGAATACAAGCTCACGCCAGCAGGAATACAATAATGGTCATCAAAAGCCACCACAATAGGGATAAACTCTTGCATGCATAGTCCTTAAATCTTGAAATTGAACCCGCTAAAAAAAGGGGGATATTTTGTGATTTTATCGTTTTTTTTTTTTTTTTTTTTTTTTTCAAAACAACAATAAGCGGGCAACTTGCGAGTTTGTTTATGGCATAATATCAGACTTCAATAAAAAGGTGTTTGATAAAAGGATGTTTAATCAAAAAGTTTGGCTAGGGCTTTTAGCTTTGAATGGGGTTTTTCTCAACGCTTTTGAGTATCAAATCAGCGCGAGAGTGGGATCATTTTCGCGCATCGCTTTCAATCAGTCGGTTATCAATTCAAAAAAAGGGATTTATCCTACAGGGAGTTATGTAACCACTACCGGGGCTTTACAAGTTGATTCTAGTTTGCTCCCTAAAGGGATTGAAAACCACAAACTGGGTTTTGGGGTGGGGGGCGAAATAGGAGCGCTAGCTTATGATTCCACGAAATTTTTGATTGATGAAGCCAACCCTAAGGCAGGGTTTCAGCCGGCGAACTGGTATTACATGGGGCGATGGGAGGGCTATTTGATGCAACACAGCCAAAATTGGACCAGAGAGCAAAAGGCTCAAAACGCCAGGCCTTATGTGTTATACAATTTGTATTTAGATTATCAATATAAGGATATTTTTGGGATTAAATTAGGGCGTTACCCCTCTAAGGCTTTGTTTTTGAGCGGGTTTAATCAAGGGTTTGAGGTTTTTTACCGGTGGAAAAAGTTTAAGATAGTGTGGTTTAGCACCTTTGGAAGGGCTTTAGCTAATGAGCAATACATTAGGGATTTTTACGCCCCTGTCAATTACAAGCAAAAAATCAACTACGGCATGCACAATTTCAACCTCATTTACGAAAATAAATACATTAGGGTCGCGCCTTTTATTTGGTTTTACCCTAAGAATTTTAACGCTCCCGGATTTGAAATCACCCATGATACAAAGTCTTATTGGAAATCTGGTTGGCGCATCCAAACGACTTTTTACGCATGGTTCCCCCTTTATAGCGATTATTTGTCTAAAGATTATTACAGAGCCGCTTTAGTGGGTAAAAAAGCAGCGAGTTTGTTTGTGTTTCAAAGGGTGCATTTTCGATCTTATCTTTTTGGCTGGAGCGTGTATAAGAATTTTGGGAACGGGAGCGCTCAATTAGGCTGGAACGGCTCACCAATTGATCCTTTTTATGACACTAAAGATGACACCCCTTATGAAGACGCTTATTCCAATTTTTACAACGCAAATTCTATGACCATTAACGCTTTTATAGGGAAGAGTATTAAGAATCTTTTGGTGCAATTGTATGGGAAATTGACCTATTCCCCAAGGGCCAATTCGCAAAGCTTAGGGGTTACTTTTAAATATAACATTAAAAAACATATCTATTTAATGCTAATGTTTAATGGCTATCAAATCACGATGCATAAGGGCTATAAGGTAGGGTTTTTTACAAGCGGTTACAACCCCAATTTCGCTCAAACCATTCAAAACAGAAGCTATTTTATGAGCTCTATGAGTTATCGTTTTTAAAAAATTAAACCTTCTTTCATGTTATTTTTTAAGCCATAGCATACCCCTTTTAAGCGCGCTTTTATTGTATAATCTTAAAAATTTTATTTAAAGGAAAAGATCAATGTCTAATCAAGAATACACCTTCCAAACTGAAATCAACCAGCTTTTGGATTTGATGATCCACTCTTTGTATTCTAATAAAGAGATTTTTTTAAGAGAGTTGATTTCTAACGCGAGCGACGCTTTGGACAAGCTGAATTATTTAATGCTGACTGATGAAAAATTAAAAGGGCTGAATATCACGCCTAGCATTCATTTGAGTTTTGATAGCCAGAAAAAAACCTTAACGATTAAAGATAATGGTATAGGCATGGATAAAAACGATCTCATTGAGCATCTAGGCACGATCGCTAAATCAGGCACGAAGAGTTTTTTAAGCGCTTTGAGTGGGGATAAGAAAAAAGATAGCGCTTTAATTGGTCAGTTTGGCGTGGGCTTTTATTCAGCGTTTATGGTAGCGAGCAAGATTGTCGTTCAAACCAAGAAAGTTACTAGCGAGCAAGCTTATGCATGGGTGAGCGATGGTAAGGGCAAGTTTGAAATCAGCGAATGCGTTAAAGAGGAGCAAGGCACAGAAATCACCCTCTTTTTAAAAGATGAAGATTCTCATTTTGCGAGCCGTTGGGAGATTGATGGCGTTGTTAAAAAGTATTCTGAGCATATCCCTTTCCCTATTTTTTTAACTTACACCGATACAAAATTTGAGGGCGAAGGGGATAATAAAAAAGAAATTAAAGAAGAAAAGTGCGAGCAGATCAATCAAGCGAGCGCTTTATGGAAAATGAATAAGAGCGAATTAAAAGACAAAGATTACAAAGAGTTTTACCAATCGTTTGCGCATGATAACAGTGAACCTTTGAGTTATATCCATAATAAAGTGGAAGGCTCTTTAGAATACACAACGCTTTTTTACATCCCTAGCAAAGCGCCCTTTGATTTGTTTAGGGTGGATTATAAAAGCGGGGTCAAACTTTATGTTAAAAGGGTGTTTATCACTGATGATGACAAAGAATTGTTGCCCTCTTATTTGAGGTTTGTTAAAGGCGTGATTGACAGCGAAGATTTGCCCTTGAACGTAAGCCGTGAAATCTTACAGCAGAATAAGATTTTAGCCAATATCCGTTCGGCTTCAGTGAAAAAGATTTTAAGCGAGATTGAGCGCTTGAGCAAGGATAACAAGAATTACCATAAATTCTATGAGCCTTTCGGGAAAGTGTTAAAAGAAGGCTTGTATGGGGATTTTGAAAACAAAGAAAAACTTTTAGAATTGTTAAGATTCTATTCTAAAGACAAAGAAAAATTGATCTCTTTAAAAGAATACAAAGAAAATTTAAAAGAAAATCAAAAAAGCATTTACTACCTTTTAGGCGAAAATTTAGACTTACTAAAGGCGTCCCCGCTTTTAGAAAAATACGCTCAAAAAGGCTATGATGTTTTGTTATTGAGCGATGAAATTGATGCGTTTGTGATGCCAGGCGTGAATGAATACGATAAAACGCCCTTTAAAGACGCTAGCCATAGCGAGAGTTTGAAAGAGCTTGGTTTGGAAGAAATCCGTGATGAGGTAAAAGATCAGTTTAAAGATTTAATGAAAGCGTTTGAAGAAAATCTTAAAGATGAGATTAAAGGCGTAGAGCTTTCCAATCATCTCACTTCAGCGGTGGCTTTAATAGGCGATGAACAAAATGTGATGATGGCTAATTGGATGCGCCAAATGGGCCAAAGCGTGCCTGAAAGCAAGAAAACTTTAGAATTAAACCCTAACCATGCGATTTTGCAAAAACTCTTAAAATGCGAAGATAAAGAGCAGTTGAGCGCTTTTATCTGGTTGCTCTATGATGGGGCAAAGCTTTTAGAAAAAGGGGCCTTAAAAGACGCTAAAAGTTTTAATGAGCGCCTAAATAGCGTGCTGTTGAAAGCGTTGTAGGAGATTAAAAACCCTTTTAAGGGTTTGAACAAACTCGCTTAAACCCTTCAAGTGCCAATCTAAAAACGGCAATGAATGGGTGCGATAAAAGCTTTTTATGATCATTAAAAATGATTATTCTGTAGGGTTTATGCTTTCCTTAAAATATTAAAAAGCGTAAAAGCCAGCTAAACGCAGCCTTTAGCTTAACTTCATTAAAATTAAAGTTCTATTTTTAATTCCTTGAGAGCGTCGCATGCTTCTTTAACGCCTAATTTGCAACTTCTTTTAAAGTTTTCTACCGCTTGCTTTTCATCTTTTGCTGTGCCTTGGGCGTTGTATTGCATAACCCCTAAATTATAACACCCCCTGCCATCTTTCAATTCGCATGCTTTAGAATAACGAACAATAGCCTCCTTAAAATTCTTTGCTACACCATACATGTATCCCGCATTAATGCACCCGGGGCTGTCTTTTAAATCGCAAGCTTTTTCATACAAATCAAGAGCCTTTCTTAAATCCTTAGGCGTACCTACGCCATAATGGTGTAGGTTTCCTAAGACCGTACACCCTTCAGCATGGTTTAATTCACAAGATTTAGAGTAGTATTGTGAGGCTTTTTTGGCGTCTTTAGACACGCCTTGTCCGTTATAGTATAAATTGCCTAGCAGGCGGCACCCATAACCATCATTTAATTCACAACCTTTAGTGTAAAATTGGATGGCTTTTTTCAAGTCTTTTCCCACTCCTTTCCCTTCTTCATAGAACGCCCCTAAAAAAACACACCCAAAGCCATTTTTTAACTCACACGCTTTTTCAAAATGCGTTTTAGCTTGAGCGAAATCTTGCTTCTTTGTGCTCTCTATACCTAAATTCACAAGCTCTTTAGCGTCTGGCTCTGCCATTAACCCCTTCAAAAACAACGCACCCAAACACAAGACCCCAAAAAGGGTTTTTTGAACGCTTCCTAGCATGATATATCTCCTATTAAAAAAATGTAATCCTTTATGATTGTAACCAAATATTGACGATTGAAGCCTTATTGAATGCCTCTTGATTCTAATTCTCGCTCAAATCCTCTAAAACCCCCAAAAACACCTTTTCTAAAAGCTCTAGTTCCTTCAAGCTCACCCTTTCATCAATGGCATGGATCCTGTCATTAATAACGCCAAATTCCACCACTTCTATACCATAAGCGCTAAAAAATCGCGCATCGCTCGTGCCGCCTTTGGTGTTTAAAAGGGGGGTGGTGCGGCATGTTTTTAAAATATTTTCTTTTAAAACGCTGGTAAGCTTTGAATGAGAAGCCGTGATGAAAGGCGAACTACTTGACTCTAATTCTAAAGTGTGAGGCACGCTTTTTAAAACTTTTTCTAAATATTCTTTCAAACTCTCTTTGGTGGTTTTTAAAGAATGGCGCGCATTAAAGGTAATTTCTACGCTTGCTGGAGTCACATTATTAGCCCCTAACCCTGCGTGCAAGTTGGTGATAACCAATTTTGAAGGGTCAAAACACTCATCGCCATTGTCTAAATGAACTCCTGAAATCAAAGGCAAAACCGAAGCGAGCGCATCAATAGGGTTTTGGCATTTTTGCGGGTAAGCCACATGCCCTTGAACGCCTTTTAAAATGAGTTTGCCATTAATAGAGCCTCTTCGGCCAATTTTGATGCTATCGCCTAAGACTTTTTCGCAAGTGGGTTCAGCCACAATCGCCATATGGGGTAGCAAATCTTTTTCTTTGAGTTTTTCTAGCATGAGTTTTGTGCCAAAAATCCCTGGCCCTTCTTCATCGCTTGTGAGTAACATAGAAAGCAAAAAAGGGGTTTTAGGGTTAAAATGTAAACTCGCGCTCAAAAACGCCCCCACGCCCCCTTTCATGTCTTGTGCCCCACGGCCGTATAAAAATCCCTCTTTAATAATGGGTTTAAAGGGATCGCTTTGCCAATTATCTCCAGGAGGCACGACATCAATATGCCCTGCAAAAGAAAAATGCAAGGGCTTAACATTTTCTTTTGCATGCTTTTCTTTTACATGCCTTTCTTCTGCATGCTTTTCTTTTGCATGATCTTTTTGGGGGTTAAAAATGCGGTATAAAAAAAGGTTTTTCACGCCATTTTCTCCACACTCTAGAGTTTTAAAAGCAGGAAAAAGCGATTTAATGTATTCAAAAATACCGCATTCTTTGGGCGTAATGGTGGGGTAGCTGATGAGCTTTTGGGTGATTTCTAAAGCGTTCATTAAAAATCCTTTAAGAGTTTTTTCGCAAATGGATGTATAAATGCAAAACGTCTAAATTCGCCGGGGTGATCCCGCTGATTTCTGAGGCTTCAAAAAGGCTTTTGGGGCGGAATTTTTCTAATTTTTCTACCGCTTCTAAGCTAAGGCCTGGAATGCCTTTAAACACAAAATCTTTAGGGATAGAAACTTTGAGCATGCTGTCCATTTTAGCGATATTTTCGTGTTGCTTTTCAATATAAATATTATATTTGCATTCAATTTTAATCTGCTCTAAAACCCGCTCGTTCAAGGGGGCTAAAAAGCTGAAAAAGGAGCGCATTTTTTCTGCATTAAAACTATCGCGTGCTAAAAGGCTAACGCCATCAACCTTGTCATTGATAGGGTTTTCGTCTAATTCGTTCAAGCGTTTTAACACTTCTTTACTAGGGGTAAGGACGCATTCTTTAAGGCGTTTGAGATTGTCTTGTATCTCTTGCTTGTCTTTTTTCAATTCCTTATAAAAATCTTCTTCCATAAGCCCTAAACGATAGGCATGTTCGCCCAATCTAAAAAGCGTGTTGTCTTCTCTTAAAAGCAAGCGGTATTCGGCTCGGCTGGTAAACATCCTGTAAGGCTCATTCGTGCCTTTAGTAACCAAATCATCAATCAAAACACCGATATAAGCTTCATTGCGCTTTAAAATAAAGGGGGCTTGATTCTTTAAGGCTAATACCGCATTAATCCCAGCCATAAGCCCTTGAGCCGCCGCTTCTTCATAGCCGGTAGTCCCATTGATTTGCCCGGCCAAATAAAGCCCTTTGATTTTTTTGGTTTCTAAAGTGTGGGTTAATTCTGTGGGCTGGATAAAATCATACTCTATCGCATAGCCATAGCGCGTGATGAGGGCGTTTTCTAAGCCTTTGATAGAATGAATGACCTTTTCTTGCACATCTAGGGGCAAAGAGGTGCTTAAGCCGTTGATATAATATTCGCTTTTATGGATGGTTTGAGGCTCTAAAAACAGCTGGTGGCGTTCTTTCTCGCTAAAGCGGTTGATCTTATCTTCAATGCTAGGGCAATACCTTGGGCCTATGCCTTCAATTTGACCGCTAAATAGGGGGGCTCGGTGGAAATTATCCCTAATGATTTGGTGGGTAATGGGGTTAGTGTAAGTGATAAAGCATGAGAGTTGGGTGGGGTTAAAATCTTTGGTTTTATAGCTGAAATAGGGAGGGTTTGTGTCCCCAAAATGCTCTTCTAAGCCTTCAAAATCAATGCTATTGCCCGCCACTCTTGGGCAAGTGCCGGTTTTTAAGCGATCCACCTTAAAGCCAAGCTCCCTTAAATTCAAGGCTAAAGAATTAGAGGCGTTTTCCCCAAAGCGCCCGTTTTGGTTTTGGTGCTCGCCAATATGCACCACCCCTTTTAAAAAAGTGCCTGTGGTGATGATCACTTTTTTAGCTTTATAAGTGTTGTTAATGTTCGTGGTTACGCCCACTACCTCATCGTTTTCAAGGATTAAATTTTCGGTCATTTCTTGAGAGACGCTCAAATTAGGGGTGTTTAAAACGAGATTTCTTGCAAAAATGCGGTAAGTGTCCATATCAATTTGCGCTCTAGTCCCCCTAACCGCCGGCCCTTTAGAAGCGTTTAACACACGATATTGCAAACCGCTATGATCCGTAATAATCCCCATAGCCCCCCCTAAAACATCCACTTCTTTAGTCAAATGCCCTTTACCCAAGCCCCCAATGGCCGGATTACAGCTCGCTAAACCGATCGTGTCTATGAGCATGGTGATTAAATGCACCCTAGCCCCCATTTTAGCCGCAATCAAGCTCGCTTCAATGCCTGCATGCCCCCCACCAACCACTAAAATATCACTTTCTTTTACCACTCTTTTTCCTATTTTGATATGATTTTTCTAAAATCTTAGTTTTGAAAAAGTTTTATTGTAGCATGTAGGTTAGTAATTTTAAAGGGTAAAATAAAATGGAAAATCATTCGCATGCCAATACGCATACCGATACGCACACCGATGATAAAAGCACTAAGATCGTGCGTTTGTTGGGTCTCATAGGGGGAGCGTTAATCGCGCTTGTTATCTACTATGCGCTCAATGTTCAAATGCCTCATATTGTAGAAGAAATCCCCAAGCTCAGTTCTTTAAATTATAAGGCGATGCCTGTTGTGGCTGGGGTGGCTGTTTTAATGGGGATATGGTGGATGACTGAAGCCATTGATTTGCCCGCAACCGCGCTTTTACCTTTGGTGCTTTTTAGCGTCTTTAGCGTGGATCAATTCTCTAGCGTCAGCTCTTCTTACGCATCGCCCATTATCTTTCTTTTTATGGGAGGGTTTATTTTAGCTTTAAGCATGCAAAAATGGAACTTGCACACGCGCATCGCTTTAAGCATTATTTTATTAGTAGGCACAAGCCCTAGGAGGTTGATTTTAGGTTTCATGATCGCTACAGGTTTTCTGTCTATGTGGGTGAGCAATACCGCAACGGCGGTGATGATGTTTCCTGTTGGCATGAGCGTTTTGCAATTAGTCGCTAAACTGGTGGGTAAAGAAAACGCCTCTAATTCATGGTATCAAAAAGAAGAAATCACCAAGGCGCATGGGGGTATTATGGGCAATATCGTGCATAAGGGCAAAGATATTACCCAAGTCATTCAAGAAAAGACGATCATTTATCGCACGAATTTCAGCATTTGCTTGATGCTTGGCATCGCTTATTCTGCTTCTATTGGCTCTTTAGGCACTTTGATTGGCACGCCGCCTAACGCTTTATTAGCCGGCTATATGAAAACCGCTTTCAATATTGAAATTGATTTCGCTCAGTGGATGGTGTTTGGGACGCCGTTAGCCTTTATCATGCTCATTTTAGCGTGGCTCTTGCTCACTTATGTGATTTTCCCTTTAAAGATTAAAGAAATCCCAGGGGGTAAGGAAGTCGTTAGATCAGAGTTAAACAAACTAGGCCGTTTGAGTCAGGCGGAAATCTCTGTGGGCGTTATTTTTATTTTAGCGTCTTTAGGGTGGATTTTTTTAGATACGATTTTAAAATCTTGGGGCATTAAAATAGATAAAATTGATTCCGTGATCGCTATGGGGGTTTCTGCGCTTTTATTCATTTTGCCCGCTAACAATCAGGGCGATAGGCTCATTGATTGGGGTGTTGCTAAAAAACTCCCTTGGGATGTGTTGCTTTTATTTGGCGGCGGGTTAGCCTTGAGTGCGCAATTTTCTAAAACCGGGTTGAGTTTGTGGATCGGGCATTTAGTCTCTGGCTTTTCGCATTTACCGATTTTATTCATCATTGTCATGGTCACTTTAATGGTCATTTTCTTAACCGAAATCACTTCTAACACCGCCACCGCTACCGCGTTTTTACCGGTGATTGGGGGAGTGGCGATGGGCATGGGTTATGAAAACCATCAGAGCTTGTTATTGACCATTCCTGTAGCCTTGAGCGCGACTTGCGCGTTCATGCTCCCTGTGGCCACCCCACCCAATGCGATAGCTTATGGCTCTGGGTATGTTAAAATAACGGATATGATTAAAGCCGGTTTGTGGCTTAATTTGGTGGGCGTTGTTTTGATTAGCATGTTTAGCTATTTTTTGGTTTCGTTAATATTTAATTGATTAAGGAAAAAAGTGAAAGAAGAGTTATTTAAAGAAAAATCTCGTTACATTACAGGGTTTGTTTTAATCATTGTAGCAGGCTTGATTTTGTATGCGGACAATTTGTTGTTGTTTTGGGCGGTTTTAGGGGGGATTTATGCGGTAGGATTTTCTGAAGCGTTAAGATTGTTTCAAGTTAAAGCGAGCTTTAGCCTGTATTTCATTTTAGTGTTGTCATGGGTAGTGGCGTATTTTAACGGGCGCCCCATAGAATGCACTCTTATCAGTGCCATGGTCATGGCTAGTGTTATCGCTTATCAAAAAGCGCACCATAGCGAAGCCATTTTACCCTTTTTATACCCGGGCGTTGGGTTTTTTGCGCTTTTTGGGGTTTATAAGGATTTTGGTGCAGTGGCGATCATTTGGCTTTTAGTCGTGGTGGCGGCAAGCGATGTGGGGGCGTTTTTTGGAGGCAAGCTTTTAGGCAAAACCCCTTTCACGCCCACTTCGCCGAATAAAACCTTAGAGGGTGCGTTGATTGGCGTTGTTTTGGCAAGCGTTTTAGGATCGTTTGTGGGCATGGGGAAATTGAGCGGAGGCTTTCTTATGGCGCTTCTATTTAGTTTTTTAATCGCTCTTGTGGCGGTGTTTGGGGATTTGTATGAAAGCTATTTGAAAAGAAGGGTCGGGATCAAAGATAGCGGTAAGATTTTACCCGGGCATGGGGGCGTTTTAGACCGGTTGGATTCCATGCTTTTTGGGGCTTTAGGCTTGCATGCGTTGTTGTATTTTTTAGAAGTTTGGAAAGAGACAGCGGTGTTTTTAGGGGATTGAATGGTTGTTTTAGGAAGCACCGGCTCTATTGGGAAAAACGCCCTAAAAATCGCAAAAAAATTCAAGGTAGAAATAGAGGCCTTAAGCTGTGGGAAAAATATCGCTTTAATCAATGAGCAAATCAAAGTTTTCAAACCCAAGAAAGTGGCGGTTTTAGATCCTAACGATTTGAATAATTTAGAGCCTTTGGGTGCGGAAGTGTTTGTGGGGTTAGACGGCATTGACGCGATGATAGAGGAGTGTGCCTCAAATTTAGTCCTTAACGCTATTGTGGGCGTGGCAGGATTAAAGGCGAGCTTTAAAAGCTTGCAAAGGAACAAAAAACTAGCCCTAGCGAATAAAGAGAGCTTGGTGAGCGCGGGGCATTTATTAGACATTTCACAAATCACGCCCGTTGATAGCGAGCATTTTGGTTTATGGGCGTTGTTGCAAAACAAGACTTTAAAGCCTAAATCTTTAATCATTAGCGCGAGTGGTGGGGCTTTCAGGGACACGCCTTTAGAATTTATTCCTATTCAAAACGCACAAAACGCGCTCAAGCACCCTAATTGGAGCATGGGATCTAAAATCACCATTGATTCAGCGAGCATGGTCAATAAGCTTTTTGAAATCCTAGAAACCTATTGGCTTTTTGGCGCGTCTTTAAAGATTGATGCGCTCATTGAAAGAAGCTCTATCGTGCATGCTTTGGTGGAGTTTGAAGACAACTCTGTCATCGCGCATTTAGCGAGCGCGGACATGAAACTACCCATAAGCTATGCCATTAACCCCAAATTAGCTTCCTTGAACGCTTCCATTAAGCCCTTAGATCTATACGCTTTAAGCGCGATTAAATTTGAACCCATTAGCATGGAGCGCTACACTTTGTGGCGTTATAAAGACTTGTTGTTGGAAAATCCAAAGCTTGGCGTGGTGCTGAATGCGAGCAATGAAGTGGCGATGAAGAAGTTTTTAAATCAAGAAATCGCCTTTGGAGGCTTTATCCAAATCATTTCTCAAGCCTTAGAATTGTATGCTAAAAAATCTTTCAAGCTTTCTACTTTAGATGAAGTGCTAGCGTTAGATAAGGAAGTTAGGGATCGTTTTAAAAATTATAGGTAGCGTTGAATGAATGGTTTGATAAGGAGTTAATGCGTGTTAAATTAGCTTTTGGTGCTTTTAGTTTTAATTTTTAGCGTTATAATCCATCTCGTTAGGGTTGCATAAAACCCCACTTTTTAAAAAAATGAAAGAATATTAAGGTTAAACAAGTTCATTGAACTAAACCTACAAGCTTATAGCTTATTTCCTTACAAACTGCTTGTATAAAAATTCCTTTCTCCCTATGGCAATGATATGGTTGCGCATTTTGTCATGCAAATCGCCTAAGAAAAAAGGGGCTTTTAAGGCGAGTTTAGGAATGTCTAGGGCATACACTTGAATCAAGTAATGGTGATCGCCATTAGGGGGCATGGGACCGATATAGACGCTGTTATTGAGATTGGAGCGTTGTTTTTCGCTTTCACTAAGAGGAGAACGGATAAAGCCTTGAGTGAGCGAATTGACCCCTTGAGTAATCCTTTTATCCATTATGGAAGCGTTTTCTTCTAAAACATTGTAAGAAATATTGCCCACGACCCAATGGACAAACGGCATGCCGCACACTTTTTGCGCATCATGATCGATGAGTTCTAACGCATAGCTTTGAGCGCCTTCTACTTTTTGCCATGAGATTTTAGGCGAATAAGTGGGTAAGCCGTTTGAATTGAGAAACGCTTTAGGGGCGTTACCGCCAAATTTAGCGTCCAAATACCCTTTTGAATCGGTTTGAATCATTACTTCAAAAGTTTTCATTTTAAGCCTTTTTTCTTTGAAATCATTTTGCGTTTTTATTGTAGCATGATCATAAAAACACATCTTAATTTAAGAGCATGGTATTAGAATAATCATTTTTAATGATTAAATAGCTATTTATTTTTAGTGGTTAGTATTGAACGCATGGAAAGTAAAATAAATCGTTTGAGTGCCAAGATAGACGCACTATTGGAACAGCAAAAAAGAGTGATTTCTTTACTAGAAGCTTATTTGAGCGTTTATCCCACCCAAGAGGCTTCAAATAAGTTTTTTAAAAGCGTTAGTCAAGGGATGGAGTTAGCCCCAGAAATCGCGCAAGAAGATGAAGAAAAACGCCTTTATGTGTTGCAATATTTAAGCCATGTGGATATTACTAAAAACAAGCAAGACTCCCAGCTCAAAAAAGATTGTTTGGAATTTATTCAAAGGTTTAATGTCCCAAAGCCCATTATGGTTACTGCTCTTTATAACCTTAGGGGCATTAAGCCCACTAAAAAAGAAGTAGCGAAGCAATTGCAAAAACTCTATGTGTGGGAGAAGCGTTACCAACAAGGGGGGATAGACGCTTTAAAAGACAGGCGTGGGAGACCCCTTAAAAAACCTTAAGCGGGTTGATAGTGGCTGTTGTTGGTTTTTGATAGGAGGATGTTCGCATTTCTCAAAATGTTTTCAAAAATTCATCTTATTTTAAGTTAAAATTAAGAAAATATCTTGTATTTAATCATAATTTAGACCTAGATAAGAAAATCTATGTAAAATTTTTAAGGAGAACACGCATTTGTTACAACGAATTTATTTAGACAATAACGCTACGACTAGGATTGACCCTAAAGTTAAAGAGATCATGGATCCTTTTTTAAGGGATCATTATGGGAATCCTAGCTCGTTACACCAGTTTGGCACAGAAACCCACCCGGCCATTGCAGAAGCATTGGATAAGCTTTATAAGGGCATTAACGCTAGGGATATAGATGATGTGATCATCACTTCTTGCGCGACAGAAAGCAATAATTGGGTTTTAAAGGGCGTGTATTTTGATGAATGTTTGAAAAAGGGCAAAAACCATATTGTAACCACGGTTGCAGAGCATCCGGCGGTGCGATCCACTTGTAATTTTTTAGAAAGCTTGGGGGTGGAGGTTACTTACTTGCCTATTAATGAGCATGGGAGTATCACCGCCGATCAAGTCAAAGAAGCGATCACAGAAAAAACCGCTTTAGTGAGCGTGATGTGGGCGAATAATGAAACCGGTCTCATTTTCCCTATTGAAGAAATTGGGGCTATCTGTAAAGAAAAGGGCGTGTTGTTCCATACCGATGCGGTGCAAGCGATTGGTAAAATCCCTGTAGATGTGTTGAAAGCGAATGTAGATTTCCTTTCTTTTAGTGCGCACAAGTTTCATGGGCCTAAAGGCATTGGGGGATTGTATATTAGAAGTGGGGTGGGATTGACCCCTCTTTTTCATGGCGGGGAGCATATGAATGGCAGGCGCAGCGGGACTTTGAATGTGCCTTATATTGTGGGCATGGGCGAAGCGATGAAATTAGCCGTAGAGCATTTAGACTATGAAAAAGAAGTGGTAGGGAAGTTGCGTGATAAATTAGAAGAAGCGCTTTTGAAAATCCCTGATGTGATGGTGGTAGGCGATCGAATCCATCGTGTGCCTAACACGACTTTAATCAGCGTGAGAGGGATTGAAGGAGAGGCCATGCTGTGGGATTTGAATCGCTCTAATATCGCCGCTTCCACAGGGAGTGCATGCGCGAGTGAGGATTTAGAGGCTAATCCTGTCATGGTAGCGATTGGAGCGAGTAAGGAATTAGCTCATACCGCTATCAGGCTTTCATTGAGCCGTTTTAACACGGAAGCTGAAATTGATAAAACGATTGAAGTTTTCTCTCAAGCGGCTATAAGATTGAGAAACATTTCAAGCTCTTATTAAAAAGAATATAAAGGAATCAAAATGGCAAAACATGATTTAGTGGGTTCGGTTCTCTGGGACGCGTATTCTAAAGAAGTTCAAAGACGCATGGACAACCCTACGCATTTAGGGGTCATCACCGAAGAGCAGGCTAAAGCCAAAAACGCTAAGCTCATTGTGGCGGATTATGGTGCAGAAGCATGCGGTGATGCGGTGAGGTTGTATTGGCTTGTAGATGAAAGCACGGATACGATTGTTGACGCGAAGTTTAAAAGCTTTGGTTGCGGGACAGCGATCGCAAGCTCAGACATGATGGTAGAGTTGTGTTTGAATAAAAGAGTCCAAGATGCGGTAAAAATCACGAATTTAGATGTGGAAAGAGGCTTGAGAGACGATCCGGACACGCCGGCTGTCCCTGGGCAAAAAATGCACTGCTCAGTGATGGCGTATGATGTGATCAAAAAAGCTGCCGGCATGTATTTGGGGAAAAACGCTGAAGATTTTGAAGAAGAAATCATCGTGTGCGAGTGCGCTAGGGTGAGTTTAGGCACGATTAAAGAAGTGATTAAGCTCAATGATTTAAAAAGCGTTGAAGAAATCACTAACTACACCAAAGCCGGTGCTTTCTGTAAAAGCTGTGTGAGGCCTGGAGGGCATGAAAAAAGGGATTATTACCTGGTGGATATTCTTAAAGAAGTGCGCGAAGAAATGGAAGCTGAAAAACTTAAAGCCGCTGCGAATAAATCCCAAAGTGGGGAATTGGCTTTCAGGGAAATGACTATGGTTCAAAAGATTAAAGCGGTGGATAAAGTCATTGATGAAAATATCCGCGCTATGCTTATGATGGACGGAGGGGATTTAGAGATTTTAGACATTAAAGAAAGCGATGATTACATTGATGTGTATATCCGCTACATGGGGGCATGCGATGGGTGCATGAGCGCGACTACCGGGACTTTATTTGCCATTGAAAACGCCTTGCAGGAATTATTGGATCGCAGTATTAGGGTGTTACCGATTTGATTTGTTCTTTTTAGGGGGTGAAAGCCTTTTTTGAGCGAAGCGCTAATTAACTCAAGAATGAGGAATGATTAGTGCTTGCGGCATTATTCATTATACGCTACTTTTATGCTAACATGCTATTTTGAAGCGATTTGCGATGATGATTGAAGGAACTTGATGAAAACGACAGAAAACACAGATGAAACTCATTTAAGGGGAACTAAAAATAAACTAGGACGCAAACCAAAAGCAGACGCTAATAAAAAAACTCGCGCTGTGAGCTTGTATTTTTCTGATGAGCAATACCAAAAACTAGAGAAAATGGCTAACGAAGAAGAAGAAAGCGTGGGATCTTATATCAAACGCTATATTTTGAAGGCTTTAAGAAAAATAGAACAAAATGGTGCTTGATAACTTTTTAACTTGGTTTTAGTTTAGCTTTACGAGTTTTGCTACAGAACAAAACCAAAACCCCGTTTTTATCTAGTTTTTAGCTGTGTGATTTTAAAAAAGAGTGGTATTTTGGCTAAAAAAACTTCTTTATTTGAGTGTCAGCATTGCGGTTTTACAAGCCCTAAGTGGCTGGGCAAGTGCATTCAATGCAACGCATGGGAGAGTTTTATAGAATTGAACAAAGCCCAAAAGGAAGTTTTAAACACGCTTAAAAATCCGATCCCAAAAGTGCAAAAAAGCGTTTCTATCGCTGCAATTGAGCATGAAGAAGTGGTGAAGTTTTCTTCTACTCAAAGCGAATTGGATATTGTCTTAGGTGGGGGGATCGCTAAAGGGGGGTTGTATTTAGTGGGGGGGAGTCCTGGGGTAGGCAAATCCACTCTGCTTTTAAAAGTGGCTTCTGGCTTAGCCAAAAACCAGCAAAAGGTTTTGTATGTGAGCGGGGAAGAGAGCTTGAGCCAGATTAAAATGCGCGCCATTAGATTGGATTGCATAGAAAAAGAATTGTATCTGCTCAATGAAATCAATTGGCCTGTGATTAAGGCTAATATAGAAAGCGAAAATTATTTTGCTTGCGTGATTGATTCCATCCAAACGCTTTATTCGCCAGAGATTTCTTCAGCGCCCGGCTCTATTTCGCAAGTGCGAGAGATCACTTTTGAGCTCATGCGTTTGGCCAAAACAAGAGATATTGCTATTTTTATCATCGGTCATATCACTAAAGAAGGGAGCATCGCAGGGCCTAGAGTGCTAGAGCATATGGTGGATAGCGTGCTGTATTTTGAGGGCGATCCCAGTAGGGAATTAAGGATTTTAAGGAGTTTTAAAAACCGCTTTGGCCCTACGAGTGAAATCGGCTTGTTTGAGATGAAAGAGCAGGGTTTGGTGAGCGCTAAAGAAGCTTCAAGCTTGTTTTTTTCCAAAGAAGAGCCTATGGAGGGGAGTGCGATCACCATCACTTTAGAAGGCTCAAGGGCGTTGATTTTAGAAATCCAGGCGTTGGTGAGCGAGTGCAGTTTCGGAGCGCCCAAACGATTAGCAAACGGGTTTGACACCAACCGCCTTAACATGCTCATCGCTTTATTAGAAAAAAAGCTAGAAATCCCCTTAAACCGTCATGATGTGTTCATCAATGTGAGCGGAGGGATTAAGATTAGCGAGCCGGCTTGCGATTTAGCGGTCATTGCCAGTATCCTTTCAAGCTTTAAAAACAGAAAAATTGACAATAAAACGGCGTTTTTGGGCGAAGTGAGTTTGAATGGCAGGATTTTAGAAGCCCCCAATTTGAACGCTAGATTAAAAGAAATGGAAAATTACGGCTTTTTAAAAGCCATTTTGCCTAAAAAACCCAGCCAAAAAACCTCGATCAAATGCTATGAAGCCAATGCGGTGGGCAAGATTGTTGAATGGATGTGATTGGAGCTTTTGTTACCTAATAGAACAGAGCCTTATTGAAATTTAAACTCAATTTAAAGAACAATTACCATTTTTTTTAGTTATAATGGCGGACACTATTAAAATTAAAACAAAGGTTATTCAATGAAAGTATTATCTTATTTGAAAAATTTTTATCTTTTTCTAGCGATAGGAGCAATCATGCAAGCGAATGAAAACATGGGATCTAAACTTCCCAAAACCGATGAAAGAGTGATTTATCTGGCTGGGGGGTGTTTTTGGGGGCTAGAGGCGTATATGGAGAGGATTTATGGCGTTATAGACGCAAGCTCTGGCTACGCTAACGGCAAGACTTCAAGCACGAATTATGAAAAATTGCATGAAAGCGATCATGCTGAAAGCGTGAAAGTCGTTTATGATCCTAAAAAAATCAGTTTAGACAAGTTGCTGCGCTATTATTTTAAAGTGATTGATCCGGTGAGCGTGAACAAGCAGGGTAATGATGTGGGCAGGCAGTATCGCACAGGGATTTATTATGTCAATAGCGCGGATAAAGAAGTGATAGACAACGCCTTAAAAGCGTTGCAAAAAGAAGTGAAAGGCAAAATCGCTATTGAAGTAGAGCCTTTAAAAAATTATGTGAGAGCTGAAGAATACCACCAAGATTATTTGAAAAAACACCCCGGTGGTTATTGCCATATTGATTTGAAAAAGGCGGATGAAGTGATTGTAGATAGCGATAAATACACCAAACCCAGCGATGAAGTTTTAAAGAAAAAACTCACCAAACTCCAGTATGAAGTGACGCAAAACAAACACACTGAGAAACCCTTTGAAAACGAGTATTACAACAAAGAAGAAGAGGGCATTTATGTGGATATTACCACAGGCGAGCCGTTATTTTCTTCAGCGGATAAATACGACTCCGGTTGCGGGTGGCCAAGCTTTTCTAAGCCCATCAATAAAGATGTGGTGAAATACGAAGACGATGAGAGCCTTAATAGGAAACGCATTGAAGTATTAAGCCGTATTGGTAAGGCGCATTTAGGGCATGTGTTTAACGATGGGCCCAAAGAATTAGGGGGCTTAAGGTATTGTATCAATAGCGCGGCTTTAAGGTTTATCCCCTTAAAAGACATGGAAAAAGAGGGTTATGGCGAGTTTATCCCTTATATCAAAAAGGGTGAATTGAAAAAATACATCCAAGATAAAAAGTCGCATTAAGGGGTAATGACTAAGCCCCCTAAGGGGGGTTAAAATAGGGGGTTTAAGCGTTTGGGTTGTCTTATAAAAACGCTAAAAACCGCCCACTGATTGTTTTTTAACTATTCTTATTCTCAAAAAAACAACCCCTATAAAATGGTTTTTATTCCTTAAAAGAAATGATTTAAAAAATGTATTTTTTTGTTTTCATTAAATAGGGATAATTAAAGCTTTTTTAAAAAGCTATCCTTTGATTAAATCAAGCTCTTTTGCTGTTTGATTTTTAAAAATGCCCTTGAAGCGTTTTTAGATTTTTACCCCATGATGAGCTTGTGTAAAGTCGCTAAAATGCTTAAAGCATAAATGAGGAGCAACAGGATTTTATGCACCTTTTCATTAGCCAAAGCAATAAGCTTAATGCCAATACCCACCCCTAAAAACGCTCCAATACCGGTAATCACCCCCGCTTGAACGCTTATATCATCAAGAACTCTCCCATTATAAAGAGAGATGACCCCGGATAAAGAAGCGAACACCACAAAAAACAGCCCCAAAGGCACGATTTTTTTAGAATCGTATTTTAAAAAATAGCCCAAAAACGGCACCATTAAAATCCCCCCACCCATGCCTAACGGGATAGAAAAAATGCCGGTAACAAAACCGGCGAGCATCAAAACCCCATGCGTTCTGTCCATAGACACAAAAGGGAGCGGGCGCTTTTTTTCTGGCGTTTTGTTATTCGCATGCAAATCAAAATGCATTTCTTCAAAATGTTCTGGTTTCTTGTTGTTAGAAAAAGCGTATTTGATAAAGGTGTAGCACACCACCACCACAAACACCGCCATTAAAATCTTATCGTCAATGATTTTTAAAATAAAGCTCCCTAAAATCGCCCCCATTAGCCCTCCAAACGCGGCAAATGAGCCTTCTTTCAAATCCAATAAGCCCTTTTTGTAATTGATGATAGAGCCGACCACTGAAGAAAAAAGCATTTGCATGAGCGAAATACCCACCGCATGGCTATAGCTAAAATGCGCAAAAATCGCGCTAGGGACGACAATCTCCCCCCCGCCAATCCCAAAAAACCCGGCGGTAATGCCGGTGAATAGCCCCACAAGAGCCAAAATAAACGCTGTTGATTCTTCCATAAAAACTCCCTAAATTCTAAATTATTACTTTATCAAAAAAGAGTGATAATCTTTAAAAAATCTTTCTTTAATGATTACAAAAATAGGGTTTTGATTACTTTAGTTTTATAGTTTAAGAGCGATTGCAAGAAATAAGCTCTCTATAAAGCACTTAATTTTAAAAATGCCCTTAAGCGTTTCAAACAAGCCCCCTTTTAAAGAGGGTTTTAAAAGAGGGTTTTAATAAGCAAACACATAATTCAAATACACGCTATAGAGCCTTCTGTATTTGAGTTTAGCGCCCATGAAAGAATAATAGTTGGTGTTGATCGTAGGGATTTTCACGCCCAATTCCACGCCATGCTGAGCGGCATGATCGCTGTCTTTTTTCTTAGCCCTAGCGAGGTTCATTCTCAAGCCTAAATTGAATAAAAATTGGAAATTAGCCACATTCACTTTAGCGCTATAGATATTACCCACCATGTTCAAATTCACAAATTCAGAATTAAGCCATGAAGTCCCAGCTAATGCAAAGCCTCCAAAAAGCCCCACGGAGAGCTTGTTATTCTTGCCTAAAAAGTTGGTGTTTTTATCGTTGATGAAGTTATAAAGCGCATCCATACCCACCCCATAAGTCCAAACATCAGAAGCGGAGTTGAAAAAATTGGATTTGATGAACGCATGGTTATAATCAAAAAAGCCGTAATACCTTAACCCGCACCTTCTTTTTTTGCCAAAGAATTGTTTATAGCCCACTTGCACGCCGATCCCATTCATCGCGCCGTTATTGGTTTGAGAGCTAATCATGCCAAAGCGCCTGAAAGGGTTTTTGCCTAATTCTTGCGTGGTGGCTTGGAGCTGGTTGTATTTGTTGGTATCCAAAGAATAAGTGAGCAGACCTTCTGGGGAATTAGGGTTTTGAGTGGAATGCGTCATGTTTTGAAGAGATTTAGCGTTAGGCAAGCCAGAGATAGCGCTATTGATCGCTTTTTGGTCGCTTCCTAAAGTGTTAAGGGCTCCTTTAAAATCCAAAATGGTTTGAGCCAAAGCTTTCTCTTGATTGACCTGATTGCCATAATAAGCGGTGTGTTGCTCTAAAGAATTGAGAGTTTCTTTCACAAACGCGCAACCTGAACCATAAGTGTTGTCGTTAATCACGCCAGCTGATCCTGCTGTGCACTCTTCTAGATCTTGTTGGATAGGCCCTTGAATGCTGTGGAAATTGTCCGCAACTTGCTTAGCTAAATTTAAAATCTCTGCTTGAGTGTTCGCTCTGTTGAGCATTTCTTTGGCAAACCCTTTGTCTTCAGAAGTGTAGGGGTTGAAATTGTTTGGTTGCGTGATTTGGGCATTTTCATTAGCGTTAAGCTGTTTAGTTTTTTCTAAAACGGCTTGAGCGTTTTTAATCATCTCGTTAATCGCGTTAAAACTCTCGCCAAAAATATCCGTCACACTACCGGTCTTACCGCCAAACCCCCATGCCCCACCGCCACCATTCACATGCGGGTTTTGGGTGGTAAGGACATTGATGATAGTAGCGGCTTGTTGCAAAAGGTTTTCAGCGTCATTGACGCTGCTAATCTTTAGCTGGATTGGGATTGATGATCCGCCTGAATAATAATTGCCATTCCCATCGGGGTAAGTGTATTCTGTGGTGGGGTTTTTTGTGAAAGTTTGATTGATACTGACTACCATATTTTTAGAGCTGTTCAAGGCAGGCATCCCGCCTCCTTGGTTTTGGTTTAAAGCGGTTTGGATAGTTTGATAAGCGGTATTGAGAACTTGGTATTCACTGCTAGATAGGATACCATTTGGCCCTACATTACTAGCTCCATTGCAAGTGGTGGTGGTTGTTCCGCTACCGGTGTTGTAGCTGTAGTTGGGCGTGTTACTAAACGATCGAACGCCTCCATTTTCTAAATGTTCTGTGCCAAGATTGGGACCAGGGCCGCAACTGATACCAAAGGCTATGACTTGCCACATGCCCACGGCGGCATTGAGCACTAAAGCCACGGCTTGATAGGCTGGGGAAGTGGTGGTAGCGCTAGTGAGGTTGATTGCGCTTGAGCTTAAATTGTCAATCGCGCTTGTGATAGCACTGGGCGTGCTGGCTTGATTGACTAAGGAATTTAAGTAATTGTATTGGTTTAAAAGGTTGTTTAAGTTATCGTATCTGTCCGCAAGATTTTGCAACGCTCCTGTGTTTTTCACTTTTTGAACCGCTTCACCGATTTGATAGCCCACGCTCATGTAAAATCCGTCATCTTCAGCCCTTGATAATGAAGCCATGAGAGAAAGAGAGAGTAAGAGGGATTTTTTGATTTTCATGTTTTCTCCTTTTATTAGATTAGATTTTTCTTCACATTCCCATGATATGATAGTCATGTTTATGAAATTTTGCCATTTTACCACACATTTACCACACAATGCTTATTCTTAGCTTAAAATTTATATTTTGAAAAAAAAAAAAAAAACAATTTTAAGTATTTTTTACAATAAAATATCATATATCTTGATTTAAGAAAAGGAATTTTATCCGGTTTGAAATTGGTTTTTAAATCTTTGGTTACAATCAAGCCATTCTAATGAGAAAGAAAGGCATGTTTGAAAAGATACAAAAAGAATGGCTGAGCAACATTCAAAAAGATTTGTTGTCTGGTTTTGTGGTGGGGCTTTCTGTGATCCCAGAGACGGCCGGTTTTGCGATCATGGTGGGTTTAGATGTGGGCGTGGCGTTTTATACGACCTTTTACATGGCTTTTGTTTTGTCTCTTTTTGGGGCTAGAAAGGCGATGATTAGCGCAGCAGCCGGCTCAGTGGCACTCATTTTGGTGGGCGTGGTTAAAAACTATGGGCTTGAATACGCGGGCGTGGCGACTCTTATGGCAGGGGTGTTGCAAATTCTTTTAGGCTATTTGAAAATAGGGAATCTTTTAAAATTTATCCCTCAATCAGTGATGTATGGCTTTGTGAACGCGCTAGGCATTTTGCTTTTAACAGAGCAATTCAAATTCCTTCAAAACCAAAATTTGGGGGTGTTTATCTTACTCGCTATTGGGATATTGATTATTTATTTATTCCCTTTAATCACTAAAAAAATCCCCTCTAATTTAATCTGTATCCTTGCAATCAGTGCGATCGCTTTAATTTTTGATATGCATGCGCCGAATTTGGGGAGCATTGAGCAAGGGGTTTCAGGCTTTCATTTCATCATTATCCCAAAAAATTTGGATTTTAAAATTTTGGTAGGATTGTTGCCTTACGCTCTTTCTTTAGCGCTAGTTGGCACGATAGAAAGCTTATTGACCGCTAAAACTTTAGACGTTATTTTAAAAGACGGCGTGAGCGATAAAAATAAAGAAACTAAAGCGCAAGGCTTGGGGAATATCATCTCAGGGCTTTTAGGGGGAATGACAGGGTGCGCTTTAGTGGGGCAGTCTATCATTAACGCAAAATCCGGGGCCAAAACAAGGCTTTCTACTTTTTTTGCCGGCTTTTCTTTAATGGTGCTAATATTAGTGTTTAATGAATATGTGGTTAAAATCCCCATTGTGGCGGTTGTGGCGGTGATGGTGATGATTTCTTTCACCACTTTTAATTTCCAATCCATTATTAACATTAAAAAAATCAAGCCCTATGACACGCTAAACATGCTCTTAGTCGTGGCAGTGGTTTTATACACGCATAATTTAGCGATAGGGGTTGTGGTGGGGGTTTTAGTCAATGCGTTATGGATCAAATCTAAAGGGATTGCATGAAGTTTTGCTATAAAAAGTTAGGTAGTTAAAAGTATGGCTCCAGATGTAGGATTCGAACCTACGACCAAGCGGTTAACAGCCGCCTACTCTACCGCTGAGCTAATCTGGAATTTCGCTCAAAAAGAAATTTTAGTGTGTTTTTTGTAAAAAGTCAAGTAAAATGATGCCGTTATTTATTGAGAGCCAAAAAATTGGCTTTGTCCTCATTAATAATGAGAACCGATTCAATATCAATAAGCCAAAACATAATTGAAATACACGCTATAAAGTCTTCTATAGGCTAATTTAGCGCCCATGAAAGAATAGTAATTCGTGTTGATGGTGGGGATTTTCACGCCTAATTCAACGCCATGGTGAATCCCTTGAAGCCTTAAACCGGTATTGAATAAGAATTGGAAATTGGTGTTGTTGATTTTAGCGTTGTAGATGCTAGTGGTGGTTTTTAAATTCACCAATTGGGAATTGAGCCATGTCGTGCCGGCTAGAGCGATGCCCCCAAAAATACCAAAAGAGACTTTGCGGTTTTTATCGGATCCGCCATTGATGAAATTCAATAAAAGATCACTGCCCGCACCATAGGTGAAAACATTGGAAGCGGAGTTGAAAAAGTTGGATTTGATATAGGCATGGTTGTAATCAAAAAAGGCATAATACCGGATCCCAAAAAATTTATTTTTACCAAAGAATTGCTTATAGCCTAGTTGCACGCCCACGCCATTCATCGCCCCGTTATTGCTTTGAGAATTAATTAATCCCACGCTTCTAAAAGGGTTATGGCCAAACTCTTTGGTGGTGGTTTGGAATTGAGAATATTGGGTTTCGTTGAGAGAATAACTATAGCTAGATCGGCTCACCAAACTGTGAAACCCTTTAGAACCGGGCGTTTTTTGAAGGGTGTTATAGATGGTTGCTAAATTGTCCCCTTTGAGGTAAGAGATCGTGTCATTAATAACGCTTGATACTTCATTAAGGTTTTTATTGAAATCAGCGTTGGTAAACGCGCTTGGTTGGTTTGGACTTTCTGGGCTAGTTCTTCGGGCTTCTGCAGCGGCTTTTTTGGCGCTATCAATCATGCTGTTTATGGCGTTAAAGGTGTTGCCAAAAATATTGCATGCGTTCCCATTTGCATTAATGCCCCATGGTTTGCCATTGCCCCCATCTATTCCTGGGCATTGGCTTTGAAGGGTGCTAATAATGGTGTTGGCTTGAGTTAAAAGCTGGTCATAGTCATTTGCAATGGTGAGATTATTGTTTTTATTTTCTAGGGTATTTTGGAGCAATTGAGAAATCGCATTGATTTGGTTGTATTTATCAGTGGGTAGCGTGCCATTGGCTAAATTAGAGGCTACCACTTGCCACATGCCCACCGCAGAGCTGAGCGCTGAAGACACGGCTTGATTGGCGCTATTAGGGGTCGTTTTTAATCTGTTAGCGCTCTCTTTTAGATTGTCAATCGCTTGAGCGGTGCTTGAATCGGTGTTAGAGGCCGTTTGTTTGAGTTCGTTATAGCGGGTTAAAAGATTGTTCAAATTTTCATAAGCGTTGGAGACTTTTTGGATTTCGCCGGTGTTTTTCACCATTTGTGCGGCTTCGCCGATTTGATAGCCCACGCTCATAAAAACGCCGTCATTTTCAGCAAGGAGCGATGACGCCATAAGAGGAAGTAAAATCGTTTTTTTCATAAAATGTTCCTTAAAGTAATGTTTTATTTGCAAAATCGTATCAAATTGAAACTTTATTTACAATGCGTTTAAATTATGCCATAAATTTATTGAATTTTTAATAAAATTGAGCAAAAATTAAGAAATTTTGCTTTTTTTTTGGATTTAAAAAGAGGTTTTTGATGGTGAAAAATGTTTTGAGTGAATTTTAGCGCTCAAAGGAGATTGGGGCTAAAAATTTTCAAAGCGTTTTGCAAATCTTCTTTGGTGTCAATGCCCACGCTCTCACTTTGAACGATTTTCACTGCAATCTTTTTTTGGTAATACAAAGCCCTTAATTGCTCTAATTTTTCTATTTCCTCTAAAACGCAAGGTTTTAAAGCGCATAATTCTTCTAATATTTCTTTATTGTGGAAGCCATAAATACCGATATGCCCTAAAAGGGGGGTTTGGCGTTTCGCATCAAAATCTCGTAAAAAGGGGATAAGGGAGCGCGAAAAATACAAGGCGTTATTTTGATGATCTAAAACCACCTTGACTAAATTGGGGCTTTTGGCCTGCTCTTCATCAATGACTTTAGCGCAAGTCGTCATGAAAGGGGCGTTTTGGGTGGCTTCTAATAAGGCTAAAATGACTTCTTTTTCTAAAAAAGGCTCATCGCCTTGCAAGTTTAAAACCCTTTCATCGTTTTTTAACCCTAAAATTTGCGCCGCTTCCAAACAGCGTTCCGTGCCGCTATTATGGTGTTTGGAGGTTAGCACCGCTTTAATGTGGAATTTTTGGCATGTTTGCATGATGCTTTCATCATCGCAAGCGACTACGCATTCATCTACTAGATTCGCATTTTTAGCGCAACGGACTACCATAGGCAAGCCAAAAATATCTTCTAGCACTTTATTTTCAAAACGACTGGATTTTAATCTAGCAGGAATGATAATCATCTTTAAACCTTTTTAAGCCTTATGAAAATAGGGGATTTTATGGTATTATACCCATTAAAAGCTTATTCCTTTTATTGTAGGGGTTTTAGGCTATTGAACTTTAGGAGTTTTAATGATATTAAGAGCGAGTGTGTTGAGTGCGTTACTTCTTGTAGGCTTAGGGGCAACCCCTAAACATTCAGTTTCAGCTAATGACAAACGGATGCAGGATAATTTAGTGAGCGTGATTGAAAAACAGACCAATAAAAAGGTGCGTATTTTAGAAGTCAAACCTTTAAAATCCAGCCAGGATTTAAAAATGGTCGTTATTGAAGATCCGGACACTAAATACAATATCCCGCTTGTAGTGAGTAAGGATGGTAATTTAATCATAGGGCTTAGCAATATCTTTTTTAGCAATAAAAGCGAAGATGTGCAATTAGTCGCAGAAACCAATCAAAAAATCCAAGCCCTTAACGCCACCCAACAAAATAGCGCGAAATTGAACGCTATTTTTAATGAAATACCGGCTGATTATGTGATAGAGTTGCCCTCTACTAACGCTGAAAATAAGGATAAAATCCTTTATATTGTCTCTGATCCCATGTGTCCGCATTGCCAAAAAGAGCTCACTAAACTCAGGGATCACTTAAAAGAAAACACCGTGAGAATGGTTGTAGTGGGGTGGCTTGGAGTCAATTCGGCTAAAAAAGCGGCTTTAATCCAAGAAGAAATGGCGAAAGCTAGGGCTAGGGGAGCGAGCGTGGAAGATAAAATCTCTATTCTTGAAAAGATTTATTCCACCCAATACGATATTAACGCTCAAAAAGAGCCTGAAGATTTACGCACTAAAGTGGAAAATACCACTAAAAAGATTTTTGAATCTGGCGTGATTAAAGGCGTGCCTTTCTTATACCATTATAAGGCATGATATAAGGTTACTCTCATGAAAAAACCCTACAGAAAGATTTCTGATCATGCGATCGTGGGTGGTTTGAGCGCGTTAGTGATGGTGAGCATTGTGGGGTGTAAGAGCAATGCCGATGACAAACCCAAAGAGCAAAGCTCTTTGAGTCAAAGCGTTCAAAAAGGTGCGTTTGTGATTTTAGAAGAGCAAAAGGATAAATCTTACAAGGTTGTTGAAGAATACCCCAGCTCAAGAACCCACATTATAGTACGCGATTTGCAAGGCAATGAACGCGTATTAAGCAATGAAGAGATTCAAAAGCTCATCAAAGAAGAAGAAGCTAAAATTGATAACGGCACGAGCAAGCTTATCCAGCCTAATAATGGGGGAGGGAGTAATGAAAGCTCAGGCTTTGGCTTGGGGAGCGCGATTTTAGGGAGCGCGGCGGGGGCGATTTTAGGGAGTTATATTGGCAATAAGCTTTTCAATAACCCTAATTACCAGCAAAACGCCCAACGGACCTACAAATCCCCACAAGCTTACCAACGCTCTCAAAATTCCTTTTCTAAAAGTGCACCTAGCACTTCAAGCATGGGCACAGCGAGTAAGGGACAGAGCGGGTTTTTTGGCTCTAATAGGCCTACTAGCTCGCCGGCGGTAAGCTCTGGGACAAGGGGCTTTAACTCATAAAATCTATTCAAGGCTAAAAAATGCAAGTGATTCCTTTAAAACCTTTAGACAATAAGACCTTAGAAGAAATCGGCTTAGATTGGCACACTAACGACGACATGTCATCTTATATCGCTGATGAAATGGTGGTTGTTTCTCAAAAAGAAGCGGACGCTTATTATGATGCTTGTAATGAGCTTTATGATATGTTTGTAGAGACGGCTGAAGAGGCCATTAAAAACGATCGCTTTTTTGAATTGGATGTTCCTAACGCGCTCATTCCTATGATCAAACAGAGTTTTGAAGAAGAAGTGCATTGGCACATTTATGGGCGTTTTGATTTAGCCGGGGGGCTTGATGGCAAGCCCATTAAATTACTGGAATTTAACGCTGATACCCCCACCATGCTTTATGAAACCGCAGTGATTCAATGGGCGTTACTCAAAGCGAATGGCTATGATGAAAACAAGCAATTCAATAACCTTTATGAAGCGCTTGGCGAGAATTTTAAACGCATGGTAACTTTAGGCGAAGACACGAGCCGTTTTGAGGAAATGTATGAGGGGTGGAAAATCCTTTTTTCAAGCGTTAGGGGGAATATTGAAGAAGAGTGCACCATGCGTTTTTTGCAAGACGCTGCTCAGAGCGTGGGGTTTGAAACGGATTTTTCTTACATTGATGAGGTGGAGTTTAATGTAGAAGAGGGCGTGTTTAAAAACGGCTTGAATTATGAGTTTTTATTCAAACTGATCCCATGGGAAAACATCGCTATTGATGAGCCAGAATTAGCCCTTTTGATGCAAGGCATGATGGAAAATAAAAACACGATTTTTTTAAACCCGGCTTATACGATCCTTTTCCAATCCAAGCGTTTTTTAAAACTTTTATGGGACAGATACCCCAAACACCCCTTATTGTTAGAAACGAGTTATGAGCCTTTAGCCTATAAAAAGCAAATCAAAAAAGTGGCTTTTGGTAGGGAAGGGGCGAATAGTGAAATCTTTGAAGCTTCCATGCAATCGCTTTTAAAAACCGATGGCGTTTATTCTAACCACAAACCCATTTATCAAGAATTTTACGAGCTCAATTCGCATAACGGGTTGTATTATCAGCCTAATGTGTTTTTTGCTTATGAATCTTGCGCGTTAGGGTTTAGAAAAGGGGGGTTAATTTTGGATAATTTTTCTAAATTCGTGAGCCACAGGTTGCAATAATGACTGCAATGATGCGTTATTTTCACATCTATGCGACCACTTTTTTCTTCCCTTTGGCGCTTCTTTTTGCGGTTAGCGGGCTTTCATTGCTCTTTGGGGTGCGCCAAGACACTGGCGCTACTATCAAAGAGTGGGTTTTAGAAAAATCCTTAAAAAAAGAAGAACGATTGGATTTTTTAAAAGACTTTCTAAAAGAAAACCATATCGCTATGCCTAAAAAGATAGAGCCTAGAGAGCATAGAGGAGCGTTAGTCATTGGCATGCCTTTGTATGAAATCAACCTTGAAACTAAAGGCGATCAAACAAAAATCAAAACCATTGAGAGGGGCTTTTTAGGCGCGCTCATCATGCTGCATAAGGCTAAGGTGGGCGTTGTGTTTAAGGTGCTTTTGGGGATTTTTTGCGTGTTTTTATTGTTGTTTTATTTGAGCGCATTTTTAATGGTGGCTTTTAAGGACACTAAACGCATGTTTGTAAGCGTTTTGATAGGGAGTGTGGTGTTCTTTGGAGCGATCTATTGGTCTTTGTAGGATTAAAATATCAGCTCTGTTTTGGATATTGGTCATGAAATCTAAAAAATACCTTTGGGTGTTTTGACAACCAAAATAAAAAAGCTTGCGAAAAGCGAGCGATAATTTCTCATAACGCGCTCTTAGGGGGTTAGGGGGATTTTAAAAAAGGGGGTTGTAGGGGAGTGATTTCAAAATACCCCTTATCCTTTTATGAGTTTTAAAAACCCTATTTTTTAAAAAAATAAAGAATAACTAAACCAACACAAAAAACCCCTAAAACTCTATCTTTAAACTAAAAGCGTTTTTATCTGTCTCATCTGACAACAATTTTTAAAAGAACGCTTGAAATTTAACTATTTTTCGTTATTTTTATCAAGTCTTTTTATAGCGTGCATACCGCTCTGTTATCGTGTAATTCGTATTTGTAGCGTGCTTATAATAATAACCACGCAAAAGCCATAAATTAAAGCTATTGAAAAACACAACCAAACGCATATCTATCCATAGTGCAAAAACACGCTAAAACATTTTTATAGGACTTTTAAACCTAAAACCCACTTCAAGCTAACCTAACAAAAATTTACACCATAAAAATACACTACAAACACAACCAAACAACCGCAAAAAACATTCAAAAAGTTTTCTTTTTGAAAATAGACAAATCCCTAAAAACACTAAAGATTAAAAATTAATAGGGTGGGTTTCTGCTTCAGCTCTTAAAACAGAGCCAAATCTTTGAAAAGTTTTGAGTCAAACACGATGATAATTTAGGGGATTGGTTAAATTTTCAATACCCCCTAAGTTTAGTGAGGTTTTCGCATGCTTGTTTCATGCCCAGCTTACAGCCCTTGTCATAAATCATTATGGCGTTTTCTTTATCTTTCATGTTGTAATACATGCCCGCTAGAGCGAAGCAACCCACTTCATCGCCCATATCGCAACCCCTTTCATAATTATCAAGGGCTTTCCTCAAGTCTTTTGGAACAGCATCCCCTTGGGAATACATAAATCCCATCCTGGAGCAACTCACCGCGCTCCCCATATCGCATGCTTTTTTGAAATAATTAAAAGCATTTTGGGGATCTTTTTTGACATACCTGCCTAACATATACATAGAGCCCAAACTCGCGCAACCATCAGAATTGTTTAATCCGCAAGCTTTTTGCAAATAATCAAACGCCACTTCAAAATCTTCATCAAGCCCTGCATCGCCATTTTCAAATAAACTCCCTAACGCGCGACAAGCCTGCCCATCATTCAATCGGCACGCTTTCAAATAATAGATGACGGCTTTATGGTTGCTTTGTTTGACTCCTAAAAAGCCTTTTTCATAAGCCACGCCCAAAACATAACACCCATTAGCCATATCAAAATTACAGCTTTTTTGGTAGTAGGTAACCGCTTGAGCGGCATTGCCTTTGATTTTTCGGTCATAAATAATGCCTAAATTGTAGCAACTCTCAGGGTGTTTTAAAACGCACGCCTTAGCATAAGCGTCAATGGCCTCTTGATAATTTTGAGTCGTGCCTAACCCCTCATCATAAAGCCCCCCTAAACCAAAACACCCTTCCCTATCATCAGCCTGGCATGCGCTTTGGTAATATTCTAGGGCTTTTTTATAATCTATTCTAGTGCCTTGCCCGTTTTCATAAATGATTCCTAATTGCGTGCAACCTTCACTCACCCCATCGTTGCATGCTTTTTTAAAATAAGATGTAGCTTTAGAATAGTTCCCGCTTTTATAGGCTTTTTCGCCAATCCCTAAAAAGCTATTGTCTTGTTTCCCCCATAAATGGGCATTCAAGCTCCAAAAAAATAACCCACAAACTAATATTTTTAAAAATTTGACACTCATTTTTACCTTCTTTATAAATTCTGATTTTTAGAACCCTCTTCAATCAAAACAAAAAATGCAACGCTCCATTTTAACATAAATCAAGCGCTTTGATTAAGGCTTAGGAGAATCCTTACGCTCTTCTTTATGCTCTAAAGAGGTGATATAAAGGTAAATCGCTTGGATTTCTTCTAAATTGAGATTGTATTTAGGCATCATGCCTTTGCCTAAACTCAAGGCGTCTTTAAAGGTTTTAAAATCTAAATGGTTGATTTTAGGGGCGTAGAGGATTTTTTTCTCGCCTTTTTCATAATAAAAGGTGATTTCTTGTTTTTCGCCTTTAATGCCATGGCATTTCGCGCACACAACACCCCTAGGGTTTTTATAAAGAGCCATCCCGTATTCCAAATCAGAGATGAAATCCGCTTCTTTAGCGCCTAAAATTAACCACCACCCAAACAAAACCAGCGCGATAAACAAACGCATTAAAACAACTGCGCCTTTTCTAAAATCTCTTTAGCCCCGCTTTGCAAAAATTCTTCTAAAAGCTCTTGCACTAAATCAAACGCCTTAGCTTTATCCCCTTGCTTTTCTTTAGTAATGGCTTCTTTCCCGTTAGGCAAGCCTAAAACCGCTTGGATTTTAACCCTATCGCCCATTAAACTCGCATGCACGCCTATAGGGATCTGACACCCCCCATTAAGCCCCTTGATAAACTCCCTTTCTAAATGGCAGCAAAACGCGCTTTCTTCATCATTGAGTTTTTGAAGCGTGGCAAAATGCTTGTGGTTTTTGAGCATTTCTACCCCTAAAGCCCCCTGACCCATGCTAGGAATCATTTCTTCCACGCTAAAAGCCTTGCGGTATTTCGCTCCTTGAATTTCTAGGCGGCACAACCCGGCTTCAGCTAAAATGATAGCATCAAATTCTCCGCATTCAAGCTTTTTCAAACGGGTTTGGACATTCCCCCTTAAGCTTTCTGTGTCTAGATCCTGGCGCTTTAATTTGAGCTGCATAGAGCGCCTTAAAGAAGTCGTGCCAACCTTGGCTCCTTTAGGCAAGCTCATCAAATCAGGGAATTTCACGCTCAAAAAAGTGTCCCTCGCATCAGCCCTTTTAGTGATGCATGCCAAGTCTAACCCCTTTTCAAACACGACCGGCACATCTTTTAAAGAATGCACCGCCAAATCAATTTCGCCTTTTAAAAGCAATTCTTCTAATTCCTTAGTGAATAGCCCCTTACCGCCAATCTTATTTAAAGGGGTGTCTAAGATTTTATCGCCCTTAGTCTTAACGATTTGAATCTCGCTTTCTATCAAGCATTCTTTTTTCAGGCGTTCTTTAATGTGATTCGCTTGCCATAAGGCTAATTCGCTCCCCCTAGAGCCAATCACTAAATTTCCCACTCACTCCCCCTTATTCGCTCGCTAACATTTCTAAAATTTTTTCTTCTAATTCGGTGTCTTTAAGCGTTTGTTTTTCTAAATTAGCGCGTTTGATGCATTCAAATTCTTTACTCTCTAAAGTTTGTTTCCCAATAATGAGCGCCAATCGTTCCCCAATCAATTCAAAATCCCTCATCTTCGCCCCAAAACGCGCGTCTCTGTCATCTAACAGCGCATCAACGCCCTTTTGGAGCAGCCTTTCATACACTTCAAAAGCGAGTTTTTTTTGCACTTCATCTTTCAGGTTAGAAACCACGATCACCACATCAAAGGGAGCGGTATTTTTCGTCCACACACAGCCTAAATCATCGCTTTTTTGCTCTAAAATCGCGCTGAGCAACCGGCTAATGCCTATCCCATAGCACCCCATTTCAAAAAACCTCTCCTTACCATTCTTATCCAAGAAACTCGCTTTCAAGCTTTTAGCATAGCCTTGTCCGAGTTTGAAAATATGCCCCACTTCCAAACTCTTATGGTATTTCAACGCTCCTTGACAATTAGGGCAATGATCGCTCTCTTTAACCTGGACAATATCCGCATAAACAAGATTTTCAAACCCTTTTAAATCCACGCCCACCGCATGAAAATCCTTTTCATTAGCCCCAGCGATCAAACAATCACTCTCTTTTAAATCTTCATCAAAAACAATGTAAGAAACATGCTTTTTCAAGCCATAAGGCCCTATAAAACCCGCTATTAACCCCGCATTATCCAAATCTTTTTGACTCGCCTCTCTCAATTCTAAAGCGTTCGCTCCTATAATGTTCAAGGCGTTTAGGGCTTTAACTTCCTCTAAATTATCATCGCCCCTAACAAAAAAGCACGCTAGGGTTTCTTTATCTTTATGGATCACTTTCCTGACAAGCGCTTTTAAGACAAAATAAGGCTCTGTTTTAAAAAACTCCGCCACGCTTTGTGCGCTGGTGGTATTAGGGGTAGGGAATTTCGCTAATTGCGCTTTTGGGACATTTAAAGGCTCAGGCCTTTTAGAGCGTTTAGCGATTTCAATGTTGGCTGCATAATCGCAATTTTTACACACCACGATCGTGTCTTCCCCGCATTCTGTTAAAACGACAAATTCCCTGCTTTTACTCCCCCCGATCGCCCCGCTATCCGCTTCCACAATGCGAAAATCCAAACCCAAATCGCTTAAAATCTCTTTATAAGCGTTTTGCGTGTTTAAAAATTCCTTATCCAAGCTCTCAGCGTCTTCATGAAAGCTATAACCATCTTTCATGATAAATTCCCTCGCTCTCACTAGCCCGAATCGCGGGCGGATTTCATCACGGAATTTCGTGTGGATTTGATAGAGATGGACGGGCAATTGCTTGTAACTTTTAATGAAATTAGCGACAATTTCGGTGATATTTTCTTCTAAAGTGGGGCTTAAAACAAAATCATTGTCCTTTCGGTCTTTAAAAACCAATAATTCCTTGCCGTATTTATCCAAACGGCCTGATTTTTCCCACAAACTCGCCAAAACCACAAAACTCATTAAAATATTTTGTGCCCCATGCTCTTGCATGCGTTTGTGCGTGATGTTTTCTATTTTGTCTAGCACTTTTTTAGCTAAAGGCAAAAAATTATAAATTCCGCTGCCTACTTGATAAATATATCCTGCTTGAGCTAAGTGTTTATGGCTTTTTAACACGGCATCTTTAGGGGGTTCTTTGAGAGTTGGGGCAAAGAGTTTTGAAAATAGCATGCATTATTCCTCGTAATATTCGCATTTATAGAGATTTAAATTCTGGGCATGATTAGCGTTAGATTTGTCTAAATTAAATAAGTTTTTAATTGCGCCCACAAGCACATCGGATTCTTCTTTTTGAGCGTTCTTCTTTAAGGCGATGGTGGGGTGGTGTAAAAAGGTATTGAAAGCGTTGTGCAAGATCTTCTCAATGTTGTTTTCGTATTCTTTAGGCACATAGCGTTTTTTAAGCGCTTTTTGCAATTCCCTTTGGGCTGAAATCCTAGCCAATTCCCTTAAATCCTTAATCACAGGCTCTACTTCCAAACTTTGGATCCATTGGTAAAACTCCATTGTGGCAAGCCCTACAATCTCATAAGCTTTCGTCCTGCTCTCTTGCCTGTTTTCCACATTTTCTCTCACCATAGGCTCTAAATCATCAACGCTGTATAGGAAAATATTATCCAATACCGGCTTTTCAATGTTTCGTGGCACGGCTAAATCAAACCAAAAACGCCTGAAAATCGTTTCTTTTAACATGCCATTTTGCACGATAAAATGCGGCGAAGAAGTGGCGCAAAAAAGCAGTTCGTATTCATTGATATGAGCGTTTAAATTTTCTATATTTTGAAAGCTCACTTTTTTAGGTTCTTCTAATTCTTTGATGAAATCTTCAAATTTAGCCGCATTACGCCCTAAAATAAGCACTTCAAATTGCTTGTTCAAAAGGTGTTTGATGACCAATTGAGCCATCTCGCCAAGCCCTATCACAAGGGCTTTTTTATCCTTAATCCTTTCTTTTTCAAAAATATTAAGCGCTTCTTTGACCGCCACTGAAGAGATGGAGACCCCTTGCTTGGAAATGCCGGTTAGATTGCGCACTTTAGCGGCGCATTTGAAAGCAAAATGGAGCAATCGGGTTAAATCTTTAGAGCAAAATTTCTCTTCAAAAGCGAATTTATAGGCGTTTTTCATCTGCCCTGTGATTTGAGTTTCTCCCACCACTAGGCTATCCAAACTGCTGCACACGCTAAAGACATGATGGACGGCGCTTTCATCAGTATTGATTAAAACGCATTTTTCTAAATCAGACACGCTCATTTTTTTATTTTGAGCCAGGATTTTTAATAACGCGTTTTTTTGTTCATTAGTATTAGCGCCGTGTTTTAGGCTCGCATAGATTTCAAAGCGATTGCATGTGGATAACACCATGCACTCTTTGATGTTAGGGCAATGGTTTTTAATGGTTTGTAAAAATTCTTTAAGCGTTGCACTCGAATTGATAGCGAGTTTTTCTCGCATTTCTAAGCTCATGCTTTTATGCGTAAAGGCTAGGGTGAAATATTTTGACAAATGAGTTTCTAACTCCATTAAAAAGTCCTATAAATGACATCTTGCGCTAGTTTTTCTAAAACCAAATTGTTTTCCCCTTTAATGGCTTCAAGGGCCTTTTTAGAATAAACTTGAGCGGTTTTAAGGGTTTCTTCTATGATACCATATTGCTTGAATTTTTCCTTAGTCCATTCTATGATTTCATGACTATCTTGTTTAAAATAAGAAATTAAAAGCCCTTGCTCATGCGGATTCAATTTTTCATATAAAAGCAAGTAAGGTAAAGTGGTCTTGCCCTCTTTAAAATCGCTAAAATTGGGCTTACCTAGAGTTTTGGCGTCTTGAGTGATGTCTAATAAATCATCAATGATTTGAAACGCCATGCCAAAATGCAGTCCAAAATCCGCATACATTTTGGCGTCTTTATTTAAAAGAATCGCCATGCTCTTTAGGCTCGCTTCCATGAAATGAGCGGTCTTGTCTTCTAAAATGCGCCAGTATTTTTGTTTGTCGCTATTAAAACTTCCCCCCACAAACACATCTTCAATCTCGCCCCTAGAGAGCCTTAAAACCGCATTAGAGAGGATTTGAGCGATTACTTCACCCATTTTAGACAATTCAAAAAAGGCTTTAGAATAAAACACATCCCCAAGCATCACGGCGTTAAAATTCCCAAAAAGAGCGTTAATGCTGGGGAGCTTTCGGCGCATGGTCGCTTTGTCAATCACATCATCATGCAATAAAGAAGCGGTCTGTATCATTTCTACAATCGCACACAAATTGAAGGCTTTATCTAATAAAATAGTGTCTGTTTTTTCGTCTAACAAAGCGAGCATGAGTTTGGAGCGCAGCATTTTTGAAGGGCCAATCTTAGAAAACAATGCATCTATAAAGCCGCTTTCTATTTCTTTGATCCAAGAAGCGATTTTATTTTGAATGGTTTTAAGTTGTTTTTCTTGCATGCAAATTCCTTAAGGCTCTTTAGGAGAAAAAACAAGGGGCATAAGGGCCAAAAGCCTTAAAGTGGCTTTATCTTCTTTGAAATCTTTAAACACAAGCGACAGAGTGCTGTTAGAAGAAAATTTTTCTTCAAAAACTTTGAGGTTATAGGTGTTTCTCGCATGATCGGTGTATAAAATAAACTGGTAAGGGAAATGGTTAAAACGCATGTTGATGACTAAACCTTTATTTGCATATAGCGTCCAATAGAACATGATTTCTTTGGTTTGTTCATTTGAAGTGTCTTTGATGATCGCTTTAAACACTTCATCTTTTTTTAATTCTAGCGTTTTATCTATCCCATAATCAAGCCCAAACGCTTTTAAAAAAAAGAGAAATATCAAGCCATAGCGGATAAGCTCATTCATTCCCACTGAGAATATTCGCCATGGATTGGATCACAATGTCTGTTTTTCTGCTTTCTATTTTTTGCTGCAACTCTTCATCCATTCTCAAAGCTTTAGCGAAAGATTCAAACTTTTCTTCCAAGTCTTCTTTTTCTATAAAAGTTTCCAAAAGAGCCAAAAGCTCTAAAAGCCTTTCTAGCTCTTTTTTAGAAAGCTTTTTACTCGCATGAAAAATAATGTCATTCCACTTGTCTAAGGGGTTTCCCTCAAAAATTTCAAGCTCGCTGTAATCTCTCATGCTGGCTTCTTTTTGATAGCTTAAGCCAAATGGGCTTCTAGCATCCAAATGGATTTTTGCAACTTGGCTAATTGATCGTCTGCATAAGTTACGGTAACTTTATCGCCTTCTTTTTCAGCGGTGTTAGAAAGCTCTTTAAATTCTTTTTCTAGGTGTTTGTAATCGCCTAGAATTTCTTTAAAGATGTCTTTAGAGTGGAAGCTTGTTTTAGTTTCTTCTTTAACACGAGTGAGTTTGAGTGCTTCGGATAAAGTGACTAAGGGGTGGTGTCCTAATTGAGCGATTCTTTCAGCGAGATCATCAAACATGTCCGCAAATTCTTCATAAATTTCTTCAGTGGCTTTATGCACATTGAAAAAATCGGTGCCTTTCACATTCCAATGGAAGTTATGCACTTTCATAAATAACACGATCGCATCCGCTTGCAAATGTTTTAAAATTTCAAATGTTTTCATCAAAAGTCCTTTTTTTTAAAATTGTTTTAGGCTTTTATTTTCATAAAAACCTTGATCGCTATCCTACACCAAAAGAGTTAATGAAAAATTGTTTTGATCTTATTTTTGTCAAAAACTGATAAACCCTATTCAATTTAATATTATTTAATCTTTTTAAAATTTTGTTTTATAGTAAAACTCATTTTTAAGGGGGATAGTTATCCAAATTAAGAAGCGTTAAGAATCTTAATTTCAAAGGTTTTTTCTTGATTTTCTAATAGCGCAATGCTCCCTTCATGGGCTTTAACCACTTGTAAAGACAGGGCTAACCCTAGGCCGTTACCCTTCAATTTAGTGGTTTCAAAAGGCTCAAATAAAGCGCTTTTGTTTTCCACTTCCTTGCCGTTATCAATAATAGTGAAGACAATAAATTCGTTTTGAATGAACGCTTCAATCTTCACTTGACCCTGTTCGCTCTCTTCTAAGGCTTCAATCGCATCAATAGCGTTATACAAGAAATTTTGTAACACAATCCCCATTAAATCAAAGTCAAAAAACCCTTCTTCGTCGCTAAAATTAAAAAGAAAATCAATGTCTTTAGAGTAAGTGTAGCAATTTAGGGCTTCTTTGAGATCGCTCTCTAGCGTTTTCAAACTTTGCTTGGTGCGGTTGGCTTGAATGCCTTTAGAAAAAAGCAAGGTGGCTTTAATGATTCTTTCCACGCGCCATAAAGCTTTTTGCAATTCTACAACAATGGGCTTAGTCTTTTCGTTCGCATGCTTTAATAACACCGAAGCTAAAAGAGAGATAGAGCCTACAGGGTTTCTGATCTCATGGGCTAAATGCGCTGAAATTTTCCCCATAGAAGCGAGCCGCTCTTGGCGTTTTTGAGCGCTAATATCGGTTGCGGTGATGATTTGCTTGCCTTGAATGCTGTTTTGTTGGACTAAATAGCTTTTATTTTCATGTTCAATTTCGGTGTTAAAATTTTCTAATTTAGCCTTATTGAACACCTCATGGCTTTGATTGGCTAAAGAATTTTTATAAAAAAAGCTCCCGTTTTCATTCATTACCCAAATGGCTTGCGGTAAAATCTCTATGACCCATTCATAGAGGGCTTTATAATCCTTAAACTCCTTTTCCACCTTGTAGCTTTGTAAAATAAATTGGTTTAAAAGCCCTAGCAATTCTTGCATGTCTTTTTTATTGGAAAAATTCTCTAATAAATCTTCGCTCTCTTTGGGTTTAAAATTTTCTAATGAAATCACATTATCCTCTTTTTTTAACAACCCCTTGAAAGAAGAAGCCTTATCAGAGCGTTTCAAAGGGGAGTTTTTTAAATAAGGGCGTTTTAAACGCTTGGATTTTTTCATGGTTTTTGTTTTTCTTGCTCTTTTAAGAAATTAAACAGCATTTCGCTATAGCCAAAATTCCCGCTCAATTCTTTAGAGAGGGTGTCCTTATACATGGAAGTGTAAATCTCATCGCCTGGGGCTTTAGGATACAAAGGGTTATCCATTTTCATAGCGCTATCCAGCATGAATTTTAAAAGCAGTGCTTCAAAAGAATCGGTTTGTTCTTTGAGGAGCTTGTCGTTTTTATTTTGAGCTAGCGCTTTTAATTTCTCTTCGCTCGCTAATTTAGAAACGTTGTATTGCTCTAACATGGCTTTATTGTTGTTTATCATAGTATCTCCATTTCAGCGCTAATCGCGCCGCTTTTTTTTAGGGCTTGCAAGATTGAAACCATCCCCTTAGCGCTCACGCCAATTTTTTGTAAGGCTTTTACCACCCCAGCAATGGTGATGTTTTTCCCGTTAGAACTCAGCGTGTTATGAGCGGTGTCTAAGGACATGTTGTTGTCTAAATCCTGCGTGTTTTTAGAATCATTTAAAGGCTCTTTAGTGATTTTCAGCGTGATGTCTTGGCTTGTAACCACTACAGGATGCACCATTATATCCACTCCTGAAACGATCGTGCCTGATTTTTCATCTACAATGATCTTATTTTTCGTGCTGTAATTAATAGGGATTTCTTGCACTAAGGCTAAAAACTCCACCATAGAAAAACGCTCTGGGCGAGTGATTTGAATGGTTTTTGGATCTAGTGCTATGGCTACTTTATTGCCAAATACCTTATTTAAAGTGTTTTGCACTTGGATAGCGTTTTTAAAATTAGGGTTTTTTAGGCTTAAAACCATGGCGTTTTTATGGAACAAATCATACGAAACTTCCCTTTCAATAGTCGCTCCATTGATGATAGTGGCTGAGAGCAAGTTACTGGAATTACCCGAAGTGATAGCCCCTTGAGCGAGAGCGTAAATATTCCCATCTACCGCATTTAAAGGGGTCATCACCAAAGTCCCTCCTTGAATGGATTTTGCATCCCCAATAGAAGAAATTTGAATATCAATTTTATCGCCCTGTCTTGCAAAGGGGGGTAAGGAGGCTGTAATCATCACCGCAGCGACATTTTTAGATTTAATATCATCTGCAGAGATTTTGACATTCACGCTCTCTAGCATGTTAGAAATGGATTGCATGGTGAATTTTGAGCCGGATTTATCCCCTGTGCCATTCAAGCCAATCACAAGCCCATAGCCAATCAGCTGGTTATCCCTTACGCCCACCACGCTCGCTATATCGCCTATTTTTTCGGCCAAAAGCTTGTGGAAGGCTAATACAAAAATAAGCCACAAAAACACCCGTTTCAATCAAACCCTTTCTTTATTCCTTAATTCTAATTATTTTAGCACAAGCCTTTTATAAAAACTTTAAACTTAATTGGGCGCATTTTTATGCTATACTCAAAAATCTTATAAACTTTAAATCAAAGATTTTAATTTTAGCCTTTTATTAGCTTTTTATAAAGTTTCAAATTAAATTGAGGTATGAATCTCCCATGGAATTGAATCAACCACCACTCCCTACAGAAATTGATGATGACGCTTATCATAAGCCTAGTTTTAATGATTTGGGCTTAAAAGAATCGGTTTTAAAATCCGTTTATGAAGCCGGCTTCACTTCCCCAAGCCCCATTCAAGAAAAGGCCATTCCGGCTGTTTTGCAAGGCCGAGATGTCATCGCGCAAGCCCAAACAGGCACAGGAAAAACCGCCGCTTTCGCTCTGCCCATTATCAACAACCTTAAAAACAACCACACCATAGAGGCCTTAGTGATCACGCCCACTAGAGAATTAGCCATGCAAATTAGCGATGAGATTTTTAAATTGGGCAAACACACCAGGACTAAAACCGTGTGCGTGTATGGAGGCCAGAGCGTTAAAAAACAATGCGAATTCATTAAGAAAAACCCCCAAGTGATGATCGCTACACCAGGAAGGTTGTTGGATCATTTAAAGAACGAGCGCATCCATAAATTTGTGCCTAAAGTGGTCGTTTTAGATGAAAGCGATGAAATGCTGGATATGGGGTTTTTAGACGATATTGAAGAGATTTTTGACTATCTCCCTAGCGAAGTGCAGATTTTGCTTTTTTCAGCCACGATACCAGAGCCGATCAAAAGGCTAGCGGATAAGATTTTAGAAAACCCTATTAAAATCCATATCGCTCCTTCTAATATCACTAACACTGACATCACCCAACGCTTTTATGTGATCAATGAGCATGAGAGGGCTGAAGCGATCATGCGCCTTTTAGACACCCAAGCGCCCAAAAAGAGCATCGTTTTCACGCGCACCAAAAAAGAGGCCGATGAATTGCACCAATTCCTTGCTTCTAAAAATTACAAAAGCACCGCCTTGCATGGGGATATGGATCAAAGGGATCGGCGCGCTTCTATCATGGCGTTTAAAAAAAATGACGCTGATGTGTTGGTGGCTACGGATGTGGCGAGCCGAGGGCTTGATATTAGCGGTGTAAGCCATGTGTTTAATTACCACTTGCCCCTAAACACCGAGAGCTATATCCATCGCATCGGGAGAACCGGGCGAGCGGGCAAAAAAGGCATGGCGATCACTTTAGTAACCCCCTTAGAATACAAAGAGCTTTTACGCATGCAAAAAGAAATTGATTCAGAGATTGAACTTTTTGAAATCCCCACCATTAACGAAAATCAGATCATCAAAACCTTGCATGACGCTAAAGTGTCTGAAGGGACTATCAGTCTTTATGAACAGCTTACCGAAATTTTTGAGCCGTCTCAATTGGTTTTAAAACTTTTGAGTTTGCAGTTTGAAACCAGCAAAATCGGCTTGAACCAGCAAGAAATTGATGCGATTCAAAACCCTAAAGAAAAAACACCAAAACCCTCTAACAAAAAAACGCACCAACATGAGCAAGCGCGTTCTTTCAAAAAGGGTCAGCACAGAGACAGACACCCTAAAACGAATCATTATTCTAAAAAACCCAAACGCCGTTAAAATATTTAAAAAGGAAATTCATGCCCATTGATTTGAACGAACATTTAAAAAAGAAAAATCCTCAAAGAGAAAACCCCACGCCTAATACGCCTAATAATGGGGGGCGTTTCATTCCGCCGTCTAACTCTTTTAATTCTAAAAAACTATCGGTTTTAATCGTCATTGTTCTTTTAGGCGTTATCGCTTTTTTGGCCAAGCCTTTTGAAGTGATTAGATCAGGAGAAATTGGCATTAAGATCACCGCCGGGAAATACGAACCCACCCCCTTACAGCCAGGAATCCACTTTTTTGTGCCTATCATTCAAGACATTCTCATTGTGGATACAAGGATCAGAAATATCAATTTTTCACGCACCGAAGACATGGGCGTGGCGGGTAAAAACCAAGGGATTTTTAGAAACGACGCTATTAATGTGATGGATAGTAGGGGTTTGACCGTTTCTATTGAACTCACCGTGCAATACCGCCTAAACCCCCAAACCACCCCCCAAACGATCGCTACTTATGGCTTGTCTTGGGAGCAAAAGATCATCAACCCTGTGGTGCGCGATGTGGTGCGCTCTGTCGTGGGGCGCTATCCGGCTGAAGATTTACCCATTAAGCGCAATGAAATCGCCGCTCTTATTAATAGCGGTATCAATAAAGAAGTTTCTAAGCTCCCCAACACCCCTGTGGAATTAAGCTCTATCCAATTGAGAGAAATCGTCTTACCCGCTAAGATTAAAGAGCAAATTGAAAAAGTCCAAATCGCACGCCAAGAATCAGAAAGGGTGAAATACGAGGTGGAGCGCTATAAGCAAGAAGCTCAAAAACAAGTCGCTCTGGCTAAAGGGGAAGCGGACGCTAACAGGATTAAGGCTCAGGGCGTGGCGGATGCGATCGTGATTGAGGCTAAGGCGAAATCTCAAGCCAATTTAAGCATTTCACAAAGCTTGAGCGACAAGCTTTTAAGGCTGCGCCAAATTGAAGTTCAAGGCCAGTTTAATGAAGCGTTAAAAACGAATAATAACGCTCAAATCATGCTCACTCCAGGCGGGGTTGTGCCTAATATTTGGATTGACACTAAAAGCAAGGTTAAATCTAGTATTGCCGAGACTAAAGAACCTTAAAAACGCATGGCATCTCTCGCCTTTATCCAAGCTTTTTTGGAGTCTTTTAAGGGATTTTTAAGCCAAGCGACTTTAATTAGCGTTTTGATAGCGAGCGTTTTAATCCTTTTTTGCACAGTTTTGCTCCTTTTGGCTCTGCTTTTAAGAAACCGTGTAGCTAGCTATATAGCAACAACAGCTTTTTTGGGCGCGTTTTTGAGCATGCCTTTTGTTTTGAAGGTTTTACTCACTCAAGCGATTTACCCCATAGAAACACGCATCTTACACGCTAACCCTTTAAGTTATAGCAACGCCTTTTCTTTGCAAGTGGGAGTCAAAAACCATTCCAAATTCAGTCTAAACAAATGCGTTTTACGCCTAGAAGTGCTTAAAAACCCTCACAATTTTGTAGAAGAGCATGCTTTTAAATGGTTTGTCAAAAAAAGCTATGAAAAAACCTTTAAAGAAAGGATTTTGCCTGAAGAATCCAAGGTTTTTTCATTCTTTATTGACAACTACCCTTATTCAAAAACGGCCCCCTATCAAGTTTCTTTGTTTTGTTTGTAGAAAAAAGCGATTAAAAACGCTTAAAGGCATGAATTTTAAAATAAAGCTTTAAAGCCTGGACTCCAACAAACGCTTCGTATAAGCGTGTTTGGGGTTATCAAACACCTCTTTAATAGTGCCCATTTCTACGACTTTCCCCTCACTTATCACTAACACCTTATCGCAAAACGCTTTGATCACATCTAAATCATGGCTGATAAACAAATAGCTCAAATCCTGCTTTTCTTGTAAATCCAACAGCAATTCCAACACGCTTTTTTGAATGCTTTTGTCTAAAGCAGAGGTTGGCTCATCTAAAAGAATGATTTTAGGTTTTAAGGCAATCGCTCTAGCGATCGCTACTCTTTGGCGCTCCCCACCGCTGAGCTCATAAGCGTAAAAGTTAAGCAATTCATGGTTTAAACACACTTCTTCTAAACAAAGTTCAGCTAAATGGTGCCATTCTTCTTTGGAAGCTTTAGGGTAAGCAAAGCGCAAAGCCTCTGTTAAAATGCTTTGAATGCTTAAGCGAGGGTTTAATGATGCGTAAGGGTCTTGAAACACCATTTGCAAGATCTTGCGGTAGGGTTTGAACGCCTTAGAATTTAAAGGCCCCACGCTTTGGCCTAAAATCTTTTCTTCCCCACTATTTAAAGCGAGTTTTAAAAGCCCTAACGCTAGAGAGCTTTTCCCGCTCCCGCTTTCGCCAATGATGCCGATGTTTTCCTTAGCTTTGAGGGAAAAATTCACTGATGCGATAAGGGGCTTTTTTAGAGAAGGCCTAAAAAAGCGTTTTTGCAAGTAATAAACGCTAAAATCCTTCACTTCTAAAAGCGTTTCATCTAGGGCTTTTAAATTTTTAGCGGGCAAGTTTGAAGCTTGAATCAAGAGTTTTGAATATTCGTGCTTGGGGTCATTAAAAAGCTCTTTAGTGGAATTGGTTTCTACTATCTCGCCTTTTTTTAACACATAAACCCTATCAGCCAAGCGTTTGACCGCCTTTAAATCATGGCTAATGAATAAAAGGGCGATGTTTTTTTCCGCGCTCAATTGCTTGAGCAAGTCTAAAATCTGGTTTTGGATTTGTGCATCTAATGCGGTGGTAGGCTCATCGCAAATGAGCAGTTTGGGCACATTAATAATGCCCATAGCGATACACACCCTTTGGCGTTGCCCTCCGCTCAACTCATAAGGGTAACGATCCAAAAATTTTTCGTCTAATTGGACTTGTTTCATGGCGTTTAAAACTTGTTCTTTAAGGAGCGTTTTAGAAGCGTTTTTATGGTGTAAAAAATAGGCTTCACTCATTTGCTTGCCGATTTTATGCAAGGGGTTCAGGCTGGATAGGGGGTCTTGAGCGATGTAGGCTATCGCATTACCCCTTAAATGCTGCATAAATTCTTCGCTTTCTTTTAAAAGGTTGGTTGTTTCAAACAACACCTCCCCATTATGGGGCTTGAATCTGGGGTTTAAACGCATGATGATATTAGCGATAGAGCTTTTCCCGCTCCCGCTCCCGCCCACGATCGCCACCCTTTCGTTAGGATTTAACGAAATATTGATGTTTTGGAGCGAAAAATGCGCGTTTAAAACGCAGTTCAAGTTTTTGATTTCTAGCATGTAACCCCCTTATTTGAGCATGTTAGCGTTGAAAGCATCGCGCACCCCTTCGCCAATGAACACCAAAACAGAAAGCAACAAGCTAATGGCTACAAACGCAACGATGGCTAAATGGGGCGTGGTGAGGTTATCCTTGCCTTGATTGACCAATTCGCCCAAACTCGCGCTCCCTATAGGCATGCCAAAACCCAAAAAATCCAAAGACACTAAAGTAGAAATACTGGCCGCCATTAAAAACGGCACATAAGTGATTGTCGCTACTAAAGCGTTGGGTAAAACATGGTAGAAAATGATTTTTAAATCATTCACCCCAAGCGCTCTAGCGGCTTTGGTGTAGTCCATATTCCTTGCTTTTAAAAACTCCGTGCGCACGACTTGAGAAAGCCCCATCCAGCTAAAGAGCAAGACTAAAAATAAAATGATCCAAAAATTAGAATTGAACGCGCTAGAAATCACAATGAGTAAAAAAAGCATGGGGATCGCGCTCCAAATCTCGCTCAACCTTTGCCCCACTAAATCTATTAACCCTCCATAATACCCTTGAAACGCTCCCAAACTCACGCCAATAAGAACGCTAAAAAGGGTGAGTAAAATCCCAAACACTAACGAAACACGATAGCCATAAACCAGTCTGGCTAACACGTCTCTGGCTTGATCGTCTGTGCCTAAAAGGTGTTTGAAGCTTGGGGGGGTGGGGGCAGGCGAGTCTAAATCCATAATGATTGTATCGTAGCTATAAGGGATGAGTGCATGGATGATGAAAGCGTCTTTTAAAAGCGTGTTTTGCACATAAGGATCGTTATAATCCGTAGGGGTGAAAAAATCGCCTCCAAACTCCACTTCCGCATAGTTTTTGAACATGGGGAAATACGCCTTATTGTCTTTATAGATGAATAAGGGGCGATCATTCACCCATAAGGGGGCTAAAAGAGAAAGCGCTAATAAAGCGATAAAAAGATAGAGCGAAAACACTGCCCACTTATTCTTTTTAAAACTAAGAATGCGCATTTTAAACAAACTGCTCACGCTCAAACTCCCTTGATGAAAAACAATTCCTAAGATTATAATTAATTATGGGTAATACTAGCAAGAAAATGGGTTTGATCTATAAAGAAAGAGAATAGGCGTAATAATAATGGTGGAGTGTAGGGGGTTCGAACCCCTGACCTCAACGCTGCCAGCGTTGCACTCTCCCAACTGAGCTAACACCCCACTAAAATTAAGCGAGCATTATAACATTTTGCTTAAAAGATGTCAATTTGATGCTTTTTTGAAACGCTTAATAGCAAATTAAGAATGATTATCTTAAAATTAGGAAGTTTCTTTTTATGGATTAAGTAAAATCACTTATCAAAGCCAAAGCAAAAAGGATATTTTTGAAAAACCACTCCTTTAAAAAAACGATCGCTCTTTCCTTGCTAACGAGCATGTCTTTGTGTAACGCTGAAGAAGATGGGGCGTTTTTTGTCATAGATTATCAAACGAGTTTGGCCAGACAGGAATTGAAAAATCCAGGCTTCACTCAAGCGCAAGAATTAAAGCAGTTGATTAGAGATGGGGCTGTGAGGTTGCAAACTTCTGCCATTCCCTTATCCTATTACTTGGATATTTTAGGGAATAAAACAAAAACTCTTTTGAGTGAAAGCATGAAAGGCAATGCACAACCATCACAACCAAACGGACAATCATACCAAGCCTTAGTCAATTTAGAGCAATCTCTAGGGATTTTAGGAAAACTATTGGATCTATCCCAACAATACGCCAGTCAGAATGTCATTAAGCCTTTGGTGGTGGATGTAGGGAAAGAACAAATCGGTATCACTGACAGCATGCTCTCAGTGGCTCAAAACATCGTTTTAGCTTTAGGGCAGGTGGATTTGAGCAAAATCCAACAAAATAATAATAACCAACAGCTATACGAAAACATTGTGAAAGTCATGCTTTTAGGCGCAGGCGGGACTAATGGAGCGTATAATGGCGTGAGTGTGGGCGATATTGCCACAGGCATGCAAAATTTTTCTTCGCAAACGGGCTTGATAGGGGCTAATTCTACGGTGAGCGAGATCAACGCTTTGATTAAGAGCGGGATTTCTTTAGATCGTGAGACTTTGGGGTTAGGGAGTTTTATTGAAAAAAATATTTGTAGCAGCGCATCGTCTTGTTTTAGCGGGAACCAGCTTATCTATAGAAAAGGGCTAGACAGAGTCATAGGCATCATCAATACGACCTTAAACCAGTTTGAATCTTCGGCTAGTTCTCTTTATAAGATTTCTTATATCCCTAACCTCTTTTCGCTCAGAGATTACCAGTCAGCGAGCATGAACGGCTTTGGGGCTAAGATGGGTTATAAACAATTTTTCACCCATAAGAAAAATATTGGTTTAAGGTATTACGGGTTTTTGGATTATGGTTATGCGAATTTTGGCGATACGAATTTAAAAGTGGGAGCGAATCTTGTTACTTATGGGGTAGGAACGGATTTTTTATACAATGTGTATGAACGCTCTAGAAGGAGGGAAAGGACTACAATCGGTCTTTTCTTTGGTGCTCAAATCGCAGGGCAAACTTGGAGCACTAATGTAACGAATTTATTGAGCGGGCAAAGGCCTGATGTCAAGTCTAGTTCGTTCCAATTCTTGTTTGATTTGGGCGTGCGTACCAACTTTGCAAAAACCAATTTCAATAAGCACAAGCTAGACCAAGGGATAGAATTTGGGGTGAAAATCCCTGTTATCGCTCATAAATATTTCGCAACCCAAGGCTCAAGCGCGAGCTATATGAGGAATTTTAGCTTCTATGTGGGCTATTCAGTCGGTTTTTAAGGAAGGCTCTTGATGAAAAACACCAATACAAAAGAGATAAAGAATACAAGAATGAAAAAAGGTTATGGTCAATACCACGCGCTCAAAAAAGGGCTTTTAAAAACCGCTCTGCTTTTTAGCCTTCCTTTAAGCATGGCGTTAGCTGAAGATAATGGCTTTTATATGGGAGTGGGCTATCAAATCGGCGGCGCGCAACAAAACATCAATAACAAAGGCAGCACTTTAAGGAATAATGTCATTGATGATTTCCGCCAAGTGGGAGTGGGTATGGCAGGGAGTAATGGGCTTTTAGCCTTAGCGACAAACACGACCATGGACGCTCTTTTAGGGATAGGCAATCAAATTGTCAATACTAATACAGCTGTTGGCAACAACAACCTAGAATTAACCCAGTTTAAAAAAATACTCCCCCAAATCGAGCAACGCTTTGAGACGAATAAAAACGCTTATAGCGTTCAAGCCTTGCAAGTGTATTTGAGTAATGTGCTTTATAACTTGGTTAATAATAGTAATAATGGCAGTATTAATGGAGTAGTTCCTGAATATGTAGGGATTATAAAAGTTCTCTATGGTTCTCAAAATGAATTCAGTCTCTTAGCCACGGAGAGCGTGGCGCTTTTAAACGCGCTTACAAGGGTGAATCTGGATAGTAATTCGGTGTTTTTAAAAGGGCTCTTAGCCCAAATGCAGCTTTTTAATGACACTTCTTCAGCAAAGCTAGGCCAGATCGCAGAAAGCTTGAATAAGAGCGGTGGTGCAGGATCAATGCTCCAAAAGGATGTGAAAACCATCTCGGATCGAATCGCTACTTACCAAGAGAATCTAAAACAGCTAGGAGGGATGCTGAATCATTACGATGAGCCCTACTTGCCCCAATTTGGGCCAGGCAAAAGCTCTCAGCATGGGGTTATTAATGGCTTTGGCATTCAAATGGGCTATAAGCAATTTTTTGGGAACAAGAGGAATATAGGCTTACGATATTACGCTTTCTTTGATTATGGCTTTACGCAATTGGGCAGTCTTAGTAGCGCTGTTAAGGCGAATATCTTTACTTATGGCGCCGGCACAGACTTTTTATGGAATATCTTCAGGAGGGTTTTTAGCGATCAGTCCTTGAATGTGGGGGTGTTTGGGGGCATTCAAATAGCGGGCAACACTTGGGATAGCTCTTTAAGAGGTCAAATTGAAAATTCGTTTAAAGAATACCCCACTCCCACGAATTTCCAATTTTTATTTAATTTGGGCTTAAGGGCTCATTTTGCCAGCACCATGCACCGCCGGTTTTTGAGCGCGTCTCAAAGCATTCAGCATGGTATGGAATTTGGCGTGAAAATCCCGGTTATCAATCAAAGGTATTTGAGAGCGAATGGGGCTGATGTGGATTACAGGCGTTTGTATGCGTTCTATATCAATTACACGATAGGTTTTTAAGCTCTTTTTAGGGCTTATAAAGAGGCTCTTTACTTTTTTTTGGTATTCTAACAAGCTTTTAAACAATCCAATCTACTTTGTTTTAAGGATAATATTTTATGGCAGATGTTGTTGTGGGGATCCAGTGGGGGGATGAGGGGAAGGGAAAAATTGTTGATAGGATCGCTAAAGATTACGACTTTGTGGTGCGCTATCAAGGCGGGCATAATGCCGGGCATACCATTGTGCATAAGGGGGTTAAGCATTCTTTGCATTTAATGCCCTCAGGGGTTTTATACCCCCAATGCAAGAACATCATTTCTAGCGCAGTGGTCGTGAGCATTAAGGATTTGTGCGAAGAAATCAGCGCGTTTGAGGATTTAGAAAATCGTTTGTTCATCAGCGATAGAGCCCATGTGATCTTGCCTTATCATGCCAAAAAAGACGCTTTTAAAGAAAAATCTCAAAACATCGGCACGACTAAAAAAGGCATAGGCCCTTGTTATGAGGATAAAATGGCCAGGAGCGGGATAAGAATGGGGGATTTATTAGACGATAGCATATTAGAAGAGAAACTAAAAGCGCATTTCAAAGCCATTGAGCCTTTTAAAGAAGCGTATGATTTGGGCGAGGATTACGAAAAAGATTTGAGGGAGTATTTTAAAACTTATGCTAAAAAAATCCGCCCCTTTATCAAAGACACGACAAGCATGCTGATAGAAGCGAACCAAAAGGGTGAAAAAATCCTGCTAGAAGGGGCGCAAGGCACGCTTTTAGACATTGATTTAGGGACTTACCCTTTTGTAACAAGCTCTAACACCACGAGCGCTAGCGCATGCGTGAGCACCGGCTTAAACCCTAAAGCGATCAATGAAGTGATAGGCATCACGAAAGCCTACTCCACTCGTGTGGGTAATGGGCCTTTCCCTAGCGAAGACACTACACCCATGGGCGATCATTTAAGGACTAAAGGTGCGGAGTTTGGCACGACAACCAAGCGCCCAAGGCGTTGCGGGTGGTTGGATTTGGTGGCTTTAAAATACGCTTGCGCTTTGAATGGTTGCACGCAATTAGCTTTAATGAAATTAGATGTTTTGGATGGGATTGATGCGATTAAGGTGTGCGTGGCTTATGAAAGAAAGGGCGAAAGATTAGAGGCTTTCCCTAGCGATTTGAAAGATTGCATGCCGATTTATCAAACTTTTAAAGGCTGGGAAAAAAGCGTGGGCGTGAGAAAATTAGAGGATTTAGAGCCAAACGCTAGAGAGTATATCCGTTTTATTGAAAAAGAAGTGGGGGTAAAAATTGGCCTTATTTCTACAAGCCCTGAAAGAGAAGACACGATTTTTCTATGAAAAAATTCGCTTCTGTGTTGGTGCAATTAAAAACCCTTGCGTTAGAAAAAATAGAGCAAAAACTTGAAAGCAAGCGTTTAGAATTGCAACAAAACGAGCGAGAAGTTTTGGATAAACAAGCCCAATTGAGCACGTTTAAAAACCCTGAGTTGGGGGGAATGAGCCTTTTTTTACAAATCCAGCAATTAAAAAGCGCTCTAAGAATGGAGATAGAATATTGCCAACAAGAGGGCGAGAATTTAAACAAGGATTTAAAAATTTTAGAAAAAGAGTGTCTTTTGGCTAACCAGGAATTAGAAAAAGCTAAAATCATTTTAGAAAATGAAAAGCGAAAAGAAAAGGAAATTTTGGAAAAAAAAGAGCAGGCTCTTTTGGACGAAAACGCCATGATTTTACACTGGCAAAAAGAGGGCTTGCATGCGTAAAATCTTGTTAATGGGCTTGATTTTACAAGCGCTCTTTAGCGAAGAAGCCGCGCAAGAATTGTTGCAATGTTCTGCGATTTTTGAATCTAAAAAAGCCGAATTGAAAGACGATTTGCGCCAATTGAGCGAAAAAGAGCAGTCTTTAAGGATCTTGCAAACCGAAAACGCCCGCCTTTTAGATGAAAAAACCGATCTGTTGAACCAAAAAGAAAAAGAAGTGGAAGAAAAACTGAAAAATTTAGCGGCTAAAGAAGAAGCCTTTAAAACCTTACAAACGGAAGAAAAGAAACGCCTTAAAAATTTGATAGAAGAAAATGAAGAAATTTTAAGAGGAATCAAGCAGGCTAAAGACAGCAAGATTGGCGAGACTTATTCTAAAATGAAAGATTCTAAATCGGCTCTGATTTTAGAGAATTTACCCACTCAAAACGCCTTAGAAATTTTAATGGCGCTAAAACCCCAAGAACTCGGTAAAATTTTAGCCAAAATGGATCCTAAAAAAGCGGCGGCTTTGACAGAGTTGTGGCAAAAACCCCCAAAAGAAAATAAAGAAAACCAAAAAACCACAGCACCCACGCCCCCTATAGTGGGCACGCCTTTAAAAGAGCCGATGATAAAAGATCCTAACACCAAAGAGCCTTTAGGGATATGATGTTCATTGTAGCGGTTTTAATGCTGGCGTTTTTAATCTTTGTCCATGAATTAGGGCATTTCACTATCGCTAGGATTTGTGGGGTGAAAGTAGAAGTGTTTAGTATTGGTTTTGGTAAAAAACTCTGTTTTTTTAAGCTTTTTGGCACGCAATTCGCTTTGTCTTTGATCCCGCTTGGGGGCTATGTGAAATTAAAGGGCATGGATAAAGAAGAAAATGAAACGAATGAAAGTGCGAATGATAGTTATGCGCAAAAAAGCCCTTTCCAAAAGCTATGGATACTATTTGGGGGGGTGTTTTTTAATTTTCTTTTTGCGATTTTAGTGTATTTTTTTCTGGCATTGAGCGGGGAAAAAGTCTTACTGCCAATCATTGGCGATTTAGACAAAAACGCGCTAGAAGCCGGGCTATTAAAGGGGGATAAAATCCTTTCTATCAACCACGAAAAAATAGCGAGTTTTAGAGAGATTAGAAGCGTAGTAGTGCATTCTAGAGGCGAGTTGGTTTTAGAAATAGAGCGAAACCATCAGATTTTAGAAAAACGACTGACCCCTAAAATCGTAGCGGTAATAAGCGATTCTAACGATCCTAATGAAATCATCAAATATAAAGTAATAGGCATCAAGCCGGACATGCAAAAAACAGGCGTTGTTTCTTATTCCTTAATTCAGGCGTTCAAGCAAGCCTTGAGTCGGTTTAAAGAGGGCGTTGTTTTGATCGTGGATTCTTTAAGGCGTTTGATTATGGGGAGCTCTTCAGTTAAAGAACTGAGTGGGGTAATAGGCATTGTGGGAGCGTTAAGCCATGCGAGTAGTGTGAGCATGCTTTTGTTGTTTGGGGCGTTTTTATCTATCAATTTAGGGATTTTAAATTTATTACCCATTCCAGTGCTAGATGGGGCGCAAATGCTAGGGGTCGTTTTTAAAAATATTTTTCATATCGCTTTGCCAACACCCATGCAAAATGCGTTGTGGCTAGCGGGGGTGGGGTTTTTGGTTTTTGTCATGTTTTTAGGGCTTTTCAATGACATCACTCGTTTGCTATAAAAGGGGGAGTTGGTGCATGTATTGAGCGTGAGCGAAATCAATGCGCAAATCAAAGCCCTTTTAGAAGCGACTTTTTTGCAAGTTAGGGTTCAAGGGGAAGTGAGTAATTTGACTATCCATAAGGTGAGCGGCCATGCGTATTTTTCGCTCAAAGACAGCCAGTCAGTCATCAGATGCGTGCTGTTTAAAGGGAACGCTAACAGGCTCAAGTTCGCTTTAAAAGAAGGGCAGGAAGTGGTTGTTTTTGGGGGCATTAGCGTGTATGTTCCAAGGGGGGATTATCAAATCAATTGCTTTGAAATAGAGCCTAAAGAGATAGGTTCATTAACTTTAGCTTTAGAGCAATTGAAAGAAAAATTACGCCTTAAAGGCTATTTTGATGAAGCCAATAAATTGCCCAAACCACATTTTCCTAAACGAGTGGCAGTCATCACTTCTCAAAATTCAGCCGCTTGGGCGGACATGCAAAAGATCGCTTCCAAACGATGGCCGATATGTGAATTAGTCTGTATCAATACCTTAATGCAAGGGGAGGGGTGCGTTCAAAGCGTGGTGGAGAGCATCGCTTATGCGGATAGTTTTCATGACACAAAAAACGCTTTTGATGCGATTGTAGTGGCTAGGGGTGGGGGGAGCATGGAGGATTTGTATTCTTTCAATGATGAGAAAATCGCTGATGCTCTGTATTTGGCTAAAACTTTCAGCATGTCAGCTATTGGGCATGAGAGCGATTTTTTATTGAGCGATTTAGTGGCGGATTTAAGGGCTTCTACGCCTTCAAACGCGATGGAGATTTTGCTCCCTAATAGCGATGAATGGTTGCAAAAACTTGATGGGTTTAATGTGAAATTGCACCGCTCTTTTAAAATTTTGCTCCATCAAAAAAAGGCGCATTTAGAGCATTTAGCGGATTTTTTAAAACGATTGAGTTTTGAAAACAAGCACCATTTAAACGCTTTAAAACTAGAAAAACTAACAATCGCTCTAGAAAATAAAACCCTAGAATTTTTACGCTTTAAAAAAACGCTTTTAGAAAAGATTTCTACCCAGTTCTTTACAAACCCTTTTTTACACACTAAAACAGAGCGCTTAAACAGGCTAGAAAACGCCCTTAAACTCGCTCATGCACATTTGAAATTGCCCCAATTTGGGGCGTTGGTGAGTAAAAATAATCAAGCGGTAGAATTAGAGGCATTAAAAAGGGGCGATAAAATTGAATTGAGTAATGAAAAAGCCAGAGCGAGCGCTGAAATTTTGAGCGTGGATAGGGTGTAGGGGTTTGAAAATCACTATCAAGACTTATGACTTTAAGCGATTAGTGCGGTTAGTGAATATTGGTGTTTGTTTTTAAAAAATTTGCTTCTTAAAACTTTGTTTTATCGTTTTAGACTTATTCTATGGCAAAACTCTTAAGAGGATAGAGGGTATTTTGAAATAACTCTTCTCTTTAATCCCTTATATAGAGCCAAAGGGATTTTAAAACACCAGCCATTATAAAAAGGTTTTGTATTATAATTTGATTGATTCCTGTTGATTAAGGTGTTTGAATTGGGTTTAGCGGATATTATTTTAGAGCGTTTTAAAGATTTTATGAGAGGACAACCTGAGCCTTACAAGTTTTTACAGGTTTTTTATGCACAAGAAAAAGAACGCTTTTTGAATCATAAAATGAACGATTATATTAAGCAAAATAAAAGCAAAGAAGAGGCTAGTATTTTGGCCAGACAAGGCTTTGTCAGCGCGGTTGGAAGAGCGTTAGAAAAAATCATAGAACTTTTATTGAAAGATTTTTGTATTAAAAACAATGTCAAAATGACGAACGATAAAGTCTTAAGGGCTAAACGCATTAATGGCGAGTTGGATAGAGTCAAACGGGCTTTATTGGTGCATTTTGGAGAATATAGCGTGTTACCTGATGGAGATATTATTCTTTATCAAACCAACAAGGATAATGTCAAAATCCTAGCGATCTTGTCGGTAAAAAATTCGTTTAGAGAGCGTTTCACAGAAACGCCTTACTGGAAATTAAAACTTTTACAATCGCCTATAACTTCTCACATTAAAGTCTTTATGATAACGCCGGATAACGATGATGAAATCAGTTTTAAAAACAAGCCTAAAAAAGCCAGGATTGTTATGGAGCATGAATTAGACGGCCTTTATTTAGCCAAAAGCCATTTTGATCAAAGCTCTAAAATTAAGGGCATAGAAAATTTGTTAGAAGATTTAAAAAGGCTTTTATGAAACCTTATTTCAGTTTGGAGAAATTGGATTTATACCATGGCGATGCGAGCGTTTTAGAGACTTTTGAAAAAGGTTTTTATGATTTGTGCGTTACTTCACCGCCCTATAATTTGAGCATTGAATATCAGGGGAGTAATGATTTTAGGGCTTATGATGATTATTTGAATTGGTGCAAAAATTGGCTTAAAAATTGTTATTTTTGGGGTAAGGAGCAAGCGAGGTTGTGTTTGAATGTCCCTTTGGATACGAATAAACATGGCAAGCAAAGTTTGGGGGCAGATATGATTGCAATAGCTAAAGAATGCGGTTGGAAATACCAAAATACGATTATTTGGAATGAAAGCAATATCTCAAGACGCACCGCTTGGGGGAGTTGGTTGCAAGCTAGTGCACCCTATGCGATCGCTCCTGTGGAGTTGATCGTTGTTTTTTATAAAAACGAATACAAACGCCAAAAACAAACTTCTACAATGAGTAAAGAGGAATTTTTGCTCTATACGAACGGACTTTGGAGTTTTAGCGGAGAGTCTAAAAAACGCTTAAAACACCCAGCCCCATTCCCAAGGGAATTACCCAGGCGTTGCATTAAATTGTTTTCTTTTCTAGAAGACACGATTTTTGATCCTTTTAGCGGATCTGGCACGACTATTTTAGAGGCCAACGCTTTAGGGCGTTCTAGCGTGGGTTTAGAGATTGAAAAAGAATATTGCGAATTGTCTAAAAAGCGTATTTTGGAGAGTTTGTCGTTAGTGTGAGCGTTTTAAAAACCTTTGAGGGTTAAAATAGTGTAAAATAGTAAAGATTTTAAAACTCAAAAAGGATTGATAATGAATTTATTTGAAAAAATGACTGACCAATTGCATGAGACTTTAGACAGTGCGCTCGCTTTAGCTTTACACCATAAAAACGCTGAAGTAACGCCCATGCACATGCTTTTTGCCATGCTTAATAACTCCCAAGGCATTCTCATTCAGGCCTTACAAAAAATGCCTGTGGATATTGAAGCTTTAAAGCTTAGCGTTCAAAGCGAGTTGAATAAGTTTGCTAAAGTTTCACAAATCAGCAAGCAAAATATCCAATTAAACCAAGCTCTAATCCAAAGTTTGGAAAACGCTCAAGGCTTGATGGCTAAAAGGGGCGATTCTTTCATTGCTACAGACGTGTATCTTTTGGCGAATATGAGCCTTTTTGAAAGCGTTTTGAAACCTTATTTAGACACTAAGGAATTGCAAAAAACTTTAGAATCTTTAAGAAAAGGCGCGACTATTCAAGGTAAAAACGATGATTCCAATTTGGAAAGTTTGGAAAAATTTGGCATTGATTTGACGCAAAAAGCCCTAGAAAATAAGCTGGATCCCGTGATCGGAAGAGATGAAGAAATCATTCGCATGATGCAAATTTTGATAAGAAAAACAAAAAATAACCCTATTTTACTGGGCGAGCCTGGAGTGGGGAAAACGGCGGTTGTGGAAGGTTTGGCCCAACGCATTGTGAATAAAGAAGTGCCTAAAACGCTTTTAAACAAACGAGTCGTCGCTTTAGATCTAAGCTTATTGGTGGCTGGAGCCAAATACAGAGGCGAGTTTGAAGAGCGCTTGAAAAAGGTGATTGAAGAAGTTAAAAAAAGCACAAATGTGATTTTATTCATTGATGAAATCCATACGATCGTGGGGGCTGGGGCTAGTGAGGGGGGCATGGATGCGGCTAATATTTTAAAACCCGCGCTCGCTAGGGGGGAATTGCACACGATTGGAGCGACCACCCTGAAAGAATACCGCAAGTATTTTGAAAAAGACATGGCATTGCAAAGGCGTTTCCAACCCATTTTACTCAATGAGCCTAGCATCAATGAAGCTTTACAGATCTTAAGGGGGTTAAAAGAAACTTTAGAAACGCACCATAATATCACCATCAATGACTCCGCGCTCGTAGCGAGCGCTAAACTCTCTAGCCGTTATATCACCGATAGGTTTTTACCCGATAAAGCGATTGATTTGATTGATGAGGGGGCGGCTCAATTAAAAATGCAAATGGAATCAGAGCCGGCAAAACTCTCCAGCGTTAAGCGCTCCATCCAAAGACTGGAAATGGAAAAACAAGCCCTTGAAATGGAAAAAAAAGAGAGCAATGCCAAACGCATGCAAGAAATCCTTAAAGAATTGAGCGATTTGAAAGAAGAAAAAATCCAATTAGAAGCGCAATTTGAAAACGAAAAAGAAGTATTCAAAGAAATTTCACGCTTGAAAATGGAAATGGAAAGCTTGAAAAAAGAGGCTGAGAGGTTTAAGCGCAATGGGGATTACCAGCAAGCGGGTGAAATTGAATACTCTAAAATCCCTGAAAACAAAAAGAAAGAAGAAGAATTGCAGCACAAATGGGAAGCGATGCAACAAAACGGGGCGTTGTTGCAAAACGCTTTAACCGAAAACAACATCGCTGAGATCGTGAGCCAATGGACGCACATCCCGGTCCAAAAAATGCTCCAAAGCGAAAAAAATAGGGTTTTAAACATTGAAAGCGAATTGCAAAAAAGAGTGGTGGGGCAAGAAAAAGCGATCAAAGCGATCGCTAAAGCGATTAAAAGGAATAAGGCCGGGCTTAGCGATAGCAATAAACCCATAGGGAGTTTCCTCTTTTTAGGGCCAACAGGGGTGGGTAAAACCGAGAGCGCTAAAGCTTTGGCACAATTCTTGTTTGATAGCGATAAAAACCTTATACGAATTGACATGAGCGAATATTTGGAAAAGCACTCTATAAGCCGTCTTATTGGAGCCGCTCCTGGGTATGTGGGCTATGAAGAAGGCGGGCAATTGACCGAAGCGGTGCGCAGAAAGCCTTATAGCGTGGTGCTGTTAGATGAAGTGGAAAAAGCCCATCCGGATGTGTTTAATCTCTTGTTGCAGGTTTTAGATGAGGGGCATTTAACCGATAGTAAGGGCGTGAGGGTGGATTTCAAAAACACGATTTTGATTTTAACCAGCAATGTGGCTAGCGACGCGCTTTTGGAAGAAAGTTTGAGTGAAGCTGATAAACAAAAAGCGATTAAAGAGAGCTTGAGGCAATTTTTCAAGCCGGAATTTTTAAACCGCTTAGATGAAATCATCTCCTTTAACGCTCTAGATAGTTATGCTATCATAAATATCGTGGGGATACTCTTTGAAAACATTCAAAAAAAAGCACTTGAAAGGGGCATTAATATAACCCTAGACGAAAAGGCAAAAAAATTGATCGCTAAAGCGGGATTTGACAGATTTTATGGCGCTAGACCCCTAAAGCGCGCGCTCTATGAAATGGTAGAAGACAAGCTCGCTGAACTCATTTTAGAGGATAAAGTTAAAGAGAATGGCAGCGTGGCATTTGTGGTAGAAAATAACGAGATTGTGCCTAAGATTAAGTGAGGTTTTGTTATCCTAAAAATACAAGAGATGGTTATTTTGAAAAAAGGATTGAATGATGTTTGATAACACGCTTGTTAATCTCTTTGACACAGCACCTCTTTTAACTTCGCTTTTAGCCGGGATTTTAACTTTTTTAAGCCCTTGCGTGTTGCCTTTAATCCCGGCGTATATGTCTTATATTTCTCAAATTTCTTTAGAGGACATTAAAGATGGTAAGGCTAAAAGGGTTTCGGTTTTTTTAAAATCCTTGATGTTTGTGGTGGGGTTTTCGCTCGTGTTTTTAGGCGTGGGCATGTCTATGGCCAAGCTTATCCATAGCTTTTCGTTTTCCTGGGTGAATTATATCGCCGGGGGGATTGTGATCCTTTTTGGTTTGCATTTTTTAGGCGTGTTTCGTTTTTCGTTTTTGTATAAAACTCAAAGCGTTGGTTTAGCGAGCAAGTCTAATAGCATGCAGCGCTTTTACCCCTTTCTTTTGGGCATGAGTTTCGCTTTAGGTTGGACGCCATGCATCGGGCCGATATTCACTTCTATAGTGATCATGAGCGCGAGCAAGGACGCTTATGGCTTAATGCTTATGGTGGTGTTTGTAATGGGCTTGGCGATCCCTTTTTTATTGGTGGCTTTAATGCTAGAAAGAGCGCTTTTATTTTTAAAATCCTTAAAGAAATACAACCGTGCGATTGAAATTGTTTCAGGGTTGGTGCTTATTTTAATGGGGATATTGATCATGACAAATTCTTTAGAAAGCCTGACGAATTTTTTGCAAAAATAGGAGAGTTTGATGCTGTTAAAAAACGCTTCGTTTTATGATGATGGGGTTTTAAAAAGAGCGGATATCCGCTTAAAAGATTCTCTCATTACAGAGATTAAAGAAAACTTAAGCCCTACCAAAAATGAAGAAGTGGTTGAGTGCAGGGATTTATTCGTGCTGCCAAGCTTCATTGATTTGAGCGTTACTGGTTTGGAGGGTTATGAAAATTTAAAACAAAAGGCTTTTAAAGGGGGGGTAGGGTTACTCAATGTTTTTAATTGCGATCAAAGCGGCATTAAAAATATTATGGCAATTAAAAACAACCAACTAGCCGACATCGCTACGCTTAAAAATAAAGGAGGGGAAATTTTAATCGCGCCATCTGATGCTTTTTTAGAACTCATCAGCCACTACGCCAAATCCTACAACTTGCCTTTTTTAGTCTCTTTAGAAAATTCTTTTGAAGCCCTAAATAGTGGGGAATTAGCCTATGAATTGGGGCAAAATTTTGTAGACAATGCGTTTGAAAACACGCGCTTGGTGCGTTTCATGGAAGTTTCTAGAGCGTTACAAATCCCCATGCTTTTAGATAAAGTGAATAGCATCACCACGCTCAAACTCATCAAAGCCTTTAATGATTTAGGAGCGAAATTACAAGCCCAAACACCCTTAAGTCATTTGATCTTAGATGAGAGCGTGTATGAAGATTATGAGCCACGATTTAAAATCGCTCCTCCTTTAAGGGATAAAGAAAGCCAAAACGCCCTAAAAGAAGCCCTAAAAAATAACGAAATCGCCATGCTCACAAGCCTTCATGTTTTTAAAAACTCTAACGCACAGCTTTTTGAAGAAAGCGCTTTTGGGTGTGAGAGCATAGAGGACGCTTTTAGCGTGGCTTACACTTTTTTAGTTCAAAAAAAGGTTATCAGTTTCCAACAGCTCATTAAAGTCATGGCGATCAATCAAGCGAAGTTTTTAAAACTCAATGCAGGCGAGGTTAAAGAAAACCAATTAGCCAATTTGATGATCGTGGATTTAAACGCTCAAACAAGAGTGAGTAATCAAAATTCGCCCTTTTATGGTTTGGAATTATACGGCGAAGTTCAAAGAATGATTTTAAATGGGCAAACCACATTTATTAAGGAGAATGCATGCAAGAAATCATAGGAGCGTCTTTAGTTTTTTTGTGTAATGAAAAATGCGAAGTGTTAGAAGATTATGGCGTAGTCTTTGATGAAAAGATTGTTGAAGTGGGCGATTATCAAAGTTTAACGCTCAAATACCCCCACTTAAAGGCGCAGTTTTTTGAAAATTCCGTTCTGTTGCCCGCTTTTATCAACGCGCACACCCATTTTGAATTTTCCAACAACAAGGCGAGTTTTGATTACGGGAGTTTTTCTGGCTGGTTAGGGAGCGTGTTAAACAATGGGGGAGCGATTTTAGAAAATTGCCAAGGGGCTATTCAAAACGCCATCGCTGTGCAATTAAAAAGCGGGGTGGGGAGCGTGGGAGCGATTTCTAACCACCTGATAGAAGTTGATTTGTTAAAAGAAAGCCCCTTGAGTGCTGTCGTGTTTTTAGAGTTTTTAGGGAGCAGCTATTCTTTAGAAAAATTAAAAGCGTTTGAGGCAAAATTTAAAGAGCTAAAAGATTTGGAAGACAAAAAGCTTAAAGCCGCTCTCGCTGTGCATGCCCCTTATTCGGTTCAAAAAGACATGGCTTTGAGCGTCATCCAATTGGCCAAAGATTCACAAAGCCTGCTTTCTACGCATTTTTTAGAATCGTTTGAAGAATTAGAATGGGTAGAAAATTCTAAAGGGTGGTTTGAAAATTTTTACCAGCATTTTTTAAAGGAGTCTCATTCCAAATCGCTCTATAAAGGCGCGAACGATTACATTGACATGTTTAAAGACACGCACACTTTATTCGTGCATAACCAGTTCGCTTCTTTGGAAGCGTTAAAAAGGATTAAATCTCAAGTCAAAAACGCTTTTTTAATCACATGCCCCTTTTCTAACCGCCTATTGAGCGGGAAAGCGTTGGATTTAGAAAGAACCAAAGAAGCCGGTTTGAGCGTGAGCGTCGCCACTGATGGCTTGAGTTCTAACATTTCACTGAGCCTTTTAGACGAATTAAGGGCGTTCTTGCTCACCCATAACATGCCGTTATTAGAATTAGCCAAAATAGCCCTTTTAGGAGCGACTAGGCATGGGGCTAAAGCTTTAGCTTTAAATAATGGCGAGATAGAAGCCAACAAAAGGGCGGATTTGAGCGTGTTTGGTTTCAATGAAAAATTCACTAAAGAGCAGGCGATTTTGCAATTTTTATTGCATGCTAAAGAAGTGGAACGCTTGTTTTTAGGGGGGAAAAGGGTAATCTAATTTGTTTTAAAGACAGAATGCGTTAAAATGAGAAATCCAAATCAATTAAGGAAAGAGTCAATGAAATTAGTTTTAGCCAAGAATACAAGAAAATCAGACGCTAAGAGCGTGGAATTAGAGGATTTGTATCACAAATTCAGTGAAGACAAGCGTTCTATTTTCTATTTTGCCCCCACAAACGCCCATAAAGACATGCTCAAAGCGGTGGATTTTTTCAAAGAAAAAGGCCATACGGCTTATTTAGATGAGGTGAGGGTCAGCACTGATGAAAAAGATTTTCTTTATGAATTGCACATTATTTAAAGGCTTGTATTGAAAGTTTATATTGAAACCATGGGTTGTGCCATGAATTCTAGGGATAGCGAGCATCTACTAAGCGAGCTTTCCAAACTAGACTATAAAGAGACCAATGACCCTAAAACAGCGGATTTGATCTTAATCAACACTTGCAGCGTGCGCGAAAAGCCTGAAAGGAAATTGTTTTCAGAGATCGGGCAATTCGCTAAAATCAAAAAACCCAACGCCAAAATCGGGGTTTGCGGGTGCACCGCAAGCCACATGGGAGCGGACATTTTGAAAAAAGCCCCAAGCGTGAGCTTTGTGTTAGGGGCTAGGAATGTGTCTAAAATCTCTCAGGTGATCCATAGAGAAAAAGCGGTTGAAGTGGCGATTGATTACGATGAAAGCGCGTATGCGTTTGAATTTTTTGAAAAAAAGGCTCAAATCCGATCGTTACTAAACATCTCTATAGGTTGCGATAAAAAATGCGCTTATTGCATTGTCCCGCACACTAGGGGGAAAGAAATTTCTATCCCTATGGATTTGATTTTAAAAGAAGCTGAGAAATTGGCGAATAACGGCACTAAAGAGCTCATGCTTTTAGGGCAGAATGTGAATAATTATGGTGCGCGTTTCAGTAGCGATCATGCGAAAGTGGATTTTAGCGATTTGTTGGATAAATTGAGCGAAATTTCAGGCATTGAAAGGATACGATTCACTTCGCCTCACCCCTTGCACATGAATGATGGATTTTTAGAACGCTTTGCCAAAAATCCTAAAGTGTGCAAGAGTATCCACATGCCCTTACAGAGCGGATCTAGCGCGGTGTTAAAGATGATGCGAAGGGGTTATAGTAAAGAGTGGTTTTTAAATCGGGTGGAGAGGTTAAAAGCTTTAGTGCCTGAAGTGGGCATTAGCACGGATATTATCGTGGGCTTTCCTAATGAGAGCGATAAGGATTTTGAAGACACGATGGAGGTGCTAGAAAAAGTGCGCTTTGACACGCTCTATAGTTTCATTTACTCCCCACGCCCTTTCACTGAAGCGGGAGCTTGGAAAGAAAGAGTGCCATTAGAGGTTTCATCTTCAAGGTTAGAGAGATTGCAAAACAGGCACAAAGAAATTTTAGAAGAAAAAGCCAAGCTAGAAGTGGGCAAAACGCATGTGGTGTTGGTGGAAAACAGGCGTGAAATGGATAATCAAATCGTGGGTTTTGAAGGGCGCAACGATACGGGGAAATTCATTGAAGTAGCGTGTAAAGAAAAAAGAAATCCGGGCGAGCTTGTAAAAGTGGAGATTGTTTCTCATTCCAAAGGGCACTTGATAGCGGCCATCAAAGGCAACTAATCAAAATAACCAATGAAGAGCGGGTTTAAAGGCGAGAATTGAGCTTAAAATTTTTCAGGAAAAATATTGTTTTGAAGGTTGTCCCACGCTTGGCGTTTGGAGTCCTTTGGTTGTTGCATAAAACTTGTAAAAACCGCTATTTTTTAGCTCAAAATTTAAAAGAAAAGCCCTTTATTGTGAGCTGTTGGCATGGGGAGCTTGGCATGATTGGGTTTGCGTATTTAAGGCTTGAAAAACCTTCTGTTTATGTGATCGCAAGCCAGCATTTTGACGGCTCTATTGCGGCGGGTTTGTTTGAAAGCTTTGGTTTTAAAAACATTAGAGGTTCTAGCAAAAAAGGGGGGGTTAAGGTTTTGATAGAGGGGCTTAAACGATTGAAAGAAGGTTGCGATGTCGCCATCACTCCTGATGGCCCTAAAGGCCCACGACACAGCATAGCGGATGGGGTGATCGCTTTAGCTCAAAAATCAGGCGTGGGGATTAGCACTTGTCGGGTGGTTTGTAAAAACGCATGGCGGTTGAACACTTGGGATCAATTTGAAATCCCTAAGCCTTTTAGCGAAGTGCATTATTACATGCTAGAATCGGTAATCATCCCTAAAGAATGGGAACTTTCAAGGGCTAAAGAATATTTAAAGACGCGCATGGATTCTGTTGGGTTTGAAGAACCTCAAAGGGGTTTGGGTGCTTAAGGGGTTAAAAAAAGCGTTTAAGGAGAGGTTTTGCTCTCAAGTGTATATCTCTTTTAATGTGGATCACAATCTTTTATCCACTCAAGTCATAAGGATCAAAAACGATCGCATTAAAGAGAAATTTTTTAAAACTTTTGAGACTAAAGTGGAGACTAAAAATGGTGAAGTCCCTATTCAAGCCTTAAAAATCGCCAGAACTTATAGCCAAAAATACCCCTACACTTATTTCAGCGCGATGAGTAAAGCTAAAGAGGTTTTATGCGAAAAGCAGGCGTTTGAACAAATCAAACAAGAAAATCAAGATTATCATGCTTGTGAAGTCAATCAAAAGTATTGCGTTTATGTGGAATCTAAGGATTTTTTAAAGGATTTCAAGCGTTTTAAAATCCAGGATGTGGATTTTTTGTTTTCGCCTTTTAGCCTTATTTATGATTTTGTGCGTGATCATTTAGAAAATAAGCCGTTGTTGTATTTGCTTTTGGAGCGTTCAAGATTTTATTTTTTGATTGCGGATAAAAAAGAGATTTTTTTAGCCAAATCCGTGTTTTTAGAAGAACAACCTGAAGAGTTTATAGAGAGCAAAGAAGAAGATTTTATGGGAATGGATAATGAGGCTGTGGATTTGTTTTTGAGTGAAATCCAAGAAGATATTGACAGCCTTGAAGAAGCGATAGGCCTAGACAGCAGTAAGGATAATAGCGAAAAAATAACAGAGGACGCTTATAGTTTGATTGAAGGCATGACGAATATCCCCTTAATTGCAGATGTTTTGCAAGAGGGATTGCGCAGCGTCTATCATTCTAGAGAGATAGACTTTGTAGAAAAAGTGGTTGTTTTAGACAGCTGTCAAATCCACCACAAAGCGTTAATGCATTTGCAAGAAACTTTGATGATAGAAGTGGATAGGCTTGATTTTTCTTTAGTGGAGTGCTTGAACATTTTAGCGCGCATGGAGAATGAAAAGCATGCGTTTTAGTTACATTGAGCCAAGAGCGAAATACCTTATCAGCAAGCTTTCTAAAATTTGGGTTTTTTACATTTTTTTATCTTTTGTGGTGATAGGGGGGTTAGTGGGGTTTATGCATAACGCTATTAAAAACACTCAAGATAATGCGTCTAGTTTGACGATCCAAGAAAAGCTTTACCGCCATGAAATCAGCCGCTTGCAGGTTAAGACTGATGAAACCTTAAAACTCATTAAAGAAGCCAAAAAGCGTTTGAATTACAATGATGATATACGAGATGTTTTGCAAGGGCTTTTAAATATTGTGCCGGATTCCATCACTATTAATAGCATTGAAATAGACCAGCAAAGCGTGGTGGTTAGTGGTAAAACCCCTTCTAAAGAAGCCTTTTATTTTTTGTTTCAAAACAAACTAAACCCCATGTTTGATTATTCTAGGGCGGAATTTTTCCCTTTAAGCGACGGGTGGTTTAATTTTGTCTCCACCAACTTTTCTAATTCCTTACTGATAAAAAATCCGGAGTCTATTAAATGAAGCCATTGCATTTTTCACACCTGGACAGAGAGCAATCAGGCGATGTAGGGTTTATCATTAAAAACCTTATTTTTTTAGGGGTTTTTTCCTTATTGGGTTGGCTCAATACTGAGTATTTTCTATGGCCTAGCATGCTGGAATTAAAAAAAATCCTTTTAGAAGAAAATCGTAAAAAAAGCGTTTTAGAATACGCGCAAAGGCATTTTGAAACAGCCCTAACAAACTATCGTAATCAAAAAGAAACCAGCGAATCCTTATTAAAGATTTTTAATGATGAAGAGTCCAGGCGGATTTTAGAAAAGATCTTAAAAAAATGTTTTGATGCTTATAAAATCAAACCCTTGCTCTCTCAAAACCCTCTTCAAAAAACCCAATTTTTCATCATGGCCAGAGCGAGCGAATTAGAAAAAACCTATCTTTTTTTCACCCTAATCAACAAATATTTACCGAGCGCTCAAAGCCAATTGCCCTTAAAAATTTCTAAAGATGATGAAGGGCTGTTGGTGCAATTTAGCGTGAGTATTGATCTCCAATAGGATTAGGGGTAGTTTAATGCAAGATTTTGATTTCAGTTTTAATCCTAAGGCATGCGAGGGTTGTGGGGCAAAGTGTTGCGTGGGGGAAAGCGGGTATATTTTTTTGAATATCCAAGAAATGCAACAAATTAGCGCTTTTTTAAAATTAGAATTAGAAGAATTCAGTCAAAAATATGTTAAAAAGGTGGGGTATAAGTTCTCTTTACTAGAAAAAGACGCTAAAGAGTTGGGTTTGGCATGCGTGTTTTTGGATTTAGAAACCAAAAAATGCCAGATTTATAGCGTGCGCCCTAAACAATGCCAAACTTTTCCTTTTTGGGAGAGCGTGAAAACTTTCTCTAAAGAGCAAAAAGAAGCTTTTTGTCAAAGCTGTCCGGGCATTACACAAAAAACCAAAGAAACTAAAGTGCGCTAAAATTCACTTCAGTGATACAAAAAAGGAAATAAAATAATGGATATTCAAATAAAGAAAAAATTTTTAGCAAGTTTATTGCTTTTTAGCATGTTTTGCCTTAAGGCTGAAACCCTTTCAGAAGATCATCAAATCCTATTGAGTTCAGACGCTTTCCATAGAGGGGATTTTGCTAGCGCTCAAAAAGGCTATATGAATCTCTATAAGCAAACCAATAAGGTGGTGTATGCTAAAGAAGCGGCCATTTCAGCGGCGAGTTTAGGGGATATTAAAACCGCTATGCATTTAGCCATGCTCTATCAAAAAATCACCAATAATCGTAATGATGTTTCTATCAATAAGATTTTAGTGGATGGCTATGCGCAAATGGGGCAGATTGATAAGGCGATTGAATTGCTGCACAAAATCCGTAAAGAAGAAAAGACCATAGCCACAGACAATGTGTTAGGGACTTTGTATTTGACTCAAAAGCGTTTGGATAAGGCTTTCCCGCTATTGAATAAGTTTTATAACCAAGTGCATGATGAAGACAGCCTAGAAAAACTCATTACGATCTATTTTTTGCAAAATCGTAAAAAAGAGGGTTTGGATTTGTTGCAATCTCATATAGACAGGTATGGTTGCTCAGAGCAATTGTGCCAAAAAGCGCTCAACACTTTCACGCAATTTAACGAGCTTGATTTGGCTAAAACGACTTTCTCTCGTTTGTATGAAAAAAACCCTATCGTTCAAAACGCCCAATTTTACATAGGGGTATTAATCTTGTTAAAAGAGTTTGATAAGGCCCAGAAAATCGCAGAATTATTCCCTTTTGATAGGCGTTTGTTGTTAGACTTATACACCGCACAAAAAAAATTCGATCAAGCTTCCAAACAAGCTTCTTTGATCTATCAAGAAAAAAAAGATCCTAAATTCTTAGGGTTAGAGGCGATTTATCATTATGAAAGCTTGAGTGCGAATAAGAAAAAACTCACCAAAGAAGAGATGCTGCCTATCATTCAAAAATTAGAGCAAGCCACCAAAGAGCGCCAACAAATACTCGCTAAAACCAAAGATAAAGAAGACGCGCAAGACGCTTTCTTTTATAATTTTTTAGGGTATTCCTTAATAGATTATGACATGGATATTAAAAGGGGCATGGATTTTGTGAGGAAAGCCTTAGCGTTGGATTCTGGATCAGTGCTTTATTTGGATTCTTTAGCATGGGGTTATTACAAATTGGGGAATTGCTTGGAGGCTAAAAAAATTTTTTCTAGCATCGCTAAAGAGTCTATCCAAGCCGAACCCGAATTAAAAGAGCACAATAAGATCATTCAAGAATGCAAGAAATAGGGATTTTAGAAAATTTACAAAAAAGCTTAGCCTTAAAAGAGGGCATGCTTTCTTATGAAATGCTGGGTAAAAGCCTGTCGTATAACCCTTACTTGCCTAGAGTTATTCCTCAAACCAAAGATTGTGTTTCTGTAACCCCTGATGAGGTTTTAGAAAAGCTTTTGAAAGAAAACACCCACACCGATTGCGTCATTGTCAATTTCAAAGGATTATACGAAATAGGCGTTCCAAGCGTGTTTGATTTAGAAGTTTTAGGATTATTGCGCCGCCATGCGAGCTCTTTGATTGTCCATGAGGATTTTTTCATCAGCCACTACCAGCTTTTAGAATCGCTTGTTCAAGGATCTGATGGGGTCATTTTAGATGAAGAGCTTTTGAAAGAAGATCTAAAAGGCATGGTAGAATTCGCTTGGCGTTTGGGCTTGAGCGTGTTTGTAGAAACCCACAAGCAAGACTACACTCATTTAAAAGATTTAGGGGTTTTAGGCGTGTTGGAAAATAGCCCCCATTCTTATAATCAAAAAAAAATAGTCTTTTTAGATTGAATTTTAAGCTAATTTAGAGTAAAAATCGTATTCAAACTTTTTAAAAGGAGTTAGTCATGTCATTATTGGTGAATGATGAATGCATTGCGTGCGATGCTTGCAGAGAAGAATGCCCTAGTGAGGCGATTGAAGAGGGCGATCCCATTTATAATATTGATCCAGACAGATGTACAGAGTGTTACGGGTATGATGATGATGAGCCTCGTTGCGTGAGCGTATGCCCTGTAGATGCGATTTTACCGGATCCTAACAATGCAGAGAGCAAAGAGGAATTGAAATACAAATACGAAAGCTTAAAAGAGCAAGATTAAAGGCTAGCAATGGCTAAAATCACAACCGTGATTGATATAGGCTCTAATTCAGTGCGTTTGGCAGTCTTTAAAAAGACGAGCCAGTTTGGGTTTTACTTGCTTTTTGAGACTAAGTCTAGGGTTAGGATTTCAGAGGGTTGTTATGCGTTTAATGGAATCTTACAAGAAATCCCCATGCAAAGAGCCATTAAAGCCTTGAGCGAATTTAAAGAAATCGCCCTCAAATACAAAAGCAAAAAAATCTTGTGCGTGGCGACCTCAGCGGTGCGCGATGCCCCTAATCGGTTGGAATTTGTAGCGAGAGTGAAAAAGGCTTGCGGTTTGCAAATCAAAATCATTGATGGGCAAAAAGAAGCACTCTATGGCGGGATCGCGTGCGCGAATTTGTTGCATAAAAATTCAGGGATCACGATAGATATTGGAGGGGGTAGCACGGAGTGCGCGTTGATTGAAAAAGGCAAGATTAAGGACTTAATCTCGCTTGATGTTGGGACGATTCGCATTAAAGAAATGTTTTTAGACAAAGACTTAGATGTCAAATTGGCTAAAGCCTTTATCCAAAAAGAAGTCTCTAAACTGCCCTTTAAGCACAAAAATGCCTTTGGGGTAGGTGGGACGATCAGAGCGTTGAGTAAGGTATTGATGAAACGCTTTTGTTACCCTATTGATTCTTTGCATGGCTATGAAATAGATGTGCATAAAAATTTAGCGTTCATTGAAAAAATCGTCATGCTTAAAGAAGATCAATTAC